>JAJXYR010000139.1 GCA_021780475.1 Pseudomonadota bacterium
GCTGCCGTCCACCCCGGCTCCCGGACGCACCCCGCTGATCGTGCTGCTGCACGGCGGCTTCTGGCGCGAATCGTACCGTCGCGACGTCATGGCGGCGCTGGCGGTCGATCTGGCCCGGCATGGAATCGCGACCTGGAACGTCGAATACCGCCGCGTCGGCGGCAGCGGCGGCGGCTGCCCGCGTACCTTCGAAGACGTGGCGCGGGCGGTGGATTTCACGGCCGGGCTGTGCACGCGGCATCGCTTGCGCGAGGCGCCTCCGGTCATCGTCGGACACTCGGCGGGCGGCCACCTCGCCCTCTGGAGCGCGGCCCGCGCGCGGCTCGCACCGGGCACGATCGGCGCGGCGCCCGCGGTGACGCCGGCGCTCGTGGTCGCCCTCGCCGCGGTCAGCGACCTGTCGCAGGCGCGGCGCCTCGGCATCGGCGCCGGCGCGGTCGCCGCGTTCCTGCCGTCGCCCGCCGACGAAGCCTGGACCGATCCGCGCGCGTTGCTGCCGCTCGGCGTCGCGCAACTCCTGGTGCATGGCACCGCCGACGAAAGCGTGCCGTGGACTCTTGCGCAATCCTACGCCGAGGCGGCGCGCGCCGCGCGCGATCCCGTCGAATTCCTGACTCTGCCCGACGAGACCCACATGCCGCTGATCGAGCCGCGCAGCGCGGCGTGGCGGCGCACCTTCGCCGCGATGAGCCGATACGCTTCCCTGTCAGGAGAGTCCCCATGAGCTTCGCCACCACGGATCTGATCGATGCGCACGAGCAGCTTCAATCCTGCGAACTGCAGTTCCGGAATTTCGGCCGGGCGACCCACTTCAGCGGCGCGATACGCACCGTCCGCTGCCGCCACGACAACGCCCTGGTCAAGCGCGTGCTGGGCGAACCCGGCCGCGGCATGGTGCTCGTCGTCGATGGCACCGGCTCCCTGTGGAGCGCGCTGCTCGGCGACATGATCGCCGCCTCGGCGCTCGCGCAAGGCTGGGCCGGAGTGCTCATCAACGGGGCCGTACGCGACAGCGCGGCGCTCGCCACGCTCGCGCTCGGCATCAAGGCCCTCGGCACGAATCCCAGGCGCAGCGCGAAGCGCGGCGACGGCGACGTGGACGTCGCGGTGCAATTCGGCGGCGTCACCTTCACGCCGGGGCATCATCTGTACAGCGACCAGGACGGTGTCGTCGTCGCCCCGGCGCCGTTGTTATAATCTTGCAGCGTGGCGGCGCTACACTGCGCCCACCACGCTCAACACAGGGTCCCCATGCGCATGTTGAATCCATCGAGCCGTACGACACGCTGGTTCGCCGCGGCGGCCGCGCTGCTGATCGCCTCCACGGCGTTCGCGGCCAGGACCCGGACCGTGGTGCTGATCGTCTGCGACGGTCTGCGCTGGCAGGAGGTGTTCACCGGCGCCGACCCCCTGCTCCTCGACCCGGCGCACGGGGGCAGCTGGGTGCCGGAGAAGACGCTGCGGGCGCGCTACTGGCGCGACGATGCGGCGAGCCGGCGCGAGGCGCTGTTTCCGTTCCTGTGGGGCACGGTCGCCAAACAGGGTCAGTTGTTCGGCAACCGGCTGCGGGGCAGCGATGCGCGGGTGACCAACGGCCTGGCGTTTTCCTACCCGGGCTACAACGAGATGACCGTCGGCTATCCGGATCCGCGCATCGACTCGAACTCCTACGGGCCGAACCCGAACGAGACCGTGTTCGAATGGCTGAACGACAAGCCTGAATTTCACGGGCACGTGGCGATCTTCGGCACCTGGGACGCGTTCGCGGACATCTTCAATGAGAAGCGCAGCCGATTGATCATGCAAACCGGCTGGAACCCGCCGACGCTGTCGAACACGCCCGGCGATGCGATGCTGCGCACCCTGTACGCGACGACCACCCGGTTCGACGAAGAGGAGCCGCCGGATTCGTTCCTGCAGATTCCACTGCTTGAATACGTCAAGACCGGCCGCGCGCGCGTGCTGTTCGTCGGTTACGGGGAAACCGACGACTGGGGCCATCAAGGCCGTTACGACCTGATTCTCGACAGCGCGCACCGCTTCGACGGCTTCGTACGCCAGCTGTGGGACACGATGCAGGCCATGCCCCGATACCGGGGCCGCACCACCTTCATCCTGACCGCGGATCATGGCCGCGGCAGCGGACCCGTGCAGTGGAAGGATCACGGCGTCGCCGAAAAGGGATCGGAAAACATCTGGATCGGAGTCATCGGTCCGGACACCAAGCCGCTGGGTGAGCGCAGTAACGTCGCCCCGCTGACGCAATCCCAGATCGCCGCGACCGTCGCCGCATTCGTCGGCGAGAACTACCGCGCCGCGGTGCCGCGCGCCGCCGCGCCGATCGCCGCCGTCCTCCCCGCCTCGCCGTAGCCCCGGCAGGCGCCAGGCCGATGAATCGCGCGAGTCATCGCACGGGTGTTCTGTATGTCACCGGTTCAGCCGTCGCGTGGAGCCTCGGCGGACTGTTCACCCGCTTGATCCACGTCGACAGCTGGACGCTGCTGGCCTGGCGCGGCATCTTCGGCGCGGCCGGCCTCGCGGCGGTCATGCCGTTCCTCCCGGAGAAGCGCGCATGGCGCACGCTGCGCGGCATGGGCTGGGTGGGCTTGTTGTTCGTCGTGCAATCGGCGGCCGGCATGACGTTCTATCTGACCGCGCTGCGCCACACGACGGTGGCGAACGTGGCCGTGATCTACGCGACCGCCCCGTTTCTCGCGGGCGCGATCGGATGGTGGGTGTTGCGCGAGAAACCCGCGGCGAGCGCGGTGATCGCGAGCGCCACGGCGCTCGGCGGTGTCGCGGTGATGGTCGGTTTCGGCGCCCGCGGCGGACTGCAGGGCGATGCGCTCGCCCTGGCGATGACGGCCACGATGGCGGTGACGGTCGTCGTCGCACGCAGATTCCCCGACGTTCCCATTCTGCTCACCGCCTGCCTGTCATCGCTGCTGAGCGGCCTCGCCAGCTGGCCGCTGGGCGCACCGCTTGCGATCTCCTCCCACGACCTGTGGCTGGCGGCGCTGTTCGGTTTGTTGAACTTCGCGGTCGGACTGCCGCTGTTCACGTTCGGCGCCCGGCGCCTGCCGCCGATCGAAACCGCGCTGATCGGCGCGATCGACGCCCCGCTCGCGCCCTTCTGGGTTTGGCTCGCACTGCGCGAGACGCCGGGCCCCGCGACGCTGGTCGGCGGCGCGGTGGTGTTCGCCGCCGTGGCGCTGCATCTGTTCATGGTCGAGCGAAGGAGCATACTATGTGCATGAGAAAATGCGGTTTGACGCTGCTGCTCGCGCTCGCTGCGCTGCCCGCGGCCGCGCAGCGGGTTCATTCCGCGTGGATGCAGTTCACGCCGGATGGCGGCGTCGAGGCGCGCGCCGTCGTCGCCGGCGAAACCTGTCCGCGGTTGCGCATCGACGGGGCGTCGCGGCCGATGGCCGTGCGCGCGCCGCGGGATGGAGATTTTCCGACCGTCTGCGCCGCGCCGGTGCCGCGCGGTGCCCGGGCGCTGTCGCTCGACGGCCGGCCGCTGCCACTGCCT
>JAJXYR010000279.1 GCA_021780475.1 Pseudomonadota bacterium
CGGTTCATCGCCCTGCACGTTGACGACGACGTCTTGCGCGGCGAAACCGCGGCACCGCGCGACTTCGGCGACCCGATCGGTCCCGGACGCGTGCGCCGGCGACGTCAGCAGGCATTCGGCGCCGAAACCTTCCGCCGCGGCGCGGATGCGCTCGTCGTCGGTCGCGACGATCACCCGGCGCGCGCCGCTCGCGCATGCGCGCTCCCACACCCATTGGATCAGCGGCCGGCCGCCGATCGCGGCGAGCATCTTGCCGGGCAGGCGCGTCGACGCATGACGCGCGGGAATGACGACATCGAACTCCAAGGGGCCGCCGGCGGCCTAGCGTTCGAGCAGCGGATCGTCGGCGCCGAGGCTCCGCGCCTCATCGGGCAACATCACCGGGATCCCGTCGCGAATCGCGTAGGCCAGGCGGTCGGGGCGGCACACCAGTTCGGGCTCCGCGGCGCCGCCGACGAGCCGCAGCGGCCCTTTGCAGATCGGGCAAACCAATATTTCGAGCAATCGTTTATCCACTGTTGAACCTCGTGATCGACCGCAGCACCACCTGCATGAGCGCCGCCGCATCGGCTTCGCCGAAATCCGCCTCGACCGGCACGAACCAATGCCGGTCGTCGGCCTCCTGTGCGCATTTTACGGCATCCTTCTCCGTCATCAGCACCGGATTGTCGTCGTCGAAGCGGATATCCGCCGCGCCGATCGCCGCATGATCGTCGAGCGGATGCGGGACCACGTCCATGCCGGCCGCCCGCAGCATGCGGAAAAAACGCTCCGGATCGCCGATTCCGGCCAGCGCGTGGACGCTGCGGCCGCTGAACTCTGCGAGCGGATACTCCCGTCCGTCGCGGAGCGACACCGCCTTGTTCGCGACGAGCCGCATCGCGAGTTCCCCGGGAGCGGCTTCCCCGCCGTTCGCGACGACCGCGTCTACCGTCGTCAGCCGCCGCGGATGTTCCCGCAGCGGCCCCGCCGGCAGCAGCCTCTCGTTGCCGAAGCGCCGTTCGCCGTCGACGACCAGGATTTCGCAGTTCCGCGCGAGCGCATGATGCTGCAGACCGTCGTCGGCGACGATCACGTTGCAGCCCGCCTCGATCAGCAGGCGCGCGGCTTGCGCCCGCGCCCGACCGATGGCCACTGGCAGGCCGGTGCGCCGCGCCAGCATCACGGGTTCGTCGCCCACCTCCGCCGCGGAGTCTCCGGGCAGGACGAGCCGCGCGGTGCCGACGCCGGCGCGGTAACCCCGGCTCGCGATGCCGGGCCGCAGACCCTGCGCCGCGAGGCCGCGCGCGAGCCAGGCGACCAGCGGCGTCTTGCCGCTGCCGCCGGCGGTCAAATTGCCGACGATGATGACCGGCGCTTCAACGTGCTGGATCGCGAGCCAGCCGCGTCGATAGAGCGCGCGGTGCGCCGCGGCCGCTGCCCCGTAGAGCCAGGACAAGGGCAGGAGCCACGGCGGCGGCGGCGAACGGCCATACCAGAGACGATTGAACCAGGCTTGCGCCGACATGGGTGCTGGAGCGCGCCGGTCAGACGCTGAACTGCATCCCGTGCAGCGCCGCATACAAGCCCCCGGACGCGACCAATTGCCGGTGCGTGCCGGTCTCGACGATCCGTCCGCGGTCGAGCACGATGATTCGGTCCGCGCTTTCGACGGTCGACAATCGATGGGCGATCACCAGCGTGGTCCGTCCGCGCATCAGCAGAGACAATTCCTGCTGCACCCGCCGTTCGGATTCGTTGTCCAGAGCCGCCGTGGCCTCGTCCAGGATCAGCACCGGAGAATTCTTCAGCAGCGCCCGCGCGATCGATATCCGCTGGCGCTGGCCGCCGGAGAGGTTCTGGCCTCGGTCGGCGAGCGGCGCGTCGAGGCCCTGCGGTTGGTTCGCGACGAACTCGAGCACATTGGCGGCGCGCGCGGCCTCGAGAATCTCGGCATCCGTCTTGCCGACCGCGTTGAAGGCGATGTTGTTGCGGATCGTGTCATTGAACAGCACGACGTCCTGGCTCACCAGGCTCACCTGCGAGCGCAGATCCGCGAGACGGTATTCGCGCACGTCGTGGCCGTCGAGCAGCACCGCGCCCGTCGAGACGTCATAGAAACGCGGCACCAGGCTCGCGAGCGTCGACTTGCCGCTGCCCGAGCGGCCGACGATCGCCACGGTCTCGCCGGCGCGCACCTTGAAGCTCACGGCCGAGAGGACCGCGCCCTTTTCGCTCGAGTACTCGAAGCTCACGTCGCGGAACTCGATCTCGCCGCGCGCCCGGTCGATGCGCCGCGCGCCGCCCTCGCGCTCGTCCGCCTCATCGATGAGCTCGAACACGGATTCGCCGGCGGCGATGCCCTGCTGCAGCGGCCCGCTCACGTTCACCAGCCGCCGCAGGTGCGGCGGAACCATCATCGCGGCCGCGAGGAAACCGAGGAACACGTCGAAGCTCAGACCATGCGCGAACACCTGGCGGATCGACACGAACAGCACGCCCGCCAGGGCCATCGAGGCGATGAGTTGCACGACCGGATTGCTGAGCGCGCTGGCGAACACCAGCTTCATGTTCGAGCGCCGATTCGCCTCGTTCGCGTGGTCGAAGCGCGCGCCCTGGTGCGCCTCGGCGTTGAAGATCTTGATCAGCCGGTGCGCGTCGATCGCCTCCTTGGCGACCCGCGTGATGTCGGCCATCGAGTTCTGGATCCGCGCGCTGTAGCGGCGGAAGCTCCGGTTCGCCACCCGCATCAGCCAGCCGATCGGCGGTGCCGCCGCGATGCAGAACAACGCCAGCTGCCAGTTCATGTAGAACAGGTAGCCGACCAGCACCACGACGCCGAGGCTGTCGCGGATCAGCGAAACCGAGGCGTTGGTGGCGGCCGCCGCGACCAGCTCGGTGTTGTAGGTGAGCTTGGAGAGCAGCGCCCCGGACTGCTGGCGGTCGAGGAACGCGGTCGGCAGGCGCAGATAGTGGGCGAACAACTCATGGCGCAGGTCCTTGATGACCTGGCGCCCGACCCAGCCGGGAAAATAGTTCGACCCGAAATCGCCGATCCCGCGCAGCAGGAACAGCACGACGACGCCGCCCGGGATCTTCCAGAGCATCGAGCGGTCGTGCTGCAGAAAGGTGCCGTGAGTGAATTGTTGGATCAGGTAGGCGAGCGCCGCCTCGGTCGCCGAATACAGGATCATGCCGGCCACGCCGATCAGGTAGACCCCGACGTAGGGCCTCGCATACCGGAGCAGACGCCGGTACACCGCCCAGGGGCCGCGGGCTTGCGCGGCCGGCGCCGCCGGCGTGGCATTCACCGCGCGGCTTCCTCGTGCGTCGTGGCGATATCCAACTGCGCGAAACCCAGCCGCCCGGCGACATCCATCGCCGTGACCACCGACTGGTGCGTGGTGCGCCCGTCGGCCCGGATCGTCAGCGGACCGCGCGCAGCGCCGGCCGCCCGCGCGAGCGCCGCGCTCAAGGTCGCGCGGTCCGAATCGGCGAGCCGCACGCCGTCGACTAGGTAGCTGCCATTGGCGGTGATGGTGATCACGACCC
>JAJXYR010000277.1 GCA_021780475.1 Pseudomonadota bacterium
TCTGAATGCCGAAGGATTCGTGCCGCGCGAGGAGATGATTCCGCGCGAGCCGGTGCGTGCGCAGGACCGGATCAAGGCGTACCTGAAGGAGGTTCGTTCCGAGCCCCGCGGGCCGCAGTTGTTCATGTCGCGCACGGCGCCCGAATTTTTGATAGAGCTGTTCAAGCTCGAGGTGCCCGAGGTGGGCCAGGGTTTGATCAACATTCTCGCGGCCGCCCGCGACGCCGGCGTACGCGCCAAGATCGCGGTGCGCAGCAATGATCCCCGGATCGATCCGGTCGGCGCCTGCGTCGGAATGCGCGGATCCCGTGTCCAGGCCGTCTCCAACGAAATAGCCGGCGAGCGCGTGGACATCATCCCGTTCGACGAGAACGCGGCGCAATTCGTCATCAATGCGATGGCGCCCGCCGAGGTGACGTCGATCGTCGTGGACGAGGACACGCATTCGATGGACATCGCGGTGTCCGAGGACAAGCTGTCGCAGGCCATAGGGCGCGGCGGACAGAACATCCGGCTCGCGAGCGAGCTGACCGGATGGGAATTGAACGTCATGAGCGAATCCCAAGCCGAGGCCAAGAGCGAGACCGAGTCGGTCGCGCTGCGCGAAACGTTCATGAAGCAGCTCGACGTCGACGCCGACGTCGCGAACATCCTCGTGCAGGAAGGCTTCTCGACGATCGAGGAGATCGCGTACGTGCCGGCCGCGGAGCTGAACAGCATCGAGGAGTTCGACGAAGAGATCGTCAAGGAGCTGCGCACCCGCGCACGCGACGTGCTGCTGACCCTGGCGATCGCCAGCGAAGAGTCCGCGTCGGGCGGCGAACCGACGGCTGATCTCGCCGCCATCACCGGCGTCGAACTCGCGGGCGCCCTGTCCGCCAAGGGCGTGCGCACGCGTGATGACCTGGCCGACTTGTCTGTCGATGAACTCGTCGAGATGGCGGGCGTCGATGAAAAGAAGGCCGCCGAATTGATCATGGAAGCCCGCAAGCACTGGTTCGCGGAAGAAGCGAAGGCTTAGGAGCAGGATTATGGCCGATGTTACGGTTGCACAATTCGCCGAGGTGTTGAAGGTGCCGGTCGACCGGCTCCTTCAACAGCTCGATCAAGCCGGCATCCAAGTCGAGGGTGCGCAGGCCATCATCAGCGAGGACGCCAAGCACGAGCTGTTGACGCACTTGCGGCGCAGCCACGGACGCGACGACGCCCCGGCCGACGCCGCTCCGCGCAAGATCACGTTGCGGCGCAAATCGCAGTCCGAGCTCAAGCTCGCGAGCCCCCAGGGCCGCGCGCGCACGGTCAGCGTCGAGGTGCGCAGCAAGAGAACCTACGTGAAGCGCGAAGTCCTCGAGGATCAGGCGCGCCATCAGCAGGAAGAGATCGACCGGCTGCGCGAGACCGAGGAGCAGGCGAAGGCGGCCCTCGAACGCGAGGAGAACGAACGGCGCGAGCGGGAGCGGCTCGACAAGGAGCGGCTCGAGGAAGAGAGCCGGCGGCGCACGGACGAGGAACTGCGCAAGCGCACCGCCGAGGAGGACGCGCGCCGCCAGGCCGAGGTCGCCGCCCGCGAGGCGGCGGAGCGCGAGCGCAAGACCGCCGCGGCCAAGCCCGTGAAGCCGGCGCGCGAAGTGGTCGACGACAAGGCGACCCGGTACGGCCGCCAGGAACTGCACATCGTCGGCGACGTCAGTTCGCGCCACAAGAAGAAAAAGTCGCACGGACGGCGCCGCTCGTTGGGCGACGGCGACAGCAAGCACGGCTTCGAAATGCCGACCGCACGCGTCGTGCGGGAGGTGGCGATCGGCGAGGCGATGACGGTGGCCGAACTCGCGCAGAAGATGGCGGTGAAGGCGACCGAGGTCATCAAGGTCATGATGAACATGGGCGTCATGGCGACGATCAATCAAATGATCGAGCAGGACACGGCGGTACTCGTGGTCGAGGAGATGGGCCATACCCCGGTGCTGCGCAACGACAATCTGATCGAAACCGACATTCAGGGCGCCGGAGAGGAGGCTCTCGAAAGCGTGCCGCGTCCGCCGGTGGTCACGGTCATGGGCCACGTCGATCACGGCAAAACCTCGCTGCTCGACTACATCCGCCGCACGAAGGTCGCGGCGGGCGAGGCGGGCGGCATCACGCAGCACATCGGTGCGTATCACGTCGAGACGGCGAAGGGCACGTTGACCTTCCTCGACACGCCGGGCCACGCCGCGTTCACGGCGATGCGCGCCCGCGGCGCGCAGGTGACGGACATCGTCATCCTGGTCGTGGCGGCCGACGATGGCGTCATGCCGCAGACCATCGAGGCCATCAAGCACGCGAAGGCGGCCAACGTTCCCATCGTGGTCGCGCTGAACAAGATCGACAAGCCCGAGGCCGACGCCGAGAAGGTCAAGCAGGAGCTCACCAAATACGGCGTCATCCCCGAGGAGTGGGGCGGCGAGAATATTTTCGTGCCGGTGTCGGCCCGCACGGGCGAGGGCGTCGAGAAGCTGCTGGAGAGCCTGCTGCTGCAGGCCGAAGTCCTCGAGCTGAAGGCGCCGACCGCGGGCTACGCGGCCGGATTCGTGATCGAATCGAGCCTGGAAAAGGGCCGCGGCGCGATCGCCACCATTCTGGTGTTGCGCGGCACGCTGAAGCTCGGCGACGCCATACTGATCGGGCAGGAATTCGGCCGCGTGCGCGCGCTGTTTGACGAGGCGGGCAGGCCGATCGAATCGGCGGGACCGTCCACGCCGGTGGTGGTGCTCGGCCTGTCCGGTTCGCCCAACGCGGGTGACGAGCTGCTGGTGGTCGAGAGCGAGCGCAAGGCGCGCGAAGTGGCGATGCACCGCCAGGCGAAGACTCGCGACGTCAAGCTGGCGAAGCAAAGCGCCAACATGCAGGACGTGTTCTCCACGATGGGCGACGTCAAGGCCAACATCGTGCCGCTGGTCGTCAAGGGCGACGTCCAGGGCAGCGTCGAGGCGCTGCGCGATGCGTTGAATGCGCTGTCCACGACGGAGGTGGGCGTGAACATCGTGACTTCCGGTGTGGGCGGCCTGACCGAGTCGGACGTGACGCTGGCGGCGGCGTCCAAGGCCCGCATCATCGCGTTCAACGTCCGCGGCGACGCCGCGGCCCGTGTCGCGATCAAGGACCATGGCGTGGATGTGCGCTACTACAGCATCATCTACGAGGCGATCGACGATGTGCGAACGCTGCTCACCGGGCTGCTCGCGCCGGAGGTCAAGGAGCAGATCGTCGGCCTCGCCGAGGTGCGCAGCGTGTTCCGCTCGAGCAAGTTCGGCACGGTCGCCGGATGCATGGTCATCGACGGCTACGTACGCCGCAATTTTCCGATCAGAGTCCTGCGCAACAATGTCGTGATCTTCGAGGGGGCGCTCGAGTCCTTGAAGCGCTTCAAGGATGACGTCAACGAGGTGCGGGCCGGCACCGAGTGCGGCATCGGCGTCAAGAACTACAATGACGTGCGCGAGGGCGACCAGATCGAATGCTATTCCCGGGTGGAGGTTGCGCGCACGCTGTAGCGTGCCGTACGCCCGCTTGCCGGTACGCAAGGAAAATCAGCGCGCCAAGAGGCTCGGCGGGGAGATCCAGCGCCTGCTGACGGACGTGCTCCGCCGCGGGGTCAAGGATTCGCGCATCGGCAACGTCACGATCACCGACGTGGAGGTGAGCGGCGATTTGCGCACGGCGAAGGTGTATTACCTGATTTTCGGCCGTGAGGGACCCGATCCGGCGGTGCAGCGGGGCCTGGAGAGCGCGGCCGGGTTCCTGCGCAATGCCCTGTCGCGGGCGCTGATGGTGCGCTACACGCCGACGTTGAGCTTCGAATTGGACACGTCGATCGAGCGCGGGGTGCGCCTCGCGCAACTCATCGACTCGGCCGTCAAACCGGCTGACCCCGGCAAGGACGTCGAATGACGCGCGACGTGCACGGGATCCTGCTGCTCGACAAGCCGCTCGGCATGAGTTCCGCCGGCGCGGTAGCGCGGGCGAAACACCTGTTCGCCGCGGCCAAGGCGGGCCACACCGGATCGCTCGATCCCCTCGCCGACGGATTGCTGCCCGTTTGTTTCGGCGAGGCGACCAAATTTGGATCGCACTTGCTGGATGCCGACAAGACCTACGAAGTGACCGCGCGTCTCGGCGAACGGACGGCGAGCGCCGATTTGGAGTCGCCGGTGATCGAGAAGCGCGATCTGCCGGAATTCTCGCAGGAACGGATCGCGGCCGCGCTCGCGGAATTTCCCCGCGAGTACCTGCAGGTGCCGCCGATGCATTCGGCGATCAAGCAGGACGGCAGGCCGCTGTACGAATATGCCCGCGCCGGCGAGGTGCGGGAGCGCGCGCCGCGCAGCATCGTGATCCACGAACTGACGCTGCGCGACTACAGGCAGCCGGACCTGCGCTTCCGGGTACGCAGCTCCAAGGGGGCCTACATCCGCGTGCTGGCCGAGGATATCGCGCTGCGGCTCGGGACGATCGCTCATTTGACCGCGCTGCGGCGGGTCGCGGTCGCGCCTTTCGCACCCGAACGCCTTTGGACGTTCGCCGAGATCGAGCAAATGGAGCTCGAACAGCGCCGCGCGCTGCTGTTGCCGGTCGATGCGGCCTTGCTGGCCTGCCGGCGGCTGGATTTGACGGCGGGCGGGGTCGATGCGTTCCGCCGCGGCCAGACCGTGGAAATCGCGGCCGACGGGCCGGGAACGGTGCGTATCTATGCCGCCGGAGGCGGCTTTCTAGGTTTGGGAGAGGTTCGGGAGACCGGCCGTCTCGTGCCGCTGCGGTTGATTGCCGCACCGGTGAATCGAGCTTGAGGGTAGCTGTCGCGGCGCGTACAATGCGCGCCTTCCTAAAGGGTCTAAGTTATTGATTGAGGATTGTTTTCAATGCCACTTACTACAGAAGAAAAGACCGGAATCGTCGGTAAATTCCAACGCAGCGCGCGCGACACCGGTTCGCCGGAAGTCCAGATCGCGTTGTTGTCCGAGCGGATCAATGGCTTGAGCCAACATTTCACGGCGCACAAGGCGGATCACGCCTCGCGTCGCGGTCTGCTCAAGATGGTCAATCAACGTCGTAAATTGCTCGATTACCTGAAGAGCACGACGCCGCAGAAGTACGCCGAAGTCGTCGAGCGCCTCGGATTACGCCGCTGAATCCGGCGCCGCCGCAGACCCGTTGCGCGTCTGCGTATGTTTACTCCATGAATATATAAGGGACAGCCGACGTGAGCGTTACCAAGAAAAGTTTTCAATACGGGGACCACACGGTCACGATCGAGACCGGCGAGCTGGCTCGTCAGGCGGACGGCGCCGTTCTCGTCACGATGAGCGAAACGGTCGTGCTGGTCACGGCGGTCGGCCTGAAGAAGGCGGTGCCCGGGCGGGACTTCTTTCCGCTGACGGTCAATTATCAGGAAAAGACCTACGCGGCCGGCCGCATTCCGGGCGGCTTCTTCAAGCGTGAAGGGCGGCCGAGCGAGAAGGAAACCCTGACGTCGCGCCTGATCGACCGGCCGATCCGTCCGCTGTTTCCCGAGGGCTTCATCAATGAAGTCCAGGTCGTCGCCTCGGTCCTCTCCGTCAACGCCGAGGTCGATCCGGACATCGCGTCCTTGCTCGGCGCATCGGCCGCGCTGGCGATTTCCGGAATGCCGTTCATGGGCCCGATCGGCGCCGCGCGTGTCGGCTACATGGGCGGAAAATACGTGCTGAATCCGACCGCGACGCAGCTGCGCGAGTCGCAGCTCGACCTGGTCGTCGCGGGAACGGACGAAGGCGTGCTGATGGTCGAATCCGAGGCCGCCGGTCTGACCGAGGAGGTCATGCTCGGTGCCGTGATGTTCGGCCATGAACAGATGCAGACGGCGATCAAGGCCATCAAGGAACTCGCCGCGGAAGCCGGCAAGGCGAAATGGAGCTGGACCGCCCCCGCCGTGAACGGCGAGTTGAAGGATGCGGTGCAGTCGCACGCCGAAAAGGCCCTCGTCGACGCGTACGCGCTGACCGAAAAGCAGCAGCGTCACGCCAAGATCGGCGAGATCAAGAATGCGGTGCTCGCGGCGCTCACGACCGGCGAGGCGCCGAAGTTCACCGCCGAGCAGGTCGGCAACGAGTTCTTCAACCTCGAGTACCGGCTGGTTCGCGAACGCATCCTCGAAGGGCTGCCGCGCATCGACGGCCGCGATACGAAGACGGTGCGTCCGATCAACGTGCGCACCGGCCTGCTCGCACGCACGCACGGCAGCGCGCTGTTCACCCGCGGCGAAACCCAGGCGCTGGTCGTCACGACCCTCGGCACCGGCCGCGACGCGCAGATCATCGACGCACTGACCGGCGAGCGCAAAGAGCCGTTCATGCTGCATTATAATTTTCCGCCGTTCAGCGTCGGCGAGACCGGCATGATGGGGTCGCCGAAACGCCGCGAGATCGGCCACGGCAATCTCGCCAAGCGCGGCGTCAGGGCCGTGATGCCGGACATGGAAAAGTTTCCGTACGTGATCCGCGTGGTCTCGGAAATCCTCGAATCCAACGGCTCCAGTTCGATGGCCTCGGTTTGCGGCACGAGCCTCGCGCTGATGGACGCGGGCGTGCCGATCAAGGCTCCGGTCGCCGGTGTCGCGATGGGCCTCGTCAAGGAGGGGGCGCGCTTCAAGGTTTTGACCGACATTCTGGGCGACGAGGATCATCTCGGCGACATGGATTTCAAGGTCGCCGGCACGAAGTCCGGAATCACGGCCCTGCAGATGGACATCAAGATCACGAGCATCACGCGCGAGATCATGCAGATCGCGCTGGATCAGGCGCGCGACGGCCGCCTGCACATTCTCGGCGAGATGAACAAGGTGCTGTCGACCCCCCGCGACACCATGTCCGAGTGGGCACCGACGATCATCACGCTGAAGATCGATCCGGAGAAGATTCGCGACGTCATCGGCAAGGGTGGCGCGGTCATCCGCCAGATCACCGAGGAGACGGGCACGTCGATCGACATCGAGAACGACGGCACGGTCAAGATCGCATCGGTCCAGGGAGCCGCCGGCCGCGAGGCGCAGCGTCGGATCGAATTGATCACCGCGGACATCGAAGTGGGACGGATCTACGAGGGCCGCGTCGCGCGCTTGATGGATTTCGGCGCGTTCGTGACGATCCTTCCGGGCCGGGACGGCCTGGTGCACATCTCGCAGATTTCCGAGGAGCGCGTCGAGCGCGTCGGCGACAAGCTCAAGGAAGGCGACGTGGTGCGCGTCAAGGTTCTCGAAGTCGACCGCCAGGGGCGCGTGCGTCTGTCGATGCGCAACGTCGACCTCGCGTGATGTCCAGCCCGCCGGCGGCCGCCGGCGGGCTATTTCGAATCGGGTCGATCCTTGTCGGCTTCGCGGCTCATGTCGCGCGCCAGTTCCCGGCCCATCTCCCGCATCCGCATCGCCGGAATCCCCGGCGCCCCCGCGGGATCCGCGCCGATGACCGCATTGACGCGCTCACGCGCCTGGCTTTGATGATTCATGAATTGTTTCATGCTCTGTTCGAGATAGCCGCCGACCAGATCCTGTAACTGGCCGCCGTGCGCGCGAATGAGCTGGATCATGAAATCCTGGGTCAGGATCTGTTCGGTCGGCTGTTCCTGTTCCGAGATCACCTGGAGCAGGATGCTGCGCGTGATGTCCGCATTGTTCTTCTTGTCGACGACCACGAACTCGATCCGGTCCATCACGAGGCGCAATACATCGGTCAGGGTGATATAGCGGCTCTCCACCGTGTCGTAGAGGCGTCGGTTCGGGTATTTCTTGATTACTCGAGGCTCGCTCATAGGGCTCCTCGCTCGCGTTAAGCCGTGCCCCTGAAGGCCGGCGACCATCGTGCTTACGCCGCAGAGCGGCGCCGACTCGCAGGCACCGCCTCGATGCAGGATAGCGCAATGCGGCGACAAGGCAAGTCGGGCTTTGACTAGGAACCCGTGACGGGGTCCCGCGGCAAGGCCAGAGACGGGCATCTTGGAACGCGCCGCAAGCTCCATCGGTCGACTGCCCAGGGCCACAGTTCCGCGACGGGCGCGCCCGTCAGGGACAGCGGCGGGTCCAAGCCGAGCAATGCGAAGACGCGCAGCAACTGCGCCCCGGCGTCGGCGTCGTCGAGGCGCCGGCTATGACGCGATTTGGCCAGCTTCGCACCGTCCGGCTCCGTCAGAAGCGGCAGGTGTGCGTATGCCGGAGTCGGCAGCGCAAGTGCCCGCTGCAGGTGGATCTGCTGCGGCGTACTCGGCAGCAAATCGGCGCCGCGTACAACCTCAGTGACCCCTTGCGCGGCATCATCGACGACGACGGCCAGTGCGTATGCGGCCGGGCCGTCGCGGCGCCTGACGATGAAGTCGCCGCCCGTCGCCGCGAGATTCTGGCGGAATTCGCCCTGAACGCGGTCCGTGAACACGATTTCGCCCGGCTCCACGCGTATTCGCAGCGCGACGCCCGGGCCGGACGCCAGCCGCAGGGTCCGGCAGGTGCCCGGGTAGGGCGCGGAGCCGGGAAGCTGGCTGCGACTGCAGCTGCAGGCGAACAACAGGCCCCGCTCGGTCAGTGTCCGCAAGGCGGCGGCGTACTGATCGGAGCGCGCGCTTTGGCGCATCACCGCTCCGTCCCATTCGAAGCCGAACGCCTCCAGCGTCGCGAGGATGCGACCCGCGGCGCCGGGCACTTCGCGCGGCCGATCCAAATCCTCGATGCGGACCAGAAAGCGGCCGCGGTGCGACCTGGATTCGAGATAAGCCCCCGCCGCCGTATACAAGGAGCCTAGATGCAGGTCGCCGGTCGGCGACGGGGCGAAGCGCCCAACATAGGGAAGCGTGCGCGGCCTCCCTCCGTCAGCGGTAGCGGTCGTCGCGGTCGCCGTACTGCTTTTCACGGCGCTCGCGCCGCTCCTGGGCTTCGACCGACAGGGTCGCGACCGGGCGGGCCTCGAGGCGCTTGATGCCGATTTCCTCGCCCGTTTCCAGGCAATATCCGTAGGTCCCGTCCTCGATGCGCTTCAGTGCTTCGTCGATCTTGCGGATCAGCTTGCGTTCGCGGTCGCGGGTACGCAGCTCCAGGCTGAATTCCTCTTCCTGGGTCGCTCGATCATTGGGATCCGGGAAGTTCGCCGCCTCATCCTTCATGTGCAGCACGGTCCGATCCACTTCGACCATCAAGTCGCGCTTCCAGTTTTGAAGGATGCGCGCGAAGTGCTCGAGCTGCTCCTTGTTCATGTACTGTTCGCCGCGCCGCGGAATGTACGGCTTGACGTTGCGCGGACCGGCCAGCAGGCTCGAAGGCTGGGATTCGCCCTCGGCGTCCTCGTCGCCCGCGAAACTGCGGTTCGTCACGAGCGGCCGCACGTCGAATTTCACCGGTGCGGCGGCGGTCTGCGCCGCGGGCTTCGATTTGACGACTTTCGCCGATTCCACCTTGGCCGCCGGCGCGGCGGCGGCAGCCGCCTTGGGGCGCGGCTTGGACTCCACCGGTTTGGCCGGCGTGGATTTGCTCGCAGACTTCTTGGGCTTCACGTTCACCTTGGATGATAGGGGCTTGACAGGCGCTTTCGCCGGCGCACGCGAACCCTTCCGTGGCGCCGCCGCCTTGGCCACAGCCTTCTTCGGCGCGGATTTGACGGGCTTCTTCGCCGATTTATTCGATTTCTTCGCTGGCATTTGCGTCTTCGCCTCCTAACGAAAGAGCGCGGATTATACCGATGCGGCACGCTCTGTACAGGCCGGAATCAAAAGAACTTTTCAGCCGCCGCGTCGGCTCAAGTGTATGATCCAAAAGGGACGGTCGGCGGCGTACCAGGGTCTACTGCGGGAGTTCTACGGGCGCCATGGCGGTCCAGCCGGGCGCGCGGTGTTCCGCGACCACGGTGGTGTAGATCCCGCCGCGCACGTTGAACTCGGCCGTCAGGCGCATGAATCGCGGCATCGTGGCCCGTGCCAGGTCGCCGAGGATCCGATTCGTCACGGCTTCGTGAAACGCGCCCTGGTCGCGGTAGCTCCAGACGTAGAGCTTCAGGGACTTCAATTCGACGCAGAGCCCATCCGGCACATACTCGAGCCGCAGGGTGGCGAAGTCCGGTTGCCCGGTCTTCGGGCACAGACAGCTGAACTCGGGAATCGTCATTCGGATCGCATAGTCGCGCTCGGGGGCGGGGTTTGGAAAGGTTTCCAGGGACTTGCTGGGTTCGGTCATGGGTGCTTCGAGGCGCGCAGCGCCAGGGGTTTACGAAAGTGTCGATTACTTTACACTACGCGCCACATCGACGGCCACGCGCCCCGGCTGAAAGGCCCGTCAACTCTCCACCAAGCGGAAGGTCCAGCACAAGAAAATGCGTCTAACGAAGCTCAAGATCGCCGGTTTCAAGTCGTTCGTCGATCCGACTTCGATCACGTTTCCGAGCAGCCTGACCGGCGTCGTGGGCCCGAACGGATGCGGCAAGTCGAACATCATCGACGCGGTCCGCTGGGTGATGGGCGAGATCTCCGCCAAGCACCTGCGCGGCGAATCCATGGCCGACGTCATCTTCAACGGTTCCTCCGCCCGCAAGCCCCTGGGCGCCGCGTCGGTGGAATTGGTTTTCGACAATTCCGAAGGCAAGATCGCCGGCCAGTACGCGAACTACAACGAAGTCGCCTTGCGCCGCTCGGTGAGTCGCGACGGCACGTCGGACTATTTCATCAACGGAGTCAAAGTCCGGCGCAAGGACATCACGCAATTGTTCCTCGGCACGGGCCTCGGGGCTCGCAGCTACGCCATCATCGAGCAGGGGATGATTTCGCGCATCATCGAGGCGCGGCCGGACGATCTGCGCGCATTTCTCGAGGAGGCGGCCGGCATTTCGCGCTACAAGGAGAGGCGGCGGGAGACCGAAAGCCGCATTTCGCAGACGCGCGAGAACCTGGACCGCTTGAATGACCTGCGCGAGGAGGTCGAGAAGCAGATCCGGCATCTGCAGCGCCAGGCGGCGACCGCGAAGCGCTACCAGGGCCTGAAAGAGGAGCAACGCAAGCTGCAGGCCGAGCTGCTCGCCCTGAGGCTGCAGAGCCTCGACACCGAGGCCGCGGCCCGCGAGCAGTCGACCTCCCAGTGCGAGTCCGCGATGCACGCGGTGATCGCGGAGCTGCGCGAGGTCGAGGCCGGGATCGAACGGATGCGCGCCGATCAAGCCGGGCGCAGCGACGCGCTCGGCGTGATCCAGGCACGATTTTACGAAGCGGGTGCCGTGGTCTCGAAGGTCGAACAGAACATCATGCACACGCGGGAACTGCGCCAGCGGCAGCGGGCCGATCTGGACCGCGTCGGCGCGCAGGCGCGAGATCTGGCCGAATCCATTCAGCGCGACCGCGGCCGGATCGAGTCGCTGTCCGGGGAACTGGCGACGATGGTGCCGGCACTGGCCGCCGCGCACGAAAATGAACAGGTTTCGCGCGGCGCGCTCGAGCGCGCAGAACAGCAAATTGCCGCGTGGCAGGTGGCGTGGAACGCGCACGCCCAATCGGTGTCGCTCGGCGAACGTCAGACCCAGGTCGAGCGTGCGCGTATCGAGCAATTGGAGGGGCAGCAACGCCGCCTGTTGCAACAGCAGGATCGGCAGCGCGCGGAGCACGCCCAGCTCGCCGCGGCGAACCCGGGAACCTCGCTCGACGCCCTCGCCGAAATGGCCGCCGCGGCCGAAGCGGCGGGGCGCAAGTCCCAGGGAGAATTGCAGGAGGTGCTCGCCGCGCTTGCCGAGACCCGCGACCGTGAGCGCGCCCAGGTCAAGGCGGTCGCCGATTTGCGCGCGCGCTGGCAGGGCGCCGTCAGCACCCAGGTTTCCACCGAGGCGCTGCAACAGGCGGCGCTCGGCAAGGCCTCCGGCAAGGTGGTGCAATGGCTGAAGGCGCAATCGCTCGAACAGCGGCCGCGGCTCGCGCAGCAGTTGCGGGTGGAGCGGGGCTGGGAGCGTGCGGTCGAGACGGTGCTCGGCTCGTATCTCGAGGCGGTTTGCGTCGACGAACTCGACGACGTGGCGCGAGTGGTCGAGAGCTTCGACGGCGGCCACCTGGCCGTGGTGAGCGCCGCCGCCGCCGCGGCGCCGGCGACGGCCGGGTCGCTGCAGTCGAAGGTGCAGGGTGCGGCGGTGCTAGGCTCGCTGCTGTCCTCCGTTTATCCGGCGGCCTCGCTGCAGGAGGCGCTGGCGCGGCGCGCGACGCTCGCGGCCGGCGAATCGGTCGTCACACGCGACGGCATCTGGTTGGGGCGGGATTGGCTGCGCGTATCGCGGGACCATGACAGCCGCGAGGGCATCATCGAGCGCGAGGAGACGCTGCGGGCGGCGCGCGCCGAGGTGACGAGGCTAGCCGCGGATCTGGCCGACCTCGAACGTCAACAAACGGCGACGCGCGAGCGCCTGCGCGAACAGGAGGACCAGCGGGAAAGGCTGCAGACGGAGGTCAACCGGCTGCATCGCGATCACCTGGACCGTCGCTCCGCGCACGACACCGCGCGCGCCCGAGCACAGGACACCGCGCGGCGTGCCGCGCAGTTGGAGGCGGGGCTGGAGGACGTGCGTGTGGAGCTGGAGCGCACGGACGTCGACCTGCGGGCGGCGCGCGGCCGCATGGAGGGGGCGATCGAGGCACTGGCCGCGCTCGAGCCGGCGCGCGTCGAACTCGAGGCGGCGCGCGACCGCCTGCGCACGGAGTTGACCGCTGCGCGCGATTCGGCCGGAACCGCGCAGCGCGCGGCGCGCGAGCTTGCGCTCGAGGTGCAGTCGCGCCGTTCCACCCACGATTCCCTGGCGTCGAGCCTGGTGCGCGTGGAGAGCCAGCTTGCCGGCGTGGAGAAGCAGCGCGAGGAACTCGCGACGCAGTTGGCCGACGGCGACGCGCCGCTGATCGCGCTGCAGGCCGACCTCGATAGGGCGCTCGAGCGAAAGAGCGATGTGGAAAGGGAGCTGCATGCCGCGCGTCTGGCCGCCGACGAACTCGACGCGGAACTGCGCGACCGCGATTCGCACCGGGCGCAGATCGAACAGCGGGTCGATGCGGCGCGCAGCGCGATGGAGGAGGCGCGCCTCGCCGCCGAACAGGTGCGCGTGCGGCGCGAAAGCGTCGCCGAACAGCTCGCGGCGATGACCTTCGAGTTCGCCGAACTGATCGCCGGACTCGCCCCGGAAGCGTCCGCGGAAGCGTGGGACGCGGCGCTGGTCGACGTGAACGCGAAGATCGAGCGCCTTGGCCAGGTCAATCTCGCGGCCATCGACGAGTTCAAGGAACAGTCGGAGCGCAAGGAGTATTTGGACCGTCAGTACAAGGATTTGACGGACGCGCTCGAAACGCTCGAGACGGCGATGCGCAAGATCGACCGTGAAACCCGCACCCGCTTTCAGGACACGTTCGACCGAGTCAACGCGGGATTGAAGGAGAAGTTTCCGCGGCTCTTCGGCGGCGGTCACGCATATCTCGAACTGGTCGGCGAGGACTCGACCGAGGCGGGTGTGTCCGTCATGGCGCGCCCTCCTGGAAAGCGCAACAGCACGATCAGCCAGCTGTCGGGCGGAGAGAAGGCGCTGACGGCCGTCGCATTGGTGTTCGCGATCTTCGATCTGAATCCCGCGCCGTTCTGTCTGCTCGACGAGGTCGATGCGCCGCTCGACGAGAACAACGTCGGCCGATTCTGCGACATCGTCCGCGAGATGTCGCAAACGGTGCAGTTCATCTTCATCACCCACAACAAGACGACGATGGAACTGGCCGCGCAGCTGGTCGGAGTGACGATGAACGAGCCGGGCGTGTCGCGCTTGGTTGCGGTGGACGTCGATGAAGCCGTGCGCATGGCGGCGATGTAGGGAGGCAGGTCGTGTCTGAACTGCGCTGGATCCTGCTGGGTCTCGGCTTGTTGCTGATCGGCGGCATTTGGTGGCGTGGAACGCGCGGCGCGCGCCAGGCGAGCGGGGATTCGGACCTGCGCAACATGCCCGCCGCCCGGCACGTCCCGACGGATCCTTCGTTTCACGCTGCGGAAACGAGCACCCCGCCGCAGTCCGGACGCGCGGAGTTCGCGGCCGACGAGCGCGACTGGGGCGTGTCGCCGTTCGAGCCATTGACGATCCAGACGGCCGATTTCGAGAGAGTGCCGGTCCTCGATGAACCGTTCATCGTCGAACCGGAGGTGGACGCGCGGCCGATGGTACGCAGCCAGGCGCCGGTGGCGGCGCCGCCCGCAGCCGCGCCGGCACCCGCACCGGCACCGGCACCGGCGCCGGCACCCGCACCG
>JAJXYR010000309.1 GCA_021780475.1 Pseudomonadota bacterium
CATGACCGATCCGGGACTGGCCGATGCCACCTATGTCGAGCCGATCACGCCCGAGTTCGTCGAACGCATCATCGCGCGCGAGAAGCCGGACGCGCTGCTGCCGACCATGGGCGGGCAGACGGCGCTAAACACGGCGATGAAGCTCGCCGCCAGCGGTGTTCTGGAGAAATACGGCGTCGAGTTGATCGGCGCGAAAGCCGACGTGATCGACCGTGCCGAGGACCGGCTGAAGTTCCGCGACGCGATGGCGGAGATCGGCATCGAAAGCCCGAAAAGCGCCATCGCGCACACGATGGCCGAGGCCCGCGAGGCGCTCGCCCTGGTCGGGCTTCCCGCCGTGATCCGGCCGAGCTTCACCCTCGGCGGCACCGGCGGCGGCATCGCTTACAACCGCGAGGAGTTCGAGCAGATCGTCTCCGGCGGATTGGAAGCCTCGCCCACCACCGAGGTGCTGGTCGAGGAAAGCGTGCTTGGCTGGAAGGAGTTCGAGATGGAGGTGGTCCGCGACCGCGCGGACAACTGCATCATCGTCTGCTCCATCGAGAATGTGGACCCGATGGGCATCCACACCGGGGATTCGGTGACGGTCGCGCCGGCGCTCACGCTGACCGACAAGGAATATCAGCGGATGCGCGATGCCTCCATCGCGTGCCTGCGCAAGATCGGCGTGGATACCGGCGGCTCGAACGTGCAGTTCGCCGTCAACCCGGCCGACGGGCGCATGGTCGTGATCGAGATGAATCCGCGCGTGTCGCGCTCCTCGGCGCTCGCCTCCAAGGCGACCGGGTTCCCGATTGCCAAGATCGCGGCGAAGCTGGCGGTGGGCTACACGCTGGACGAATTGGCGAACGACATCACGCGCGTGACGCCCGCGAGCTTCGAGCCGACCATCGACTACGTGGTGGTGAAGATCCCGCGCTTCACCTTCGAGAAATTCCCCGGCACGCCGGCGATGCTGACCACCAGCATGAAATCGGTCGGCGAAGCCATGTCGATCGGGCGCAGCTTTGCCGAGGCGCTGCAAAAGGGCCTGCGCAGCATGGAGACCGGGTTCTCCGGCCTCGACTCGATCGCGGCTCCCGGCGACGGCACGGCCGATGCGTTCCGCGCGGCGCTGTCGCAACCAAAGCCAGACCGGCTGCTGATGGCCGCTCAGGCGCTGCGCGCGGGTGTCAGTGTGGAGGAGATCCACGACGCCTGCCGCTTCGACCCCTGGTTCCTGCGCGAACTGGAGAAGATCGTCGCCGCCGAGCGGGAGGTGGAAGCCAACGGGCTGCCGCGCGAGGCGACCGGATTGCGCCGGCTCAAGGCGCTCGGCTTCTCCGACCGGCAACTGGCGGGACTCGCCAAGACGAGCGCGGCCGAGGTCGCGGCGCAACGCAGGAAACTGGGCGTGCAGCCGGTGTACAAGCGCATCGACACCTGCGCCGCCGAATTCGCCTCCGCCACGCCGTACATGTACTCGACCTATGAAGGCGGCTTCGGCACGCCTGCCTGCGAGGCCGATCCGTCCGACCGGGAAAAGATAATCATCCTCGGCGGCGGGCCGAACCGGATCGGCCAGGGCATCGAATTCGACTATTGCTGCGTGCACGCGGCCTACGCGCTGCGCGAGGCCGGTTTCGAGACCATCATGGTCAACTGCAACCCGGAGACCGTCAGCACCGACTACGACACGTCCGATCGTCTGTATTTCGAGCCGCTGACCGAGGAGGACGTGATCGCCCTGGTGCGGCGCGAGCAGTCGCGCGGCACCGTGCTAGGCTGCATCGTGCAGTATGGCGGGCAGACACCGTTGAAGCTGTCGCAGGCGTTGCAACGGGAAGCCATTCCGCTGCTCGGCACCTCGGCCGACGCCATCGACGTGGCCGAGGACCGCGAGCGGTTCCAGGTGCTGTTGCAGAAGCTCGGCCTGCTGCAACCGGAAAACGGCATCGCCCGCTCCGCCGCCGAGGCCGAGGCGATCACCGACCGCATCGGCTTCCCCGTCGTCATCCGGCCGAGCTACGTGCTGGGCGGCCGGGCGATGGAGATCGTCTATGACCGCCCCTCGCTGCATCGCTACATGCGCGAGGCGGTGCGTGTCTCCGGCGACAATCCCGTGCTGATCGACCGCTACCTCAACGACGCCATCGAGGTCGATGTGGATTGCATCGCCGATGGCGGAACGGTGTACGTGGCCGGCGTGATGGAGCATATCGAGGAAGCCGGCATCCATTCCGGCGACTCGGCATGCGCGTTGCCGCCGTACACGCTCTCGCCGGCGACGGTGACGGAGTTGAAGTCGCAGACCGAGGCGCTGGCCAAGGCGCTCGGCATTGTCGGCCTGATGAACGTGCAATACGCCATCAAGGACTCCGCGATCTATGTGCTGGAGGTGAACCCACGCGCCTCGCGCACGGTGCCGTTCGTCGCCAAGGCAACGGGCGTGCCGGTCGCGAAGATCGGCGCACGTGTGATGGCCGGCGCGCGGCTGTCGGACTTCCGTCTCGACGATCAGGCCATCGCGCCGCATGTCGCGGTGAAGGAGGCGGTGTTCCCCTTCGCCCGCTTCCCCGAGGTGGACACCATCCTGGGGCCGGAGATGAAATCCACCGGCGAGGTGATGGGGCTGGATGCCAGCTTCGAGCGCGCCTTCGCCAAGAGCCAGTTGGGCGCCGGCGTCAAGCTGCCGGACAAGGGCTGCGTGTTCCTCTCGGTGCGCGACAGCGACAAGGCGGCGGCGGTGAACGTGGCGCGGCGGCTGATCGACCTGGGCTTCGCCATCCGCGCCACGCGCGGGACGGCGGCACGTCTGCGTGAGGCCGGGCTACCGGTCTCGGTGGTCAACAAGGTGCTGGAAGGCCGGCCGCATTGCGTCGATGCGATCCGCTCGGGCGAGATCCAGTTGGTCGTCAACACGGCGGCGGGCGCGCAGTCTGTTACGGACAGTTTCGACATCCGGCGCAGCGCGCTGACCCATGGGGTGCCGCATTACACGACCATTGCCGGCGCCCGGGCGGCGGCCCACGCCATCGCCGCGATGCGGACGGGCGCACTTGAAGTCGCGCCGCTACAGGCCTACTTTCGCGGTTCGTTCTGAGTCCCGTCGCGGTCGGGTGGCCGGGCGCTGGCGCTGTGCGCGTCGCGTCCACCGCCTTCCGCGGCGGTGTCGTTTGGGCTTGGCCACGCCGTCCCACCCGTCCCCTTGCGTGCTCCGAGGTTGCGCCCGTGCAGAAGTTTCCGATGACCGCCCCCGGCCTGAAGCAGCTCGAAGACGAGTTGCGCAACCTGAAATCCGTGGAGCGTCCGGCCGTCATCCGGGCGATCGCGGAGGCGCGGACGCATGGCGACCTTTCGGAAAACGCCGAATACCACGCCGCGCGGGAGCGCCAGAGCTTCATCGAAGGCCGCATCGCCGAGCTGGAGGAGATCGTCTCCTCCGTCGAGGTGATCGACCCGTCCACGCTCTCCGGCGAGCATGTGAAGTTCGGCGCGCATGTGTGGCTGATGGACGAGGAAACCGAGAAAGAGGC
>JAJXYR010000001.1 GCA_021780475.1 Pseudomonadota bacterium
CTAGACGAACGCGAGCGAAAGTATGGCGGCGGCCCAGATCGCCGCGCCCGGCGTGCGATGTCGCGGGGAAACGCGGGCGAGAGTCCGGGACCCAGGCAAGCCGCCGTCGCGTGCAAACGCGTAGATCATCCGCGACGCCGAAGTTACGGTCGCGAGCCCGCACAACAGTTGCGCGATGAAGATCAGCGCGTACAGCAGATCGCGCGTGACGATCGGAACGCGTTGACTCATGGCCCAGAAGAAAACGTTCCAACCCTGTTTCGCCGCCGCATCCATGTCGGGGATCATCAGCACGAACGCGGCCAGCAGGAAGTAGCCGAGCACACCCGACCAGAGGATCGACGACAGAATGGCACGCGGGACGGCCATCGTCGCGTGCTTCGTCTCCTCGGCGGTATGCGCCGACGCATCGTAGCCCGTGATCGTGTAGAACGGCAGCATGAGCCCGAGCACGAATATCCAGCCTACGGACGGCACCCGCGGCCACACATCGGCGCCGGCCGGCCCCGAATAATTGGCGAATCGCCACAACCGCGCCAGGTCGAAGTGCCGGGTGTGCGCCAGGCACACGAACGCGATCAGCACCGAGGTGCCGAATATCAGGTAACCGGAAAAGTCGGTGAGCTTCGCGGTCACCGAGATGCCGTAGGCATTGATCAGGGCCTGCGCGACCGTGAGCACGGCGAGGAATGCGATCAGGCTCGCCATCGAATCGGTCACGTGCAATGCCGGCCCAAAGGCGCCGATGAAAAAACTGTAGGCACCGACATTGATCGAACCGAGGACGGTCACGAGCCCGAGCAAGTTGAACCAGGCGGTGAGCCAGCCGGTAAAGCGGTTCCCCAGGATTGAACCCCAGTGGTACAAGCCGCCGGCGGTCGGGAACGCCGAGGCGATCTGTGCCATTGCCAGGCCGAAGAATCCCGAGATCAGCACGCCGAGCGGCCAGCCGAGGCCGACGGCGGCGCCGCCGGCACCCGAGGTTGCCTGCGCCAGGGAGTTGACGCCGCCCGACAGTACACAGATGATCGAAAACGAAATGGCGAAGTTCGAAAAGCGGCTGAGGCGCCGCGACAACTCCTGTGCGTAACCGAGACTGTGCAGCACCTTGACGTCGTCATCCGGCGGTGTCTCAGGCGCGGATTTCCGGATCGAATTCATCTGCTTGCCTCCTCTTGGCGCAGTCTGCCAGAGAAATTCCCGCAAAGAGCTTGATTCGTCAAAACAGGGCGCGTAAAACTCCCCGACCGCATCTGCGCCGTCAATTCGGAAGGCCATCCCGGGTGAACACCACTTCGCCGCATTCAAGCGGACTTCAACACGGCTTGAAGCGGCGGCACATGTCGATGATCGCGCTCGGCGGCGTGATCGGCGCCGGCCTGTTCGTCGGCAGCGGTGTGGTCGTCGAGGCGGCGGGACCGGCCGCCATCCTCTCCTTCATGATCACGGGTCTGCTGGTCGTGCTGGTGATGCGAATGCTCGGCGAAATGGCGGTCGCGCTGCCTGCGGTGGGCTCGTTCTACGAGTACGCCCGGCTGGCCTTCAGCGACCGCCCGCGCCTCGGCGAACTCGCCGGCTTCGTCACCGGCTGGATGTATTGGTACTTCTGGGTCATCGTCGTCGCGCAGGAAGCGATTGCCGGCGCCGGTCTGGTGCGCTTCTGGCTGCCCGCCGAACCGGTTTGGTTCATCAGTCTGGCCTTGCTGCTGTTGCTCACGCTGACGAATCTCTTCTCGGTCAAATCCTACGGCGAATTCGAGTTCTGGCTCGCGTCGATCAAGGTCGCCGCGATCGTCCTTTTTCTGGTGCTCGGGGGACTGTACGTCCTCGGCCTGTGGCCGGTTGCGGGTCCCGCCCTCGCCAACCTCACGGCGCACGGCGGCTTCGCGCCCCATGGCATACTGCCCATCTTCACCGGTGCCGTGACGGCCACGGGCTTCTACTTCGGGGCCGAAGTCGTCGCGATCGCCGCGGCGGAGGCCGCGGAGCCCGCGAAGGCGGTGGCCAAGGCGACGAACTCGGTCGTTACCCGCGTTTTGATCTTCTACGTGGGATCGATCTTCCTGGTCGTGTGCCTCGTGCCGTGGAATTCGCCGGGAATGATCACACCCTACGTCAGCGCGGTCCGCGCGATGGGCATTCCCGCCGCGGCGCAGATCATGAACGCGGTCGTCCTGACGGCCGTGCTGTCGGCGCTGAACTCCGGGCTGTATGCATCCTCGCGCATGCTGTTCGCGCTGACCCGGCGCGGCGACGCGCCGTCCGGCCTCGCCAAGCTCAGCCGCAACGGCGTGCCGATCCGCGCCATTCTGCTCGGCACGCTGTTCGGCTACGTCGCCGTGATCATGTCGTACGTCTCGCCCGGCACGGTATTCGCCTTTCTGACCAACTCGTACGGAACCGTGGCGATATTCGTCTATCTGCTGATCGCGATATCGGAGCTGCGCCTGCGGGCGCGGTTGGAGCGGGAGGATCCGGCGCGCCTCGGCATCCGCATGTGGGCGTATCCGTATCTCACCTACCTGGCGATCGCGGGAATGCTCGGCATCGTCGTGGCGATGGCGTTCATCCCCGACCAGCGCACGCCGCTGGTATTCGGCGCGATCAGCCTGGGGCTCCTGCTGATCGGCTTCGGCGCGCGGCTGCGCTTCGGCATCAGGCCGCAAATCGCGACGCTGGCCATGGAGTCCCGTCGGTACGAGGAGCTATGACACCGACGGGTTCGCCTCCCCTACGCCGCCGCGCAAGCTTATTGCCGCTCAACAAGCTTGCTGCCGCTCAATATTAAACAATTTATTGTCGACAATCAGCAATCGCGCTAGACTGCGGACCCCGGACACGCAAAGGCTACCGTCTTGGCACCGACCGCCGCCCCGACAAAACTCCAGCTCGTTCAGTCGAACTCGCTGCCGGCGCTCGTGCAGGTGGAAATAGAGCAATTGATCCTGTCCGGAGAACTCGCGGCCGGCGAACGCATCAACGAGAGCGACCTGGCGATGCGCTTCGGCACCAGTCGCGGACCCGTGCGCGAGGCGCTGCGGGGCCTCGAAGAGTCCCGCCTCGTGCGCTCGGAGAAGAACCGCGGCGTTTTTGTGCGCGAGGTGTCCGTCGCGGAGGCGGACGAAATCTATGACGTCCGCGAAGCGCTCGATCAGTTGATTGGTCAGCGCGTCGCCGAGCGCGCCACGCCGCAACAACTTCGTGATCTCGAGGCGGTCCTCGACGAGATGGATCGCGCGACCGCCGTTCAGGATGTCAAGGCGTACCATGCGCTGAATTTGCGGTTTCACGACATGCTCGTCGATTTCGCCGGAAATGCGCGCCTGACCGAAAGCTACCGGCTGCTGACCAAGGGCCTGCTGCTGTACCGCCTGCGCGGGCTCCAAAACGGCGGCGGACTGCCGGTGTCCAACACCGAACACAAGGCCGTGGTGGCGGCCATTGCCGCGCACGATGGCGTCCGCGCCGGGCGGCTGCTGCGCCAACATGCGGCGGCGAGTCGCGCCCGGATGCACAAGGCCGCGGCCGCCGCCAAACCGAAATGATCCGAGTTCACCCGGAGTAGAGACCTTGCCCACCGAAATCACTGTAAACGCCCGAAACTACCGCTGGATGGACCGCCCGCTGGTCGTCGTGTGCGTCGATGGCTGCCAATTCGAGTACATCACTGCCGCCGTCGCGGCCGGGGCCGCGCCCTTTCTCGGCCGCCTGCTCGCCGGCGCCGGAACCGGCTTCCTCGCGGACTGCGTGATGCCGAGCTTCACCAACCCCAACAATCTGTCGATCGTGACCGGCGTGCCGCCTTCGGTGCACGGAATAAGCGGCAACTATTTCTTCGACCCCGAGCGTCGCGAGGAAGTGATGATGAACGATCCGCGCTATCTGCGGGTCGGAACGATCCTCGCCGCGTTCGCCGATGCCGGCGCAAAAGTCGCCGTGATCACCGCGAAGGACAAGCTGCGCAAACTTCTCGGTCACCGGATGAAGGGCATTTGCTTCTCCTCGGAAAAAGCGGACCAGGTCACGTTGGCCGAAAACGGCATAGACGACGTGCTCGGGCGGGTCGGCATGCCCGTCCCGTCCGTGTACAGCGCCGCGCTGTCGGAATTCGTGTTCGCCGCGGGCGTCAAACTGATGGAGCGCGAGCGCCCTGACCTGATGTACCTGTCGACGACCGACTATATCCAGCACAAGGCCGCCCCCGGTACGCCGGCGGCGAATGATTTCTACGCCATGATGGACCGGCATCTCGCGCGACTCGACGAATTGGGGGCGACGCTCGTCGTCACCGCGGATCACGGCATGAATGCCAAACATGGACCGGATGGCAGCCCGAACGTGATCTACCTTCAGGACCTGCTCGACGATTGGATCGGCAAAGACCGGGCCCGGGTGATCCTGCCGATCACCGACCCCTACGTCGTTCACCACGGCGCGCTCGGATCCTTCGCGCTCGTGTATCTGCCGGACCCCGACGACCTGAGCGGGGCGGCCGCGCGGATAGCGGCGCTGCCCGGCATCGAAACGGTGCTGCCGCGCGCGGCGGCCGCGGCGCGCTTCGAACTGCCGCCGGACCGGATCGGCGACCTCGTGGTCGTGTCGCGGATGGACACGGTCATCGGCACCAGCCTCGCCCGGCACGACCTTTCCGGGCTCGACGTTCCACTGCGCTCGCACGGCGGGCTGTCCGAACAGAAGGTGCCGCTGCTCGTCAATCGCGGCGTCGCGAAACAGCCTGAAACCCGCCGCTGGCGCAACTTCGACGCTTTCGACCTCGGTCTGAACATCGCCGCCCGGGCCCCATAGGAATCATCGATGTCCACCAGCAAGCCCCCCTCCCCGCCGCACGGGGTGATTCGCGAATCCCTGCGGATCGCCGGAAAGAAGGTTTCCCGCGATCGGATCATCGAGGTTCGGCATCCCTACAGCGCTGAACTGGTGGGCACCGTACCGAAGGCCGCTCTCGACGACGTCAAACTCGCATTGGAAACTGCGCGCAACTTCCGCTCGACACTTACGCGCCACGACCGCTACAAGATCCTCATGAAGGCCGGCGCCCTCGTCGCATCGAGGCGCGACGAGTTCGCGCGTTTGATCACGCTCGAATCGGGGCTCTGCCTGAAGGACACCCAGTATGAGGTCGGCCGTGCCTCCGACGTGCTGCTGTTCGCCGCCAATCAGGCATTGGTGGACGACGGCGAGGTCTTCTCGTGCGATCTCACCGCGCAAGGCAGGAGCCGCAAGGTCTACACCGTGAAGGAGCCGCTGCAGGGCGCCATCACCGCGATCACTCCGTTCAACCACCCGCTGAACCAGGTGATCCACAAGCTGGCGCCCGCGATCGCCACGAACAACCGGGTCGTGCTCAAACCCAGCGAGAAGACCCCGCTGACCGCGTACGCGCTTGCGGACGTTCTCTATGACGCCGGGCTGCCGCCGCAAATGCTGTCGGTGCTGACCGGCGATCCGCGCGAAATCGCCGACGAACTGCTGACGAGCGCGGACGTAGACCTCGTCAGCTTCACCGGCGGCGTGCCGATCGGCAAGTACATCGCCGCGAAGGCGGTTTACAAGCGCCAGGTCCTGGAACTCGGCGGCAACGATCCGATCATCGTGCTGGACGACGCGGACATCGAGGAGGCGGCCGCCCTGGCGGCGAGCGGATCGTACAAGAATTCCGGCCAGCGGTGCACCGCCGTGAAGCGGATGCTCGTTCATGAGAGCGTGGCCGATCGCTTCGTCGAACTCCTCGTGGAGAAGACGCGCGCCGTCAAGTACGGCGATCCGTTCGACCCCGCGATGGACATGGGCACCGTGATTGACGAGCCGTCGGCGCAACGATTCGAAGCGGTCGTCAATGAGGCGGTGGCGGCCGGCGCGAGGCTGCTGTTCGGCAACGTCCGTCGCGGCGCCCTGTACTCGCCGACCGTGCTCGACGGGGTCACGCCCGACATGACGGTCGTGCGGCAGGAAACGTTCGGCCCGGTTTCGCCGGTAATCCGCTTCAAGACCGTCGACGAAGCGATCCGCATCGCGAACGGCACCGCCTACGGCCTGTCGTCGTCGCTGTGCACGAACCGCCTCGACCTGATCACGCGCTTCATCCGGGAGTTGCAGGTCGGCAGCGTGAACGTGCGCGAGGTTCCGGGCTACCGGCTGGAGTTGACGCCGTTCGGAGGAATCAAGGACTCCGGATTGGGATACAAGGAAGGCGTTTTGGAGGCCATGAAGAGCTTCTGCAACACGAAGACCTATTCGCTGCCCTGGTGACGCGGCGCGACCTCCGGTGGAAGCTGCGAACAGGCTTGATTCAACGGGTGCGCTCGCGCCTGTAATGAGGACACCATGATGGATCCGATACTTCTGACGCCCGGCCCGTTGACGACCTCGATGGAGACCAGATCGGCCATGCTGGTGGACTGGGGATCGTGGGACGGAGCGTTCAACGCGCTGACCGCCTCGGTGTGCGACGATCTCCTGGCCATCGTCAATGCGCAAAACGACCATGTCTGCGTGCCGCTGCAGGGCAGCGGCACGTTTTCCGTCGAGGCGGCGCTCGGCACGCTCGTTCCAAAGGACGGCAAGGTGCTCGTGCCGGACAACGGCAGCTACTGCAAGCGCATTACGCGGATCCTGGGCTACCTGGGCCGCGAGGCCGTCGTCCTGCCGCACGACGAGCAAGAACCGGCCGACCCGGCGCGGATCGACGCGGCCTTGGCGGCCGATGCCGCGATCACGCACGTCGCGCAGGTCCACTGCGAGACCGGAACCGGGATTCTGAATCCGCTGCCGAAGATTGCCGCGATAGTCGAGAAGCGCGGGCGCGGCCTGATCATCGACGCGATGAGCTCCTACGGCGCCATCCCGATCGATGCGCGGTCGCTGCGCTTCGACGCGCTGATCGCGGCGTCGGGGAAATGTCTCGAGGGCGTGCCCGGCATGGGCTTCATCATCGCGCGGCGGACGACCCTGCAGGGCTCCGCCGGAAACAGCCATTCGCTCGCGATGGACTTGGTCGACCAGTGGCAGTACCTGCAGAAAACCGGCCAATGGCGCTTCACGCCGCCGACCCACGTGCTCGCTGCGTTGCGGTCCGCAATCGACCAATACAAGGCGCAGGGGGGGCAGGCGGCCCGGCTGGCGCGCTATGCCGGGAATTGCGCCGCGCTGGTCTCCGGAATGCGGGCGCTCGGCCTCGAGACGTTTCTGCCGGACGCGCTGCAGGCTCCGATCATCGTCACGTTCCACGCTCCGAACGATCCGGCATACAATTTCGGCGAGTTCTACCGCCGCGTTCGCGAACGCGGCTTCATCTTGTATCCAGGCAAGTTGACGGCCGTCGACACATTCCGGGTCGGCTGCATCGGCGCGATCGGAGCGGACGCGTTGAAGAGGGCGGTGGCCGCCATCGCCGGGGTCCTGGAAGAAATGGGGGTGCGTCGGTTCTCGCGCGCAGGAATCGGATGAACGAACCGCGGATTCTGATCATCGACGGGAATCGCGCCGCAACGCGCGACCAGCAGCTTGCGGCCGGCGGGCAACCATCCGGCGAGGGCTACCTGCGGGTGCTTCGCGACCTTGCCCCGATCAGCGGTGACATCGTGCGGCCCGCCGACGGCGAGGTGCGATTTCCGACCGGCACGTGCGTGACGGACTATGACGGCGTGGCGATGACCGGATCGGCCCTGAACATCTATGACGGCGGCGTGCACATCGAGCGGCAGATCGAACTGGTGCGGACGGTGTTCGACAGCGCCGTACCGTTCTTCGGCAGCTGCTGGGGCCTTCAGGTCGCCGTCACGGTGGCCGGCGGCCGCGTGCGCCGCAATCCACTGGGCCGGGAATTCGGGTTCGGCCGCCGGATCGAACTGAATGCGGCGGGCCGGCAACATCCGATGTTCACCGGCAAGCCGCCGGTGTTCGAGGCGATCACGGTGCATCGAGATCACGTCGACTCGCTCCCCGCGGACGCGCTGGTGCTGGCGACGAACGAGATGGGCGTGCAGGCCGTCGAACTGCGTCATGGGCGCGGCACGTGCTGGGGCGTGCAGTATCATCCGGAATACAGCTATGCGGAGATCGCGGCGACCACGCTGCGCTACGGCGACCTGCTGCTCCAGGAACAATTGTTCGCCACGCCGGCGGAACGGGACGCCTTCGTCGATGAGCTGCGATCGCTGATGCGCGATCCGCATGACCGGCGCCTGAACTGGAAGCACGGACTCGGCCCGTCGATGCAGGATGAGTCGCTCAAGCTGGCGGAATTGCGAAACTGGCTCGCGCTGCAGGTGGCGCCGCGCTTCCGCCGGCGCCGCTGAAACCGCCGGCGCAACCGCTCAGACCACCCGCTTTCGGAACAACCAGCCCGCGGCCGCGAGCGTGACCAGGCCGATCGCGGCCATCGGCCAGAACTGCGGCGCGAGTTCACCGAAGCCCGCGCCCTGCAGGAAGACGCCGCGCACGATGATCAGGAAATATCGCATCGGATTGACATAGGTCAGCCACTGTACCGCCGCCGGCATGTTGGCGATCGGCGTCGCGAACCCGGACAGGATGATCGACGGCACCATGAACAGGAAGGCGCCGAGCAGCGCCTGCTGCTGGGTCGCCGACAGCGCCGAAATCGCGAGCCCCACGCCGGTCACGGCGATCACGAACAGCATGAGACCGGCATAGAGCGGCGCCAGGCCGCCGCGCAGCGGCACGTGGAACCAGAACACCGCGGCCAGGATGATCGCCGTCGCCTCCAGCACGCCGATCAGCACGCCTGGAATGCCCTTGCCGAGCAGAATGTCGATCTGCCGCAGCGGCGTGACCAGCAATTGGTCGAAGGTGCCCATCTCGCGTTCGCGCGCCACCGACAGCGCGACGACCAGCAGCGTCACCACCTGGGTCAACAACGCGACGATTCCCGGCACGATGAACCAGCGGGAAGCGAGCGACGGATTGTAGCGCGTGCGCAGGTCGAGCACCGCGGCCGGCGCGGGTCCGCCGTGGGCCGACGCCCAGGCGGCCGAGAAGTCGCCGAGGATCGTGTTCGCATAGCCTTCCGTCACCAGCGCCGTGTTGGAATTGCGGCCGTCTACGATGAGCTGCACGCGCGCCGGGCGGCCGGTGAGCAAATTCCGGGAAAAGCGGCGGTCGATCACCAGCACCAACTTCACCCGGCGCGAGTCGATCAGCCGGTCGATGCGCCGGCCGCTGTGGAGCATGGCCTCCACCGTGACGGTCGGCGACCCGGTGAACCGGTGAACCAGTTCCGCGGATGCCCGGGACGCGTCCTGGTCGTAGATTGCGACGGGGACGTGATTGAGATCGAAGCTGGCGGCGTAGCCGAACACCATCAACTGGATCAGCGGCGGTCCGATCAGCACCATGCGGCTCCTGGCGTCGCGCAGGATCGCGAGCAACTCCTTCTGGATCAGTGCGAGCACCTGCCGGCCCATGACGGTCAATCCAGCCGCTTGCGCGCCGTGGCGCGCGCGAGTCCGAGGAATATCGCCGCCATCAGCGCGAGCGCTGCCGCATTCGGCAGGATCACCGGCCAGATGTCGCCCGCGAGGAACAGCGACTGCAGGATCGCGACGAAGTAGCGCGCGGCCACGACGTGCGTAATGAGACGCACGACTGCCGGCATGCTCTCGATGTCGAACACGAAACCGGAGAGCAGGAACGCCGGCAGGAACGTGGCGATGATCGCGATCTGCCCGGCGACGAACTGGTTGCGCGCGACGCCGGAGATCAGCAGGCCCATGCCGAGCGCGGCCAGCATGAAGAGGGCCGAAGTGGCCGCGAGCACGGCGATCCCGCCGCGCAGCGGCACGCCGAACAGGTACACGGCCAGCGCCACCGACATGGCCATCCCGCCCATTCCCAGGACGAAATATGGCACCAGCTTGGCGAGCAGGATCTCCCGTATCCGCACGCGCGTGACCATCAGCGCCTCCATCGTGCCGCGCTCCCACTCCCGCGCAATCACGAGCGCGGTCAGCAGCGCCCCGGTGAGCGTCATGATCATCGCGATCAAGCCGGGGATCAGAAAATTCCGGCTGCTGACCGAGCGGTTGAAACGGACCTCCGCGGTGACCGCGAGCGACGGCTGCGGCCCCCGCCCGGCCGCGTGCGCCCGGGCGGCGAGCCAGCCGGCCCAGACCTGCTGCACGTAGCCTTCGACGATGCGCGCGGTGTTCGCATCGACGCCGTTGATGATGACGCCGATCGGTGCGCCCGCGCCCGCGTCGAATCGGCGCGTGAAGTCGGCGCGCAGCCAGATGATCCCGTCGACCTTGTCCGTGGCCATCGCCCGCTCGGCCTGCTGGATGTCGAGGAAGCGGCGCGCCCGAAAATACGCGGAATGGTCGAATTCGGCGGTGAACTCCGCGGTCAGGGCATCCGGCCGTTCGACGACGATCGCGAGCCGGACGTTGCGGGCGTCGAGCGACACGCCGTAACCGAACAGCAGCAGCAGTATCATCGGCATGACGAAGGCGATCGCAAGCGCCGAAGGGTCGCGCCCGATCTGGAGGAACTCCTTGCGCATCAGCGCGAGCACACGGCTTGGCGCCGGCTTCACGCCGCCGCCCCGGCGGCGGCGGCGGCGGTCGCGGCCTCGACCACGGCGATGAACGCGTCCTCCATCGTCGGATCGGGGCGGTCGGCCCTGACGGCGGCGCGCTTGATCGCATCCGGCGTTCCCTCGACCAAGATTTCGCCCTGCGCCATGATCGCCAGCCGGTCGCAGTATTCCGCCTCTTCCATGAAATGCGTGGTCACGAGAACCGTGACCCCCGCCGCGGCGAGGCCGTTGATCCGCCGCCAGAATTCGCGCCGGGCGAGCGGATCCACACCCGAGGTCGGCTCGTCGAGAAACAGGATCCGCGGTTCGTGCATCAACGCGCAGGCCAACGCGAGCCGCTGTTTGAAGCCGAGCGGCAAATCGCGCGCGGTGGCGTCGAGCATCGACGCGAGCTCGAATTCTGCGACGGCCCATTCGATCCGCCGTCGCTGCGCCGCGCCGGCGAGCCCGTACACGCTGCTGAAGAAGCGCAGGTTGTGGCGCACCGAAAGATCCGCGTACAGCGAGAATTTCTGCGCCATGTAGCCGATGCGGCCCCGCGCCGGCGCCGCCGCGGTGCGCAGGTCGAAGCCCGCGACGCGCAAGCCGCCGGACGATGGCGGCAGCAGGCCGCACAGCATTCGGAACGTCGTCGACTTTCCGGCGCCGTTCGCGCCCAGCAGACCGAATATCTCGCCGCCGGCGACGGCGAAGTTCACGTCCTTCACCGCCGTGAACGCGCCGAACCGACGCGTCAGATGCGTCACCTCGATCACCGCCCCGCCCGCCGGCGCCGGCGGCGATGCCGATGTGGGTGCCGGTGATGCCGCCTGCGCCGCCGCGCGCCGCCCGGCGGACGCCGGCCGCAGGCGCGCGACGAACGCGTCCTCGAAGCGCGGAGCGGTCGGCGCGAGCCGCAAGTCCGGCGCCCCGGCGACGAGCGTCGCCGCATCCAGCGGCGCGGTCGATTCGGCGACGACGCGCACGTGGCCGGCTTGAATCACCGCGTCGATCACGCCCGGCGCGGCGGCGAGGCGCGCCTGCAGCAGGCGTCGTCCGATCGCGGCGGTGGCGAAGTAGCTGCGCCCGGCCATCTCGGCCGTGAACGCGCCGGGCGACCCATGGCCGAGCAGCCGGCCTTCATGGATCAACAACACGGTGTCGCAGCGCTCCGCTTCGTCGAGGTACGCCGTGCTGAACAGAACCGTGGTGCCGTTGTCGCGGGTCAAATGGCCGATGATCTGCCACAACTCCCGCCGCGAGACCGGATCGACGCCGACCGTCGGTTCATCGAGCAGCAACACTTCCGGCGGCCGGATCAGCGTGCACGCGAGGCCGAGCTTCTGCTTCATTCCGCCGGACAGCTGTCCGGCGATCCGGCTCCTGAACGGACCGAGACCGGTCATCGTCAGCAGTTGCGCATAGCGGTCCGGGCGCGAGGCCCGGGGCACGTCCTGGAGATCGGCGTACAGGTCGAGATTTTCGCCGACGCTGAGATCCTCGTAGAGGCCGAATCGCTGCGGCATGTAGCCGAGCCGCGCCTGCACCGCGAGCGGATCGCGCGCGACCTCGATGCCCAGCACCTCGATGCGGCCGGCGTCGAGGCGCAGCAAGCCCGCGATCAAGCGCATCAGCGTCGTCTTCCCGGCGCCGTCCGGCCCGATCAAGCCGATCACGTCGCCTCGGGCGGCGACAGCGTCGATGCCGTCGAGCGCCGTGACCACGCGGCCGCCGGCGCGGAACGCCCGGCGCACTCCCTCGAGCCGCAGCGCCGGCCCGCGATCAGCGGCCGCGGGCATCTTCAGGTCCGCAGCCCGGGCGCGGCGCGCCGGCGTTCCGGCCGAAATCCAGGCTTACCGTCGCCGGCATGCCAAGGCGCAGTTCGCCGCGCGCATCGCAGACGTAGATCCTCACTTGGTAGACGAGCGCCGTGCGCAACTCCGGAGTCTCGACCGTTTTCGGCGTGAATTCCGACGTCGGCGAAAGATAGCCCACCCAGCCGCGATAAGTCTTCCCTGGAAAGCTGTCCGTGGCGACCGTCGCCGCCATGCCGAGCCGGACGCGCCCCAAATCGCCTTCCGGCACGTAGGCGCGCACCCACAGAGGGTCGCGCAGCGCGATCGTATACACCGGGACATTGGGTGCCGCCATGTCGCCGACTTCGAGAATGCGATCCTCGACGATGCCGTCGACCGGCGCGTACAGGCGGGTATCGGCCAGTTGCCGCGCCGAGAGCGCGGCGGCGGCCGCCGCTGCCCGGTAGGCGTGCCGGGCGGCGGCGACGTCCTCGGCGCGCGGCCCTATTTTGGCGAGTTCGAAGCTTTGCCGCGCGGCCTCGTAGCTCGCCCGCGCCGCGCGCACGGCGGCCGCGGCGTTGTCCCGATCCTCGGTCGATGCGACGCCGAGGGGCACCAATCGAACGGTGCGCTGGTACAGCAGCTCATCGTTCTTGTAAACGGCGTCGAGCGCCGCCATCGCGGCCTTGGCCCTGTCGACTTCCTGGGGCCGCGAGCCGTGCACGAGCCGCTCCAGATCCGCGCCGAGCCGCAGCGCGGTCTGCCGGGCCTCGGTCGCCCGCAACGCGTAGCGTGCATCGTCGATGCGGGCGATCAGCTCGCCCTTGTGCACGCGCTCGCCTTCCGTGACCAGCAAGGCCGCGACCGGGCCCGTGTCATCGAAAGCCGGCCGCGCCTCGCGGATGTCGACGTTGCCGTAAAGAACCAATACATCGCGGCCGGCCATCGACCGCAGCCGGTACCCCCACCACAGGGCCCCGGCCAGCGCGAGCACCAGCACCGGAATCAGAAACGCGGCGATTCGTCGTTTGCTCATTGCGCCCCTCCCATGGCAACGAACAGCTGGGCGCTGTCCACGTAGCGTTGCGCGCGCGCACGCGCATAGCCGAGACGCGCCTGCTGGAACTCGCGCTCGGCATCGAGCAGACGCAACACATCGCCGCGGCCCGCCGCATAGCTCGCGCGCTGCAGCTCCAACCCGGCCGCCGCCGCACCAAGCGCGCCGCGCTCATCTTCCACCAGCGCGGCGTCCTGTCCGAGGGCGCGCAAGGTATCGGCCACCTGCCCGAATGCCGCGAGCACGGTCTGCCGGTAGAGCGCGAGCGCCTGGCTGAACTGTGCGTCGGCCTCCCGCCGCCGCGCCGCGAGCGCGCCGCCGTGAAATACCGGAGCGGCGATGCCGCCGGCGATCGTCCAGACCGCGCTCGTCGATCCAAACAGCGATGCGGGCGAGAGACCGGCGGTGGCGAGCGACGCCGACAAGACGATATTCGGATATTGGCGCGCGGTCGCGACGCCCACGGCGGCGCTGCGCGCGTGCAGCAAGGATTCGGCGGCGCGGATATCCGGTCGCGCCCGCACCAAGGCCGAAGGTACGGCGAGCGGCAGCCGCGCCGGAAGCCTCAGGTCGTCGAGGTCGATGGCGGGAGGCGTCCAGGCGGCGGGAAAGGCGCCCTGCAAAACGGCGAGACCATCTTGCGCCGCGGCCAGCTGCCGCCCGAGCGCGGGCAGCAGGGTCGCATCGTTTGCAAGCCGCGTGCGCGCCGTCAACACGTCGATGCGCCGGGCCCGGCCGGCCGCGAAGCTGCGCCGCACCAGCGAAAGATTTCGGGCATCC
>JAJXYR010000209.1 GCA_021780475.1 Pseudomonadota bacterium
TCAGACAGAGGTCGCGAGGACTCCCCGTCTGCACGAACCGTGCCTCGACGGCCTCCAGGATGGCTTCCGGCACGGCGTGCCCGCCGCCCGAGCCGCTGACGAGAACGCTGTCCCCCGAACGGATCAGGGCCGCAGCCTGCTCGGCGGTGATGACCTGCATGGAGGCGCTGTCCTTGTCGCTGCAATGTAACCGGCTGCACGTGCCACTGTCCCAGTTCAAACCAAATTGCAACGGGCTTGACAGCCGGCGGTCCACGCCGAAATGTAACCGGATACACATGGCCATTCCCCAATCGGCGCCGAGGGCCATGCGCGAAGCGCCGGACACGCGAGCGGCAGCCTCACGCCCATGATCGTCGTTGCCGCCGGGATGTGCGTCATGAGGAACGGCCCGACCGACCGTGCGGGTCGTCGCGTCGCGGCCGGTCGGCGGCGCGACGCCCCGGGCCTCGCCGGCGCGCCCGGCGGGTCAGGATGCGGTTGCGGCGGCCACCGCGCCTGACGCCGCGGGGGTTGCGAAGACGATTGCGATAATGAAACAGCATGCCAGCACAGGAGGGCATCCATCATGGAGTCGGGGCTCGACTTCGTTGAGGTCGGACAGCACTACACGTTCGCCAAGACTGTCGGTGAGACGGATGTCACGCTGTTCGCCGGGATCACCGGCGACTTCAGCGACACGCACGTGAACGATCAGTACATGAAGACCCGGACCAACCTGGGCGGCCGCATCGCGCATGGCGCGCTGATCGTGGGCTTCATGTCGACGGTCTCGACGATCAGCATCGCCCACGTCATCCATCGGGAGAACCTGAGCGATTTTCCCGTCTCCGCCGGCTACGACAGGATCCGTTTTCTCAAGCCGGTCCTGCTCGGCGACACGGTGACGGTGCACTATCGCGTCGCCGAGGTCGACCGCCAGCGCGGCCGCAGCCTGGCGGACATGGAGGCCGTGAACCAGCACGGCGAGACGGTGGCGGTGGGCCGGCACGTGATGCGCTGGGCGAAGAAGCTGTCGGCGGCCGGCTGATGGGTCTCCTGGGAACCGGCGTCCTTGCCATCTGGAACGGCATCGCGCCCGGTGCCGATGCCGATTTCGCGGCCTGGCATGTGCGCGAGCATATCCCCGAGCGGATCGCCGTTCCCGGCTTTCTGCGCGCCCGCCGCTATGCCGCGATCGAGGGCGAACCTGCCTACTTCAACTTCTACGAGACCACGTCGCCGGACGTACTCGTCTCGGCGGCGTATGTCGCGCGACTGAACGACCCCACGCCATGGACGCGCCGCATCGTGGCGCAGTTCCGCGACACCAGCCGCACCGTCTGCGACGTCGCGCTCAGTCTCGGGCGCGGCGAGGGCGGCGTCATCGAAACGATCCGGCTGCAGCCGGCTACGCCCGATCCCGCCGAATACCGCGTGGCTATGGAACGCGGCGTGCTGCGAGCCTTGGTGGCGGCGCCGGGAATAACCGGGGTGCATCTGCTCCAGGGGCGTCCCGGCGACAGTGCCGGTGGCACGGTGGAGAAGGCGCTGCGCAGCGGAACGGACGCGATCGCGGACTGGATCCTGCTGGTCGAGGCGGTCGACGCCGCCTGTCTGCGCGCCGCCCGCGAGGAGGCGAGTTCGGATGGCCTGCTTGCGCGCGCGCAGACTCGGCAAGGGTGCCGGCGCGGTCTTTATGCGCTGCAATTCGGTCTGACCGCCGGCGAGCAGCGCTAGAGCCATGTCCGATCCGATAGAATCATCCGGCCGGATTTCTTGGCCTGGAAAACAATGTATCGGGCGCAGCCGCTGGTCGCGCGCGTCGCGCCGGCCCGGCGGGTTGAGCGCGAGCGCCGTCACCAAGACGGCGATGCCGGGCAGCAGCGTGAGCCGGTGGTCGGCGCCGGGCCCGCAGCCCGGTGACGCAACGAACGCGCCCCTCGGGTCGCGACGCAAACCCCGCCGTCACCGCCGACCCGCGTCTGCCCCTTTGGCGCGGCGCGGCACGCTCTCGCGCCGGCTGGCGCGCGGCACCGGGCCGGACGACGATCGCTCCATGATCTCGACCTCGCATTCGAGCTCGGTCGAGGGTTGTTTGCCCGCGAGCGTGGCGACCACATAGTCGGCGGCCAGACGCCCAACCTCGTCGCTGCGGATCCGCAGGGTCGTGATCGGCACGGGCAATTCCTGCATGATCTCGACGTCATCGTAGCCGACGATGGACATCTCGCCGGGCAGCGCGATCCCGCGTGCCGTCGCTTCCAGCACGGCGCCGACGGCGAGATAGGCGTTGCCGCAGATGACCGCGGTCGGCCATGGTTTTTTCTCGATGATCTTCCGGAACAGGGCGCGCCCTTCGGCAATGGTCCAGCGGCCCTCGACGAGATGCTGCGGTCGGACCGACAGGCCCATTTCCGACAGCGCGTCGCGAACGCCCTGCAGGCGTGCCGCCGCGCGGTCGTTGTTGTGCGCCGACTGGGCGATCACGCCGAAGCGGCGATGCCCGAGCCGCAGCAGGTAGCGCGTCAGGCCGTGCATCGCGCGCCGGTTGTCCGGTCCGACGCAATGATGCCGCCACTCCGGATCGTAGTTGAACGTCTTCACATAGGGAACGCTGAGCCGGTCGAGCAATCCGATGGTCTGCGGATCGTGGGCGTTGCCCACCAGCACCACCGCGTCGACGCCGCGCTCGACGAACTGGCGGACCAGCAGGTGCTCCTGCGCCAGGTCGTAATGTGAGCATGCCAGCAGCAGCGTGTAGCCGCGGCTCCTGAGCTCGCCCTGGAGCGCCTCGGCGGCGCGGGCAAAATCCCCGTGTGACAGCGTGGGGAAAACCGCACCGACCGCGCCGGTGCGGCGCGTCGCCAGGGCTCGCGCGGTGCCGTCGGGGACCCAGCCCAGCCGGGCCGACGCCGCGGCAACGCGCTCGCGCAAGGTGGCGGAGACCCGCTCGGGCGTGTTCAGGACGCGCGAGACGGTTGCCGTGGACACGCCGGCCATCCGCGCGACGTCGCGCAGGCCGACCGGTCGCCCCGGTCTGCCGTCATGACCGGGGCTTGGCGGAGCTCCTGGCGTGGGCATCTTCGTCATTCGGATTCCATCGCCGTTCTTTGCCACGGAGTTTATCCGGCGGGCCAGCCGAATGTCGCGCCCGGCCACGCCGGCGCGCGTCGGGGAGATCGCTTACATGGCCGGCCCCGGCATGGCGCGGTTCGGCACGGCTTTACCCCGGGATTTGATTATGTGAAACCGCTTACGTCGCCGTGCCGGCCCGACGCCGGGCGCGGCCAGCGCGGGTCGGATGAAGGGGAGGGCCATGCAGCGTCTCAAGGTAGCGGTTGTCGGGTGCGGATGGGTCGCCGGTACGCAGGTGAGGGAAGGGTTCGGCGCCCTGCCGGACCGCTTCGACGTGGCGGCCTGCTGCGACAGCGTCGCCGAGCGCGCCCAGGCCTTCGCGGCCGAACACGGCATTGCGCGCTGGACACGCGCGATCGAGGACATCATCGCCCTGCCGGAGATCGACGTCGTCAGCATCTGCACGCCGCCCATGCTGCATCACGCCATGGCCGTCGCGGCACTGGCGGCCGGCAAGCATGTCATCTGCGAGAAGCCGTTCACGAGCTCGCTCGCCCTGCTCGACGACATCAGAGCGGCCGAGGCAGCCTCGCGTGGCCGGATCATGCCGATTTTCCAGTACCGGTTCGGTCAGGGAATCTGGAACGTGCGCCACCTCATCCGCTCGGGCCTGCTCGGCAAGCTCTATGTCGCTTCCGCCGAGACTGCCTGGCGGCGCGGTCCCGATTACTATCGCGTTCCCTGGCGCGGCAAATTCGCGAGCGAACTCGGCGGCGTGCTGCTGACGCAATCGATCCATATCCACGATCTTCTGCTCTGGCTCGCCGGCCCGGTTGCCGCGGTGAGCGCGTTCAAGGCCACGCGCGTCAATCCAGTCGAAGTGGAGGACTGCGCGGTGGCGAGCCTGCAACTGGCCGACGGATCGCTCGCATCGCTCACGGCGACACTGGGATCGGTGCGGCCCGCCACCCGGCTGCGCCTCTGCTTCGAGCATGCCGTCATCGAGCGGCTCGCCTACGATGCCGACGCCATCCGGCCCGGCCAGGACCCGTGGACGGTCACGCCGCGCGACGCAGCATTGGCCGGGCAGTTCGCGGCGGTGATGCGGGGCGCGACGCAGGTCGGGTCAGGCTTCGCTGGCCAGTTTGCCCTGTTCCATGAGGCGCTGATGGAAGGGCGCGCGTTTCCCGTGACGCTCGACGATGCGCGTATCGCCCTCGAACTCATCACCGCCATCTTCCGTGCGCAGGAGACCGGCGCCGTCGTTCACCTGCCGATCGGCGCGACGTCGCCGGGCTATCACGGCTGGCTCTCCCCGGCACGGTGAGCGCCGCCCCGCCGGTCCTGCACGACGTCGCGCCGGCGGCCTGGCGGGATATGAACGGCCATATGAACATCGCCTATTACACCGTGCTCATCACGCGTTTCCTCGACCTGCTCACGGAATCGACCGGGTTCGGCGCGGCATACCGCGAGGCCTCCGGTGCGGCGCTGTTTGTTGTCGAGATGCGCACCGTCTACCGCCGTGAGCTGCGCGTGGGCGAGCGCGTGCAGGTGACCGGCGCCTTCACCGCCGCGGCGGCCAGGCGGCTCGACGTCGTCTGCACCATCCATGCCGAGGGAGCGCTCGCGGCCGAGGCCGGGATTGCCTTCGTCAACGTCGATCTCACGACGCGCCGCTCGCGCGCCTTCGCCCCCCAGGCGCTCGAACGCGCCCGTAGTGCCATTGCGGTAGCGTGACGATCGCGCCGCGGCGGCGCCGTCCGGGTCCGCCGGTCAGGAGGCCGCGCGCAGCCTCCCGACCGGCGGGGCGGGAAGAAATTCGGCGCTGAGCAGGCCAAACCTCTCGATCACACGGTCGATATCCGCGCGATCCCGGTCCGTCAGCGCCGGCTGCGGCGCGCGTGCGGTCATTTCGGGGATGACGCCCTGGCGCATCAACACGTATTTCATGCGAACGCGGTAATCGCGCAGCGGCGCCCTCCAGCAGACACGTGCCAGCGGCCCGAGCCGGTTCCAGATGTCGTACGCCTCGGTGATCTTCCCGGCCGATGCAAGCTCGTACATCCGCACCAGCTGCGCCGTTGCCGTGCCGGCAAACCCGATGAGCGCGCCCGCGCATCCCATCAGCATCGCCTCGAGGATGAACGTATCGTTCCCGGTCATCACCTTAATCTTCGTCGGTGCGGTCTCCTCCAGCAATTCCCAGGTGCGATCGACGTCGAAGGCCGCATCCTTGATCGCGACCAGCCGCTCGATCTGCGCCAGCGCGGCGATCGTTCCGTGCGGATAGGCGGCATTCGCGGTCTGAAAGGCGAGGACCGGAACATCGACCGCCTCCGCGATCGCCGCGTGCCAGTCGGCGATCATCGACACCGGCACGGGTTTGGCAACGAAGGTGGGAAGTGCCGGGAAAACGACGATGCCCTGGGCCCCGGCGTCCACCACCCGGCGCGCCACGTCGCGTGCGCCGGCTGTGTAGGTGGACAGCACGCCGGAGACGATCGGGCACGTCCCGGCCACGGCGGCGCGGGCACGGCGGATCACTTCGACCTGCTCGACGGCGTCGAGCGAACCGCCCTCGCTTGCCGCCATGTTCATCGCGATGGCGCGCGCGCCGCCGGCGGCGACCTGCGCCATGTAGCGATCGAGCGTATCCCAGTCCGCCGCCCCGTCGGTTCTGAACGGCATCACCGGGGCTGGGATCACACCCGAGTTCAGAGCCACCTGCATGATTTCCACCCTGCCGTCGCTATCGCCGCCCCGGACTAAGCACCGTTTCATGCACCCGTCAATTAGCGCTTACATCTGGCGCGGGGCCGCGCACCAAGGTTGCCAGCCCACGAAGCCGGTGTCCGTATCGTCCCAGATGCTTACAACGATTGGCGCCGTTGACCGATGCGCGCGACCCGGTTAGGGAAGACGAAAGCGATTTCATCGGGTCCCCGGCGGAGCCGGCCCACGACGGAAGGAAGCGCGCGTGCCTTGTCGCCCTCGATGCCCGGTCGCCGTCGCCGCAGCACCTCCCGCGGCCTGACCGGCAATGAGCACGCATTTCGACACGATCATCGTCGGTGGCGGCTCCGCCGGTGCGGTCCTGGCCAATCGCCTGTCGGCGCGCAGCGGGCACCGGGTGCTGCTGATCGAGGCGGGCGAAGACACCCCCGTCGGCGCGGTTCCCGCCGCCATTCTCGACAGCTTCCCGGGCACCGCCTACCTCAATCCCCGCTTCACCTGGAACGACCTCGAGGTCACGACCGAAACGATCCCGCATAACCGCCCGGATGCGCGCCCGCGCCTGCGCCAGTACGAGCAGGCGCGCGTGCTGGGCGGCGGATCCTCGATCAACGGCCAGCTCGCCAATCGCGGCGCGCCGGCCGACTACGACGCGTGGGAGGCGCGCGGCGCCGCCGGCTGGAACTGGAACAGCGTTCTCCCCTATTTCCGCAAGCTCGAGCGCGACGTCGATTTCGACGGGCCGCTGCACGGCAAGGACGGTCCGGTGGCGGTGTCGCGGATCTTTCCCGACCGGTGGTCGCAACATGCGCTCGCCATGGCGCGGGCCTTCGCCGCCGTCGGGCTGGCCTATCGCGCCGACCAGAACAGCGCCTTCGAAGACGGGCATTTCCCGATTCCGATTTCGAACGTGAACGACCGGCGTGTCTCGACCGCGATCGCCTATCTCGACCCCGCGACACGCCAGCGTGCCAACCTCACCCTGCTCACCGGCGCGCACGCGACGGGCCTGCATTTCGACGGACTGCGCTGCACCGGCGTCGGCGTCATGGTCGAGGGCAGGAGCGTCGCCTTCGGTGCCGGCGAGGTGATCCTCAGCTGCGGGGCCATCCACTCGCCGGCGATGCTGCTGCGCGCCGGCATCGGTCCGGCGGCCGAGCTTCGCGAACTCGGGCTCGCCGTCCTGGCGGACCGGCCCGGCGTCGGCTACGGCCTGATGGACCACCCCTCGGTGGCGCTCGCCGCGTTCGTCCTGCCGCACGCGCGGATCAACGGACGCACGCGGCGCCACGTGCTGCTCGGCTTGCGCTTCTCGTCCGGCCTCGAGGGGGCCCCGGCCGGCGACATGGCGGCGACGATCGCGACCAAATCCGCATGGCACGCCGTCGGCGATCAGATCGCCACGCTCAATATCTGGGTCAACAGGACCTACTCGGAAGCCGGGCGCGTTCGCCTCAGGTCGGGCGATTGGCGCGACAGGCCGGGCGTGGACTTCAACCTGCTTGCCGATCGCCGCGATCTCGAGCGCCTGGCCGGCGCCGTCCGGCGCTTCGCGGCCCTCCTCGACCGCCCGGAACTTCGCGGCGTCATCGCCGATCCCTTCGCGGCCAGCTACAGCGACAAGGTGCGGCAGGTGGCGGCGATAACGCTGCGGAACCGCGTGCTCACGGCCATCCTGGCGCGCCTGCTCGATGGCCCCGCCGCGCTGCGCCACCATCTCATCGCGAAGCTGATCGTCGAGGGGCCGCCGCTCGCGAGCCTGCTGCGCGATGACGAGGCCCTGGAGGCGTTCATCCGGCGCGCCACCGTCGGCGTCTGGCACGCCTCGTGCTCCTGCCGCATGGGTGGCGACGAAGACCCGATGGCCGTCACGACCCCGCTGGGAGCGGTGCGCGGCGTCGCCGGACTACGTGTCGTTGACGCATCGATCTTTCCGGTCATTCCCTGCGCGAACATCAACCTGCCGACGATCATGGTGGCGGAGCGGATCGCCGACGGGATCCTGCAGGGAGCGTGAGGCTGGGCGGGCGCGAGGCGCTCAGCGCTGCGTCGGCGGCGGGGCGGTGCTGGCGCGCATGACGAGCTTCGCCTCGAGCAGCGGCGGTGGCTTGTTCACGCCTTCCTCGAGCACCCGCAGGATGTGACGCGCGATCTCCTCTCCCAGCTCCCGACTGGGCACCCGGATCGTCGTCAGCGGCGGATCGAGATGGGCCGACATTTCGGTGTCGTCGAACCCGACCACGCTGAGCTCATCCGGCACCGAAATGCCGAGAGCCCGCGCCTCGATGAGCGCGCCGCTCGCGAGATAGTCATTGGCACAGATCAGCGCCGTGGGGCGCGAACCGGGCGCGGCGAGGATGGCGCGCAGGCCCATGCGCCCGCCCTCGATGGCGCGGCTGTCGGCCCGCGTGAAGTGCTGCGGGCGGATCGCGATCCCGGCCTGCGCCAACCGGTCCCGCGCGCCCGCGATGCGCTGCTGGATGCGGTCGTTCATCTGATCGGGCGGCGCGATCATCGCGAAATTCGTGTGCCCCAGCTCCAGCAGGTGGCCGGTGATGCGGAACGCGGCATCGTAGTTGTCAAAGCCGATGCAGGGCCGGCCGGTCTTCCGGCTGGTCGCATAGGTGATGACATGCGCGACATTCCGGCTGTCGAGCATGTCGTAGAGCTCCTGGGGCTGCGCTTCGCCGACGAGGACCAGAAACTCGACGCCCTGCTCCACCATCTTGAAGCCCTGCTGGATGCGCAGCTCCGCCGAATTGTCCACGCAGCCGATGAACAGCGTATAGCGAGCCTTGCCGAGTTCGCGCTGCAGCGTATCGACCAGCAACGCGAAATTCTGGTGGCCGAGCGTCGGGATCAGCGCGCCGACGGTGCGCGTGCGCAGCGATGCGAGCGCCTTGGCCGGCCCGTTGGGCACCCAGTTCAGCTCGCGCACCGCCTTGACCACACGCTCGCGCAGCGCCGGCGAGACCAGCTCGGGCGTGTTGAGCGCGCGCGATACCGAGGCCGTTGAAACCCCGGCCACGCGCGCGACGTCGTCGAGCTTGACGGCCGTTGGGTTGGTCCGGCGCGCGCGTCGGCGCTCCGGCGCGCCGCCCGCCGGAGGGGGCGCGGCCGTCGGCTGTGGGGTGCGGGCGCTCTTCGCTGGGCTCATGGCGGCAATCTATGGCGTTTCAGGCGCGCCGGCCAGCCGCGTCGTGTAAGCAATTACGCCAAGCCAGGCGCGCGACGAATATCGGAAAAATGGGCGTACCAGGCCGCAAATGCAAGGTAAGAAAGAGCCCGACCGCAAGCTTCTTGACACATGTCGTAAGCGATTTCATCCTGCCGCGGTCAGCCAGGGAGCCCGCATGCCCGACGCCGCGACAGGCGCTTCGCCGCCGATCGGAGCCATGCCGGCGCCGCGCGACTTCGCGGCCCTGATCGACGCGCAGCTGGTGACTGTTGCCGAGCGCGAGGTGATCGAACGACGCAGCCCCGCGCATGGCGCGCTCGTCAGCCGCTATCCCGCGGCCACCCAGGCGGATCTGCGCCGGGCCACCGCGGCGGCGCGCCGCGAGGCCGATCGCGGCACCTGGCGGCGCATGGCGGGCGCCGAGCGCGCGCGGATCGTCGGCCGTGTGGCGCAGCTCATCGACCGCGACAAGGAGGAGCTCGGACGCATCGAGTCGCTCGAAGTGGGCAAGCCCATCGCCGGGGTCGTTCGCGAGATCGGCGGCTCGGTGGCACTCTGGGAGTTCGCGGCGACGCTCGCGCGCCGCAGCGACGGCGATCTCTACGACCAGCTCGGCGGCAGCCTGGGGCTGGTCTTCCGCGAGCCGGTCGGCGTCGTCGGCATGATCACGCCGTGGAATTACCCGCTCCTCATCGTCAGCCAGAAGCTGCCATTCGCGCTCGCCGTCGGTTGTTGTGCGGTCGTCAAGCCGAGCGAGCTGACCTCGGGAACGGCATTGCGGCTGGGCGAGCTTCTCCGCGAGGCCGGCCTGCCGCCGGGGGTCGCCAACATCATCGTCGGCGACGGCCCGAACATCGGCCGTGGCCTTTGCGAAAGTGCCGAGACCGACATGATCTCGTTCACCGGCTCGACGCGTGTCGGGCGGGAAATCGGGACCCTATGCGGCCGGATGCTGAAGCGGGTGTCGCTCGAGCTGGGCGGCAAATCCGCGCAGATCGTCTGCGCCGACGCCGATCTCGACCGCGCGGCGGAGCGCGTCGCCTTCGGTGTGACCCGCAACGCCGGTCAGGCCTGCGTGAGCGGATCGCGCCTGCTGGTGGAAGCGGCGATCGCCGATCGTTTCATCGCCGCCGTCAGCGAGCGCCTGCACCGGATCCGCGTCGGGGATCCGCTCGATCCCGCAACGGAGATGGGGCCGCTGGTGAGCGAGGCGCAGCGCCGCCGGGTCGAGGGCTACGTGCGCGCGGGGATCGCGGATGGCGCGACCTTTACGGCGCGGTCGGACCCAGGCCTGCCCTCGGCGGGATTCTTCGTCCAGCCCGGCGTGTTCACCGGCGTGCGTCCCGCCATGTCGATCGCCCAGGAGGAGATCTTCGGGCCCGTCCTGTCGGTCATGCCGTTTGCGACGATCGACGAGGCGGTCGCCCTCGCCAACGGCACCGCCTACGGTCTCTCGGCGGGTCTGTGGACGCGCGACATGGACAAGGCGTTTGCCATCGGCCGCGCGCTGCGCGCGGGGACGGTCGAGATCAACACCTACATGGCAGGCGCTCCCGAACTACCCCTGACCGGCCATCGGCAGAGCGGGGTCGGCCACGAGAAGGGCGCCTACGCCATCGAGGAATTCACCAATCTGAAAACGTTGCAGATACAGCTCAATCCCGTGCGTGGCTGAGTCGCGGGCGAGCGGCAACCAGGGAGAGCGCCGCCACGGCGCACGAGGAACCGGCGAATGACCATGCTCGGATCGATGAAAGTGGTGAGCTTCTGTCACGTGCTGCAGGGGCCCGCGTGCACGCAGTATCTCGGGGACATGGGAGCCGAGATCATCAAGATCGAGCCCATCGAGGGCGAGCGGGCAAGGCGCTGGGCCGGCCCGCATTTCGGCGATGCGAGCGGGCTGTATCTCTGCGCGTTCCGCAACAAGCGCTGCCTGGCCGTCGACCTCAAGTCGCCGGAGGGGCGCGAGATCGTGCTCTCGCTCATCGACCAGGCCGATGTCGTCGTCGAGAACTACCGCAGCGGCGTCATGGAAAGACTCGGCCTCTCCTACGACGCGCTCCGCCAGCGCAAGCCAGACATCATCTACGCGAGCGGCACCGGTTGGGGTGGTGCCGGCCCCATGGTCAAGCGCCCCGCGCAGGACATCATCATCCAGGCGCGTACCGGCCTCGCCTACGCCACCGGGCACGGGGGTGCGCGAGCGGTCGGCTCGGCGATCATCGACCAGCATGGCGGCGCGCTGCTGGCGATGGGAATCGTCGCGGCCTATGTGAAGAAGCTGACGACCGGCCAGGGAACGCGGGTAGAGAGTTCGCTCTTCGCGGCCGGGCTCGACATGCAGACGGAACCGCTCACCGTCTACCTCTCGCAGCGCCCGGGTGCCGCGGTGTTCGACCGCGAGGAACACCTCGCCACCTGGTACCATCAGGCGCCATACGGCATCTACCGCCTGCTCGATGCCGAAATCGCGATGTCCGTGAACGACCCGATGAAGGTCGCCGACGCGCTGGACAGCGACGAACTGCGCCGGATCGCCAAGGTCGACCGCTTCGCCGATCGTGATCACTACTCGCGCGAGTTCGCCAAGGTGATGGCCACGCGCCGGTTCGCCGATGTCGAGCGTGCCTTCGATCCCGTCGGCATCTGGTACAGCAAGGTCTTCAGCTTCGACGAGGTCGCCGGGGATCCGCAGGCCGAGGCACTCGGCGTCTTCCGTCATGAGGACGTCGGCGGTGTTCCGGTGACCCTTGTGAACCACCCCATCCGCTACGATGGCGAGGCGCCGCCACTTCGTGTCAAGGCAGTGAAGGTCGGCGAAAACACCCGCGAGATCCTGACGGAGATGGGCTTCTCCGCGGAACGCATCACCGACCTCGTGCGCCGCGGCGTCGTGCGGGCCGCGGGCGAGACCGCCGACGCCCATGGCGGCGAGGTGAACATCGACGGCGGGCGGAAAATCGCGTGATGAGCGGGAATGAAAATCTCGCCGCCTGCGTGGTGGCCGAGCGGCCGTCGCCTCATGTCCAGCTCATCCGCTTCACCCGCGAGCAGAAGAAGAATGCGCTCCACAGCTCGATGGTCATCGAGCTCGGCCGCCTGCTGGACATCGCCGCCGATGATCCCGAGATCCGTTGCGTGGTCATCACCGGTGGGCGGGATGCGTTTGCGGCCGGCGCGGACATTCGCGAGATGGTGGAACGCGGTCCGCCCGCGACGTCCAACAACCCGCTGCGGGTCGCGGCGTGGCGCCGGATCGAGCAGTTTCCCAAACCGATGATCGCGGCCGTCAACGGCATCGCCTTTGGCGCAGGCAACGAGCTCGCCATGGTGTGCGACTTCGTCATCGCCGGACGCAACGCCCAATTTGGCCAGCCCGAAGTGAAGATCGGCGGCATGGCCGGCGACGGTGGAACCCAGCGCCTGCCGCGGAAGGTCGGGCCCGCCATGGCCGCGTACATGCTCTTTACCGGCGAACCGATCGATGCCGAAACGGCCCAACGCCTGGGTTATGTCGTCGAAATCTGCGACCCCGCCGAGACCGTCCAGCGCGCCGTGGCGATCGGTGACATGATCGCAGCACGCGCACCGATCGCGGTCCGCCTCACCAAGGCCTGCATCCGCGTCGCCGTCGGTGCCACGCTCGAGAACGGCATCGCCTACGAGCGCGATTCGATCTGGCGCAACGCGGAGTCGGCTGACCGAAAGGAGGGGATGACCGCCTTCGTCGAGAAGCGGGCGCCGACTTTCCGCGGTCGCTGGTAGGCGCGCCGCCAGGACGCCTGCGCCCGGCCGGCCAGCGCCATATCCGACCAGGCCGAATCATCTGGCCCGATTTCTTGCTCTGGAGAACATGGACTCCGGAGCAACCTCCGATCTGCCTGAGCCGGACAGGTTCGGACAGTTCGGCGGTTGCTCTAGATCGTAAGGAGCGCAACCAGTTCGCGGCAGTCGGTGACTTTTTCCACGTGGCGGAGCATGGCGATGGCGGCGCGAACCTTTGCCGCCGGCAGGACGGTCCCCATCAGCTCCGCCGCCTTGGCTTCGACTTCATCGCGCGCCATCGGGTTTTCGATGCGCCCGCGAACGTTACGCCCCTGTTCATGGCGAAAAATCCGCCCGCCCGCCTCGACCTCGACCGCGGCGCCAAACCGCTCGAGCCCGGGCGCCGGTCCCAGCAGCGCGATCCGTTCGCCCATGCGCACGACGTCCGGGCTGCGCATCCGCGCCGCGTCGTGCGCGGCGTCGAACGTAAGACGACGGTCGAGCATCGTGACCGCCATGCAGTAGCGCAGATTGACATCGGGCATACGGCTCTTGTCGCCGACCACCTTGTACCAGTCTTCGTCGTAGTGAATGCGGATCGCCGTGACCTCGGCCGCGGCGATGCGGTGCTCGGCGATGATCGCTTCGAGGGCGGCCACCGGTGCGGCGATCGGGTAGCCCACCGGATACCGCTTGATGTCTGTCTGCATGATGGCGAAACGCTCACCCAGATTCTGCGTCAACGCATCGGGACGAGGCTGCGGCGAGATGGCGTCGAGCATGTTGCGTTCGCTCATCTCGAGCGCGTCGCCGCCGCCGGTGAAGCCGGCACGCACCAGGGTCGCGGCCTTGACGCCGTTCATCGCGGGCATGCCGCCGAAGACATAGCTCTTGAGCGTGTGCCGCTGGTCGAGCCGCCATGTCGTAAGTCCCGAGGCTTCCTGCGCAAGATAGTTCAGGAGGACCATGAACGCGTCCGCATCGAATCCCATCAGTGCCCCGGCCGCGTAGCCGGCGCCGAAGAGCGGACCATAGGCATGGCTCGACAGCGATGAACTCCTGAACGTCATTGCCCCGCCGAGCGCGCGCGCGAAACGCACCGTCATCTCATAGCCCAGGACCGCCGCGCGCAGGATGGCGTCGCCCGAACAGCCGAGGGTCGCGCCGACGACGATCGCGGCTGGAACGACCCCGCACCCGGGATGGGTCTGGCTGTCCTCCTGCGAATCGTCGGATTCGTCGGCGTGCGCGGCCATGCCGTTGGCGAGCGCCGCCTCGACCAGGGGCGCGCGCATACCCGTGCCGAGAACGGGTGCAACACCCGGTCCGCCAAGCGACGCCGCATAGCGCTGTCCGGCGATGCCGGCCTCCAGAACCGCGCCCGAAACGATCGCGGCGAGCGTATCGAGCAGGTGGAGCCTCGC
>JAJXYR010000023.1 GCA_021780475.1 Pseudomonadota bacterium
GCCACCGACGCGGGCGGTGCGCCGGCCGCCGTTCTGGCGCGCGCGCCGGCGCCGGTTTTCGATTGGGCGGGCGAGACCGCCCGTCAGGTCGGAATCCTGGTGCATGGTGAGTTGCAGCGGCTGGATCCGGAATCGATCGACGATGCGGACTTGCGTGCGCGCGCGCCCCACTTCCGTCATTGGCTAAGCTTGCAAGGCGTGCCCCGCGAACGGCTGGATGAGGCCTGTGCCCGGGTCGTCGCCGCGCTGCTCGCCATTCGCGCAGACCCACGCGGCCGCTGGATCCTGCGCCCGGGTCGCCGCGGCGATTGGCGTGAATACCCCCTGTCCGGCCTCTGCGACGGCGCGTTGATTCATGTGGTGCTCGACCGCAGCTTCATCGACGAGGGCGTGCGCTGGGTCATCGATTACAAGACGAGTGAGCATCAGGGCGGCGGTGCGGAGGAGTTCCTGGCGCGTGAGGTGGAGCGCTATCGTCCGCAAATGCGGCGCTACGCCGGCCTCGTTCGACATCTAGGCCCGGAGCCGGTGCGTCTTGGCTTGTATTTCCCGCTGATGCGCGCGTGGCGCGAGTGGGACCCTTGAGACTCAGAACGTGAATTCGAGATCGACCGGCACGCGGCCCAGGGCGTCGCGGCCGCGGACGTCGGCCATCTGCGCGACCAGTGCGGCGAGCGCCGCCGGGGCCTGCGGACGCGCGGCCAGGGTGCCGGAGATGACGCCCCGGTGCGCCGACTGGTCGATCGTGACCTTGGCGCGCAGCTGCAGCGGGCCGCCGGTGTCGTCGACGCGGGCCGCGAGCGTGCCGTCCGCCGCCGATGCGGCGCTGAACGTCGCGCGGTAGCCGCCGAGATCGGCGCCGCCGGCGATTGCCGTCGATGCGAGATCCGAAACACGCACGTCGCCCGTGATCGAGTCGATCCGTGTCAGACTGGTTTCGAGGCTCGCCAGGCTCAGCTTGACAGTGCCGCTCCACCCGGGCGTGAGGCCGAGGCGGGCGAGGTCGCCAATCGGTCCGCCGCCGCGGATGCCGCGCGCCTCCAAGCCCCCGCGGTCGATGCGCGTGGCGCCGTCGACCGACATGCCGAGCGCGACCCAGTGAACGTCCAGCTGCAGAGCGCCGTGGAGCAAGCCCAAGGGGTGCAGGCGCCATTCGATCGCGCCGGCGTCGCGGCCTTCGATCGACAACCGGCCGGCGGCGCCGTGCCAGATCGTGCCGGATAAATCCGCGAGTCGGACCCGCGCCGGCAGAAAGTGCGTAAGGACGGCCGCCGGCAGCGCCGCGATCAGCGTCGCGGCGGCGATCGCGGCGGCGAGCGGAACCAGCGGCCAGTAAGAGCGGGGCCGGCGGGGCGGCGCCTTGGCCTCAGGGGTGGGGCGGCGTGAACGTGACGTTGACATTGACGGTTCCCGGTTGCGCCGCGCGGTCGACCGTGATCGATTCGACCGCGAAGCCGTGGCGCTGGTCGAGCTTGGCGATCCAAATCATCAAGGTGTCGAAGGGCGCGGCCTCGAGTTGCACCCGCACTCCGTCGGCGCCGGACGGTTGCGTGCCGCGCAGCGCTGCCGCCAGGCCCGATGCCCGCGCGGTTTGGTCCACCAGCACGACCGGCGGCTCGTTCGCAGGCTCGCGCAGCTGTCCGGCGCCGGCGCGAATCTCTGCCGCATGCGTCTGCATCCACACGAGATCCGCGCGCTGCCGGTCGCGACGGGCCGTCGCGGCCGACAAGGACGCACCCAGCGGCATCAGCACCCCGCCGACCAGGATCAGCACGGCGACCACGGCCGCGCCGGCCTGCAGCATGCGCCGCTCGCGGGGCTCGAGGCCGCCGAACCACGTGCGGATCCGGTCCATCGCGCGCTCCATCATCGGGCGCCCGGGGCGCGGATCCGCAGGTTGGCCTCGACGCCGTCCTTGCCGGGCGTCGATGACTGGATCGCGGTCGTGTAACCACGCGCCGCGAGCGACTGCGACAGCGGCGAGAGCAGTTCGATGCTCTTCGCCGAGAGTCTCAGGTCCAGCGTGCGATCGTGAAAGCTCATCGATTCGAGCGTCGCCTGCGCACCCGGAGGCAGCGCCGCCGACAAGGCCTGCATCGTCCGCAGGAAAAGATCCGGTCCCGACGCCTGGGCACGGATCAGTTTCAGGCGCGATTGCAGCTGGCGGCGGGCGTTGGTCAGGGGCTCGGCCGGCATCGTCGACGCGTACACCCGCGCTATTTCGGCGTCGAGGCGGGCCGATTCGCGCCGGGCCGCGTGGATCTGAATCGCTTGCGCCGCGACGTGCGCCGCAAGGAGTCCGAGGCCGAGGAAGGCGGCGATCCGCCACTCGCGCCATCGCTCCCCGTGGGGGGTCGCGCGCGCGTATTCGCCCTGCAGCAGGTTCACCGCATCCGGCGCGTTCAAGCCGCGCGCGAGCCACGGCAACGGCCCGTCCGCGAGCAGTTGCACTTTCAAGGTCTCGAAGCGCGCCAGCAGCCGCTCGAACTCCGCTTCGGTGCGGGTCCAGTCCTCGCGCGTCAGGTAAAGAATCGCGCTCTCCAGCGCTCGCGGCGTGGATTCGGGCTCGGATGCCGCGGGATCGCCGATTACGCCGGCCAAGGCCAGGGCATCGGCGATCGGCGCCACCTCGACGACGAACGGCAGCGTCCCCGGACGGCGCACCGCGAGGCGATCCTGTTCCAACCACAGCACCGTCTGCGCCGGATTCTCGGGCAGCAGCGACGCCTCCGAATAAAGCGCCAGGGGTTCGATGCCGGCGGCCGCGAATCGCGCGAGCCAGGCTTCGAGCGTGCCGCGGGCCACGACGGCGACCGGCGTCGTGCCGCCCGCGCCGCGCCGCCCTATGGCGAAGCTCAAGTGTTCGACGTCCTCGGTCAGTTGTTCCTCCAGCGCGAACGGCACCGCGCGGGCGAGCTTCGGGCCGCTGCCGGGCGGCAGTTGCGGCGCGGCGAGCAGGATTTGCGTCGCCGGCGCGAGCGCGATGGTTTTCGTTGCGCGCCCCGCCAACGGCGCCGCGGCGGCCAGCGGGCCGCGTTGTACCGGACCCGCGGGCGTGCCGGCATCGTCGACGAGCTGCCACTCGGCGTCGCCCTGGTCGGAATTCGGGAAGCGGATGATGAGGATCTGGGCCATGGATTACTTAGAGTGTGCCGAAGCTGCGCAGCAGCGGCGTGACTTTGCCGCCGTTGCCGCGCATCAAAAGACTGTACAAGGTGAATTCCGTAGTGCCAAGCGTTACCCGCGTCGTCAAACGGAAATATTGGCTTGTATCGGCGATCAAGTTGACGATCGGCGGTAGATCGGCCGGCCCGACCGTGGCCTTGAACGTGTTGAGATCGGGAAAGCAGCCGCTCTTGCGCCCGGTGGCGAGCACCTGCGGATTGCCCGAATATTCGCCGCTGAGATTCGGCGCCAGGCTCTCGAGCACCAACGCGGGCGCCGTGCATATGTTGATTTTCGCGGTCGATGTCGGCAGCGCGGTGACGTAGGGCGCGATCGCGAGGTAGCGCTCGCGGCCGAAATCCGGCAGCGCCATCAACTCCGTCGGACTCGTCATCGGCCAGTTCCCGGTCCAGTACGGGGGTGTGAGGCGCGTATAGACGTCGTCCTCGGCGCCGTCCGGCTGGCCCGGCACGTTGTCGGCGTCGATCCAGTCGCGGGTGATTTCGGCCCATTTCGGCTCGAGGTGCACCGAGATCAGCAGGCGCTGGAATTGCGCGAGCGGCTGCGGATCCTGGGTGCCGTCCGGCAGAAGATGGCCGAGATTGTTCAGATTGAACCGGCCCTGCATGTCCTCGAGCGCGCCCTGCAGCGTGCCGATCGGCGCGCCGTCGGGCGACTCCTCCGGCGTGATCGGCAGCGGCGCGGTCGGCTGCGCCCAGGGCTGGGCGAGCGTCACCTGCGGCGTTTGCTGCAACTGGGCCGACAAGGCGTCGGCCGCCAGGGCCTCCGCACCGAGACCGAATTGCATCGCTTGCTCGACCGACATCACGGCGAGCGTGCGCTGGCGCTCGAGGTAGCTGTCGAACCCGACCTTCCACGCGAGCACGGTCGCCAGCGCGACGATCACGAGCGCAATGATCAGCGCGACGCCGCGCTGGCCTCGCACCGGGGCGGGCCGCCTCACCCGGCCACCTCGACCAGGCGTCGGATCCGGCCCCAGTCCTTGAAGTGCACGATGATCTCGACCGCCACGGGCCGCGTCCACAGCCGCTCAGGCTGCGGCAGCGTCGCCGGCGGCCATTGGTTGACCCAGGTCTGGTTGGCGTCCAAATAGTTGATCTCGATCCCGTCGACGCCGGTCAGCAGGTCCTCGACCACCGGTTGGTCGTTCGACGTCGGATCGAGCACGACCTGGTAGCTGCGCTTCAACACGGTGCCGACCAACTGATAGGAAACGCGCTGCAGGGTGCTGCGCTGCACTCCGGCGGTATTCGACCAGCCGCCCCGCGTCAAATCGACGAGATTCGCGTCGCCTTGTCCGGCAAGCAGGCAGGGCTCGCGGCTCTGGCCGAGGGGATCGCGGATCGGACGCGGCGCGAGTTCCGCGAAGTCCTGCACCAGCACGCGCATGCCGAACTCGATTTCCCGCGTGCGGCGCAGCACCTTTTCCGTATGTTCGGCGGAGATGCGTGCCTCGCGGTAGGTACCGTAGGCGAGACCGGCCATGATCGCGAGGATCAGCAGCGCGACCAGCATCTCGATCAACGTGAAGCCGGCGCCGGCGGACGCGCGGCGGGCGGCGGACGGCGGCGGATTCATGGCGGCTGGACCGGTTGTGCGACCGGCGCTTGCGCCGCGCTCGCGCCGCCCGGCACGCCGGCGGGCGCCGCTCCGCTCGACGCCGGGATGCTGCCCTGGGTCCAGTCGACGTTCGATCCGCCGGGGACGGTGAGGTCCGCGCCGGTGAAGCCGATCGCCTCGGCGAGCGGATTGCCCTTGGTATCGGTCTTGCCCGCCCACACGCGCACCACCACGCGGCGCATCGAGGAGATGCTCGTGTCGTAGTAGCGGGTGTCGTAATGCCAGTCGCGGCCCCCCATCTTGAGCTCCGCCTTGTCGTTGTTCTGGCCGAATTTCTGCAGGTTGAGGCGCACTTCGACGAGCCGATTCATCGCGATCCATTGCGCGATCGTCTTGTCGCGCAGATAGCCGCTTTGATCGGCCGCGCCGCTGATGGTCGTCATCAGCGCGGCGAGGCCCAGCGCGACGATCAGCAGCGCCACCAGCACCTCGACCAGCGTGAAGCCGCGGTGGCGCCGGGCGCTCACGAGGCGTGCGCGGGCGGTTTCGGACCGCCGAGCCAGGTCTTGCCGAAGGCGTCGCCGCTGACCATCGTCTTGGCGCCGGTGTCCGCGCGCGTGATCGTCAGCTGAAACGGTGTGCCTTCGCCGCTCGCGGCGATCGCGAGCTGCGGGGCAGGGGGCGCGGCGTCGCCGGGGAGGTTGGGGTCGGGTGCCTTCAGGACGATCGGGCGTGAATCGAGCGCCAGCCCGAATCGCAGGCCCTTCGGCAGCGTGCGGCGGCGGAAGCTCGGATTCTCGTCGTACGGCCGCCAGCGTTCGCGCAAATTGTCGTACACCAGGAACTCATAGGCCTGGGGCTCGATCAACATCCCGAAATCGCGGCCTTCGAGCAGCGCTTGGTCATGCAACAGGCCGATCAGCCCGACGATGCGGCGGCCTTCCTCGTCGAGCTGCGAATCGCGTCCGCCGACGTTGATCGACAGCACCGCCATCGAGATGACGACCGCCATGATCACCAATACGACCAGAATCTCGACCAGCGTGAAGCCTTTGTTGCGCATGGGGCGGCAAGACCGCGTCCGCCGGGCTAGTTCTGGTCGAGCGAGGCGCTGCTGATGTCCGCATCGTAGCCGTCGCCGCCGGGCTTGCCGTCGCGTCCATACGAAATGATGTCATAGTCGCGGCCGTCCTCGCCCGGACTGGTGTAGTGATAGACGTTGCCCCAGGGATCCTTGGGCAGCGACTTCAGGTAACCGCCGGCGCGATAATTCGTCAAGGACGGATCGTTGGGCTTCTTGACCAGCGCCTCCAATCCTTGTTCGGTCGTCGGATATTTGAAATTATCGAGCCGGTACAGGTCGAGCGCGGTCTCGATCGCGCGGATGTCGCTGCCGGCGCGGGTGACGCGGGCCTTGTCGACGTTCTCGAGGATCTTCGGCACCACCAGCGCACCGAGGACGGCGAGGATGACGACGACGACCATGATCTCGATCAGAGTGAAGCCGCGGGAGCGAATGCGCATGATGAATCCTTGGAAGCCCGTCGAATGATACCAAAAAGCACCGCGTCGGACGTCGGCCGGCACCGCGGGCGCCTGGCGGAAATCGCCGCGTCGCTTCAATGGGACCGCGGCCGCTGGATTTGGTTGCTCTGCCTCCTCGGGGCGCTCGACGCCCTGTCGGCGCTCGGCGACGGCGTTCGCGACGGCCTGCGCTACGATCGCGCGGCGCTCGCCGCCGGCCAATGGTGGCGCCTGCTGACGGCTCACGCGGTGCACCTGGACGCGCACCACCTCCTTCTGAACGAACTCGGCCTGGTGCTCGTCTGGGCGCTGTTTGCGCAGGATTACGATGCGATCGATTGGTGCGTGATTCTCTTCGGCGGCGCGCTCGCGATCAGCTGCGGCCTGTGGTGGCTGAGCCCTCGGGTGCTCTGGTATCTCGGGGCTTCCGGCCTGCTGCACACGGCCATGGCCGCGGGCACCGCCCGGCACCTGTTCGATCGCGCCTGGGACCGGTGGATATTGCTGCTCGGCCTGCTGGTCAAGCTCGCGCACGAGCAATATGCACAGGCCACCGGTCATGCCGCGCCGCTGATCGTCGTCGACGCCCATTTGTACGGCGCGGCCGCCGGATTCGTCATCGGAGCTGCACTCTGCGGGCGGATGGCTATAATTCGACGCCGTAACACCGATTAAAGGCGTCTCGTATGTCACTCGCTTTCGTGTTCCCGGGCCAAGGCTCGCAATCGCCCGGCATGATGCGCGCCCTCGCGGAACGCCACCCGCTCGTGCAGCGCACCTTCGCCGAGGCGTCCGAGGTGCTTGGCTACGACCTGTGGGCGATCTGCCGCGACGGGCCCGCCGAGACCCTCAGCGAGACCGTGCACACCCAGCCGGCGATGCTGGCCGCGGGCGTCGCGACGTATCGTGTCTGGCGCGAGCTGAACGGCGCCGTCCCGAAGATGATGGCCGGGCACAGTCTCGGCGAGTTCTCGGCGCTGGTGGCGGCCGGATGCCTAGATTTCAAGGATGCGGTGAGCCTCGTGCGCTTTCGCGCCGAGGCGATGCAGTCGGCCGTGCCGCAGGGGGAGGGTGCGATGGCGGCGATCCTGGGGCTCGAGGACAGCGACGTCGAAGCAGCCTGCGCCGAAGCCGCGCAGGGCGCCGTCGTCGAGGCCGTGAACTTCAACTCCCCGGGCCAGGTCGTCATCGCGGGCGAAGCGGCCGCGGTCGCGCGCGCGATCGACGCGGCCACGGCGCGCGGCGCCAAACGCGCGGTGTTGCTGCCGATCAGCGTTCCGGCGCACAGTTCGCTGATGCGGCCGGCCGCCCTGCGTCTCGCCGAGCGCCTCGCGGGGGTGACCGTGGCGCCGCCGGCGGGTGTCGCGGTGTACGGCGTGGACGTGCGCGTTCACTCGCGACCGGAGGAGATACGGGACGGGCTCGTCAAGCAGCTGCGCACGCCGGTCTATTGGGCGGCCACGGTGCGCACGATGATCGGCGCCGGCGCGAGCGTGATCGTCGAGTGCGGCCCGGGCAAGGTCCTGACGAGCCTGAACCGGCGCATCGATAAGAACCGCGATTTGAAGATGCTCGCGCTCGAGGATCCGGAATCGATCGACGGCGCGCTGGCGGCGGCGCAAACCGCCTGAACCAACGAGGAATGACGAAGCCATGTCGACGCTGAACGGGGAAATCGCACTGGTCACGGGCGCATCGCGCGGCATAGGCGCCGCCATCGCATCACAGCTGGCGGCCGCGGGGGCGATCGTCATCGGCACGGCGACCAGCGCGGCCGGCGCGGCGGGGATAGACGCGGCGCTGGCGCCGTGCGGCGGCCGCGGGGCCGTGCTCGACGTGGCCCGCCAGGAATCGATCGACGAATTGCTGGCCGGCATCGAGGCGCGCGAAGGGACGGTCGGCATTCTTTGCAACAATGCCGGCATCACCCGCGACAACCTGCTCGTGCGCATGAAGACCGAAGATTGGGACGCCGTGATCCAGACCAATCTGGCCTCCGTGTTCCGGCTGTCGAAGGGGGTGCTCCGCGGCATGATGAAGGCCCGGAAGGGGCGCATCATCAGCATCGCCTCGGTGGTTGGCCTGACCGGCAACCCCGGTCAGGCCAACTACGCGGCCGCCAAGGCCGGGATCATCGGCTTCACGAAGTCCCTGGCGCGCGAGGTTGGATCGCGCGGCATCACGGTCAACGTGATCGCGCCGGGTTTCATCGACACGGACATGACCCGCGGCCTCGAAGAGGCACAGCGCGCCGCATTGACGGCCCAGATCCCGCTCGGCCGTCTCGGGCTCGCGGCGGACGTCGCGGCGGCCGCGGTGTTTCTCGCATCGCCCGCCGCCGGATACATCACCGGTGAAACGCTGCATGTCAACGGCGGCATGTACATGCCCTGAAGGGCGGTAAAAGGCACCTGGGCGCCGCTGTTTGTCAAGGAACCGAGGGTCCGCCGGCATCGATTTGCGAGGCCACGGTAGCCGCCGGGTTCGCGTTCACATAAAATACGCGCCCTGCCCGCGACGGGGGCTGGTCAAATGAGCCGCTTCGATGCGGCGCGTATCCAAAGAATTTCCGAGAGGACACCATAACGATGAGCACTGTCGAGCAGCAAGTTAAGAAGATCGTGGCCGAGCAGCTGGGCGTCAAGGAAGAGGAAGTGACCAACGACGCGTCGTTCGTCGACGATCTGGGGGCGGACTCGCTCGACACGGTCGAGCTGGTCATGGCGCTGGAGGAGGAGTTCGAGACGGAAATCCCGGACGAGGATGCCGAGAAGATCACGACGGTTCAGCAGGCCATCGACTACATCAACTCGCACAAAGCCAAAGCCTGATTCGTTCGAGGAGCGTGATTTGAGCAAGCGGCGCGTCGTCGTGACCGGTATTGGGATCGTGTCGCCCGTCGGAAACGACGTCGCGAGCGCATGGACGTCCATCTGCGAGGGTCGCAGCGGCATCGCGCCGGTGACCCGCTTCGACACCAGCGCGTTTCCGGTCCACTTCGGCGGCGAGATCCGCGACCTCGATCTGGCGCCCTTCATCAGCCCGAAGGAAGCGCGTCGCATGGACGCGTTCATGCAGTACGGCGTGGTCGCCGGCATGCAGGCGATGCGCGACTCGGGACTCGAGGTCACGCCGGCGCAGAGCGACCGGGTGGGCGTGCTGATGGGCTCCGGCATGGGCGGCCTCGAGTCGATCGAGGACACGTACGACAAGTTTCTGGAGACCCATTCGCCCAAGAAAGTGTCGCCTTTCTTCATTCCGGGCAGCATCATCAACCTCGTCAGCGGCCACCTGTCGATGGCTTTCAATCTGACCGGCCCCAACCTGGCGGTTGCGACCGCGTGCACCACGTCCACTCACGCGATCGGACTCGCGACTCGCCTGATCCAGTACGGCGAGGCCGACGCGATGCTCGCCGGCGGCTCGGAGATGGCGACCTGCGTGACCGGCGTCAGCGGCTTCGCCCAGGCGAGGGCGCTCTCGCTGCGCAACGACGATCCGGCCGGCGCGAGCCGGCCCTGGGACAAGGACCGCGACGGCTTCGTGATGGGAGACGGCGCCGGCGCGATGGTGCTCGAGGAATACGAGTCCGCCCGGGCGCGCGGCGCGAACATCTACGCCGAGGTCACAGGCTTCGGGATGAGCGGCGACGCGTACCACGTCACGGCGCCGACGGAAGACGGCGAAGGCGCGCGCAAGGCGATGACCAAGGCGCTCAGCGATGCGCGCCTGAACGCCGACGAGATCCAGTACGTCAATGCGCACGCGACCTCGACCGAACTCGGCGACCGCGCCGAGACGACGGCGATCCGGCGTGCGTTCGGCGCGGCCGCCGACCGATTGGCGGTCAGTTCGACGAAATCGATGACCGGTCACCTGCTGGGCGCGGCGGGGGCCGTCGAGGCGATCTTCTGTGTGCTGGCGCTGCGTGACCAGATCGCACCGCCGACCATCAACCTCCATCAGCCGGGCGAAGGCTGCGATCTGGATTACGTCCCCAATATTGCGCGCAGGATGCCCCTGCAGAACGCGTTGTCCAATTCGTTCGGCTTCGGTGGCACCAACGGTTCGCTCATTTTCCGCCGAGTTTGAGCCCACGGGCCTGTTGGCCCGGTTTCCGGAGCGGTATCCGGGAATGCTCGAAAGCGGCGCCGTCGCGGCCGACGCCGGCGCGGCGAGCGGCTTCGACATCCTGCCGATTTCGACCGGCGACGTGCTGTGTTCGACGGGTCCGGACGCCGGCGGCGGGGGTTTCCTCGCCGCGTTGGACCGTTGGTGGCGGGAACTCGCGCTCCCGGCGGTGCCCGCGGTCGCCGCGCCGGCGCCGTTCCGCGGCGGCTGGCTGGTGTACCTCGCTTATGAGCTCGGGGCCGAGATCGAGCCGCGGCTCAGGCTGCCGGCCGCGGACGATCCGATTCGCGGTCTCGCGATCCGCACACCCGCCGCGTGGATCCGCGATCGCCGGGCGCGCCGCGCCTGGCTCTTCGCCGAACCCGGGCACGAGGGCCTGCTGGATCGCTTCGTCGTGGATGCGGCCGCGGTTGCCGGCCACGCGGACGGCGCCGCGGGCGCCGCCGGCATCGGATTCGAGGTGCGCGAAGAGGCGCCCGAGCGGTTTCTCGCGGCGGTGCGTCGTGCACTCGAGTACACCGCGGCAGGCGATGTGTATCAGACCAACCTGTCGCGCCTTTGGGACGGCGAGGCGGCGGCGGCGATCGATCCGGTGGCGCTGTACCGGCGGCTGCGCGCCGCCAATCCGAGTCCCTTCGCCGCGCTGCTGCGCCACCGCGAATTCGCGATCGCGAGTTCCTCGCCCGAACGGTTGTTGGCGATCGACGGCGGGCGCGTGTCGACGCGGCCGATCGCCGGCACGCGGCCGCGTGGGGCGTCGCCCGAGGAGGATCTGGCGCTGATCCGCTCGCTGCTCGACAATGACAAGGAACGCGCCGAGCACGTGATGTTGATCGACCTGGAACGCAACGATCTCGGCCGCGTGTGTCGCGGCGGGTCGGTCCGGGTCGATGAATACATGACGATCGAAAGCTATGCGCACGTGCACCACATCGTCTCGAATGTCAGCGGCCGTCTGCGCGACGGCGTGTCGCCGGTCGATGCGATCAGGGCCGTGTTTCCCGGCGGCACGATCACCGGCTGCCCGAAGGTTCGTTGCATGCAGATCATCGCCGAACTCGAAGGCGTGGGGCGCGGCGCCTACACGGGCTCGATCGGCTACCTCAATCGCGATGGCGGCTGCGACTTCAACATCTTGATTCGCACTCTGCGCATCGACGGGCGGCGCTTCGCGTTCCGCGCCGGCGCCGGCATCGTCGCCGATTCCGACCCCGAGCAGGAACTCGCCGAGACCCGCGCCAAGGCCAAGGGGCTGCTGCGCGCGCTCGAGACCCGGACATGAACGTATGGATCAACGGCAAAGTCCGCTCCCGGGTCGATTGGCGCGATCGCGGCCTGCAATATGGCGATGGCCTGTTCGAGACGATGCGCGTGCGGCGCGGCGCGGTGCGCCTGCTCGACTATCACCTGGAGCGTCTGGCCGCAGGCTGTGCGCGCCTCGGCCTGCCGCTGCCCGATGCTGCGCTGTTGCGCCGTGAGATCCGACGGGCGGCGGCGCTCGCGGACGAGGCGGTCGTGAAGCTGATCGTGACCCGTGGCATTGGTGTGCGCGGTTACCGACCGACCGGACGGGAACGGCCGACGCGCATCGTCAGCGTGCAGCCGCTCGGCTCGCGGGCGGCCGCGGCGCCGCCTCCGGCCTGGACCCTGAGGCTGTGCCGGACGCGCCTCGGTTGGAATGAAGCCCTGGCGGGACTGAAGACCTTGAACAGGCTGGAATCGGTGCTGGCACGTGCGGAATGGCGGGGCTCCGCGGTCGCCGAGGGACTGATGCTGGATGCGGACGAGCATGTGGTCTGCGGTACGATGTCGAATCTGTTCATACGCCGCGGCCGGATTCTGGCGACGCCGTCGCTCGATCGCTGCGGGGTCGCCGGCGTCATGCGTCGCTTCGTGCTCGCCAGCGCCCGGTCGGCCGGGCTGCGGCCACAGGAACGGCACTTGCGCATTGCCGACCTGAACGCGGCCGAGGAGGTGTTCATGACCAATGCCGTCGTCGGCGTGATGCCGGTCGCCGAGATTCGCGCCGGGAGCCTGCGTATCCGCCCTCCCGAGCGCGCCGCCGCCGGCCGCCTGCGCGCGCTGTTGGAGGACGCGTGAAGCGCGCCGCCGCCGCGCTCGGCTCGATCGCGCTGCTGGTCGCGGGCGCCTGGCTCGTGTTGCGACATGAGAGTGCGCTGCTCGACCGGCCGCTGGGTCTCTCCGCGCCGACGGTCTACCGCGTGCCGCCGGGCGCGAGCCTCGCGCGCGTCGCCGCGGACCTGCACCGGCGCGGATGGCTCGTCGCACCGCACGCCTGGGTCATGCTCGCGCGCTGGCGCGGCGAGGCGGGGAGTCTCCGTGCCGGCGAATACGAGTTGCGCCCGGGACTTGACGCGCGCGGACTGCTCGGGATGCTGGTCCGGGGCGAAGTCCTGCTTCACTCGTTCACGATCGTCGATGGCTGGCGCGTCGCGGACCTCCTGGCCGCCATGCGCCGCGATCCGGACATTGTGAAGACGCTGGCGGCGGAACCCGCCGATTTGATGGCGGCGTTCGGCGAGCGGGGGCTGAGTCCGGAGGGACAGTTCCTGCCGGAGACCTACAAGTTTGCGTTGGGCACCACCGACGTGGAACTGCTCAGGGAGGCGCATCGGGCGCTCGCGCAGGTGCTCGACGCGGCATGGAAGTCGCGCAGCCCCGGACTGCCGATTGCGACGGAAGAACAGCTGTTGATCGTAGCCTCGATCGTGGAAAAGGAGTCGGCCCTGCCCGAAGAGCGGCGCAGGATCGCGGGCCTGTATCTGCATCGTCTGCAGATCGGCATGCGTCTGCAGGCGGATCCCACCGTCATCTACGGCCTCGGGGAACGCTACCAGGGCCGCTTGCACACGATCGATCTGCGCACGGACGGGCCTTACAACACCTACACGCGTTCGGGCTTGCCGCCCACGCCGATCGCGCTGCCCGGGGCGGCCGCGATCCGCGCGAGCGCGAACCCCGAGCAGACCGATGCGCTGTACTTCGTCGCCTCCGGCAACGGCGACGGCAGCCACGTGTTTTCGGCGACGCTCGCCGCGCAAAATGCCGCGGTCAGGGCCTACTTGCGGCAACTGCGCCGGCGGGAGGACGCGAAATGAGGACGGCCCGGTTTTTGACGCTGGAGGGCATCGAGGGGGTTGGCAAGTCGACGCAGATTGCACGGCTCGCGGCCGCGCTCGCGCAGCATGGCATCGACGCCGAGGTCACCCGCGAACCCGGCGGTACGCCGCTTGCGGAAAAGATCCGCGGCATCCTTCTCGATCACGGGGCGGAGAGCCTGCCGCCCGTCGCCGAATTGTTGCTGATGTTCGCGGCGCGCGCATTGCATCTCGATAATTTGATCGAGCCCGCGCTGAGCGCAGGCCGCTGGGTGTTGTGTGATCGCTTCACCGACGCAACCTACGCCTATCAGGGTGGCGGGCGGCGGCTCGACGCGACGGTCATCGGGACGCTCGAGCAGCTGGTGCAAGGCGGGCGCCGACCGGACCTGACGATCCTGCTGGACATGCCGGTCGCGCCGGCGCTGCGGCGTGCGCAGGCGCGCGGCGGCGGCGCGGACCGCTTCGAGTCCGAACGGGCCGAATTCTTCGAGCGGGTGCGGCGCGTCTACCTCGACCGTGCGGCGGCCGAGCCGCGGCGTTTCGCGGTCATCGACGCCGGCGGCACGCCGGACGCCGTGGCGCACGCGGTTTGGGCCGCGATCGAGGCTAGATCATGGATTTCCTGAAGGCC
>JAJXYR010000294.1 GCA_021780475.1 Pseudomonadota bacterium
CGCGAGCGCGACGCAGATCTCATGGCAGTTTGCTCCATCGGCGCCGGACGAGCAGAAGACGCTGCCGAGTTCCCGCGGGTCCGCGGCGGCGCTCGCCGTCGCCTCGAGCGCGACGGCGAGCGCGAGCGCGACGACGCGCCCGGTCCGGAGCCGTTCGGCCGCTGGCAGGATCGACGGCGCGGGCAGGATCGTCGCCGCCGGCTCGTGGGGCCGCGCGCCGCAGAGCGCCGCGCGCGCGGCGGGCCAGTCGGCAAGACCGGGGCCGAGAACGCCGACGCCGTCGATCCATGCGGTCAGGCTCATCCGGCGAGTCCCAGGATCAAACTGCAATTGACGCCGCCAAAGCCGAATGAATTGCTCAATATGCGCGCGGCCGGCGCACGGCGGTTCGCGGTGAGATAATTCACCGCAAGCTGGGGATCGACGTGCCGGGTGTGCAGACCGCCGGGCAGCAGGTTCTCCCGCAGGCACAGGGCGGCGAGCACCGCCTCGAGCGCACCGGCCGCGCCCAGCGTATGGCCGGTCGCGCCCTTCGTCGAGCTGCACGCGAGCGTCGGACCGAACACGGCTTCGACCGCGAGGCTTTCCGCCCGATCGTTGCTCGGCGTTCCGGTGCCGTGCAGATTCACATAGTCGATGTCGGCGGCGGCGAGTCCGGCGTCGCTCAGCGCCGCTTCGATGGCGAGCCGCGCACCGAGTCCGTCCGGATGCGGCGCGGACATGTGATGGGCGTCATTCGATTCGCCGGCGCCGAGCAGCATCACGGCGGCGCGGTCCATGCTCGCCGGCGCGCGCTCCAGGAGTGCGAACGCCGCCGCCTCACCGATCGACAAGCCGTCGCGCCGCAGGTCGAACGGCCGGCACGGCCCCGGCGAGAGCAGCTGCAGCGCGTTAAAGCCGTACAAGGTCGTCAGGCACAGCGAGTCGACACCGCCGACCAGCGCGGCGTCGATGACGCCCGCGGCGATCATCCGCCGGCCGGCGGCGAAGGCTTTCGCGCTCGACGCGCACGCGGAGGACAACGCCGCGGCCGGTCCCTCGAGTTGCAGTCGCCGGCGGACGAAGTCGACGAGCGAAAATGCGTTGTGCGTGCCGCCATAGTCGAAGCTGTCGGGCAGGGAACCGTCCGAGGCGCTCCGATGCCGGTAGGCGAGTTCCGTCTCGAGCATGCCCGAGGTGCTCGTGCCCAGAAACACACCGACGCGCTCCGGACCCAGGCGTCCGGCGGCGTCGCGCACCGCCTCGGCGAACCCATCCGCACGCAACGCGAGTTCGGCAAGCCGGTTGTTGCGGCACTCGTAGCGTCGAAACGCCGCGGGCAGCGACTGGGCGTCGACCTCCCCGACCCGGCCAATCCACGTCGGCAGGTCGACGGTCTCGAATTGGCAGGGCGCGAGTCCGCTGCGCTGCGCGTGCAGGGCCGCGATCGTCTGCGCCGATCCATGGCCGATGCAACTGGTCGCCGTGAGCGCGGACAGAACCAGCGGAGGATTATTGAGCACGGTCATCGGCGCATTTTACCGCGCACCGGAGTTCGCGAGCGCGGCGCGCAGCGTGACCGGCGTCAACCCGGCCGTGCGCAAGACGTCGAGCAACGCCGGCAGCACCTCGACGACGACCGGGATGGAGCGGGTGGACCGCGCGGCGTGGCCATCGTGCAGCAACAGGATTTCGGCGCCGCCGAGCCGATTGGTCAGCCTCCGTAGGACCCGCTGCGGGTCGCGGTTGACGGTGTCGTAGCCTCGCCGGGTCCAACTCGCGAGCCGCAGACCCAACTCGGCCAGCACCGGCTGGAGCAGCGGATTGCGCAAGCCCGCCGGAGCGCGGAAGAACAGCGGCTCGCTGCGGGCGGCGGCGTGGATGCAGCGTTGCGCCCGCGACAGGTCTTCGCGCAGCGCGCGCGGGCCAAGCAGCGCAAACGAATGTGCGTGGCGGTAGCCGTGATTCTCGACCGAATGGCCGCGGCGCGCGATTTCGGCGACGAGTTCGGGGTGCCGTTCGACGCGCGCGCCGATGCAGAAGAACGATGCGCGCACGTCGTAGCGATCCAGGATCTCGAGGACCTGCGGCGTCACCTCCGGGTCCGGGCCGTCATCGATCGTGATCGCGACGCTGCGCGCGAGGCCCGCGCCGGCCGGCAGGCGGGTCCAGTTCGGTCCGAGCAGCCGGCTGCGGGGCCACAGCCCGGCGGCGGTGAGCGCCAGGTGGTCCGCGACGACCGCACCGAGCGCGATCGGCCAAATCCTCGGTCGCGCGAGCAGGGCCGCACCCGCGGCCGCGTGCAGCGCAACCGAAGCCCGGAGCAGCGGGGACGGAAACCAGCGTCGCAGCGTTCGTCCCGGTGTTTTCATACAGGCCCCGATTCCAGGCAATCATCCCGCACGCACCGCGAGGTCCCAGGCGCCGCGCCCGAGGCACCGTGCGGCAGAATAGCGTGCGTCGTCATCGCCGCGCCAGCATCGCCGCGAACAGCAGCGCGAGGAGCGCGCCCGGCGCCACCGTCATGCCGAGATCGCGCAGCACCGGCACGTCCGCGAAGGTCAGCAAGCCGAAGCCGGCCACCGTCGCCGCGTTCGCGACCGCGAGCGAGCCGGTCATGGCGCCGCCATCCCCGTCGATGCCGTGACGCTCGAAGAACAGGGCATAGTTCGAGCCGATCGCGACGATCAGCAGCATGCCGACGAGATGCAGCATCGTCAGGCGCACTCCGGCGAGCACGAGTCCGGCGGCGACCGCGAGCACCGCGACGGCGAGCGGCGCGAGAACCCGCAGCGCACGCCGCGGCGAACGCAATGCCAGGGCGAGCAGCAGCGCGATCGCGGCGAACCCGGCTGCGGAGGCGTCGACGGCCTGGGTGAGATACCGGGCGTACAGCGCGTCGGCAGCGGCTTTCAAATCGACCACTTGTGCCGCGTGCCCGACGGCCGACCGCACCGTCGCCAGGTCGATCGGCGCGCGCAGCGGCAGCAGCGCGATCCAGCGGCCCTGGCGCGGCACCATCAGGGCATCGAATGCGATCGCGAACGGCGTTCCCGCCAGGTCGGCACGCGTCAATGCGGGGCTGCCGCGGGCGGCGGCGACGTCGGCGACGAATGGTGCGAGGCGCCGCGCGTCGACCGGCAGGTCCGCGGTCGCCAGCCGCAGGTTTTCCGCGAGTGCCGCGGGTTCGGGCAGACTGGCGCGGCGCGCGCGCTGCGCGGCGAGGCTCGGCAGGTAATTGGCCGGACTGTCGAAGCCGCCGATGATCCCCCGTGCGGCCAGCGGTGCGAGTGTGCCGGCGGCAGTTTCGGCCGCGCGGAGCGCGGCCTGCAGATCGGCGCCGGAAGCGACCACGATGTCCCTGACGTCGGCCGCGCCGAGATCCGCGCGCAGCGACGCGTCGAGGGCGCGATCGGCCGCGGATACCGGGCTGAGTGCCGCCAGTTGATGGTTCCATACGTGCGCGCGCCCGAACCACAGCACCAGCAACGCGCCAGCCGCCACC
>JAJXYR010000120.1 GCA_021780475.1 Pseudomonadota bacterium
TCGAGACCGGTCTCGAACGGACGATCGACTGGTACCTCGCGCACGCCGACTGGTGGCAGCGGCTGCTCGGGAGGGACTACGCGGCGTGGGTGGACAAGAACTACCGGCGGTAGTTCCCGCGGCGCGCAGGCGTGCCGCAAAAAAAGCAATCCGGGCTTTCGCCGGCTGGAGTTCGGCCGGTGTCAACGATTATGATGCCGGGACGTTATGGTGGTTCGCTGGCGCCCCGGCAGACGACGCAGGGCCCGATGCCGGATCGGCAGCGGATGTCGCCGACCGGCGACAAGGACAGGGATGGTTGATCTTTAAGGAGTGACCGCCTTGGCGACACGGCCGCTGAACGAGCAACCCCATGCGCGAGCACCGAAGATGACGCCGGCCGCGCCCTCGTTCCGACCGCATCTGGTGAGCGTCGAGCCGCAAACGAAGGCGCCCGATCGCGACCGACACGCCCGCGCCCGGGCACCGGGTCGCCGCCCGCTGCTGCAAGAGGCGGTCAAGCGGCTCGTGGACCTGACCGGCGCGCTCGCGCTCGGTATCGTGTTTTTGCCCGCCATCGCCGTGATCGCGCTGCTGCTGCGCCGCCAAGGCGGACCGGTGATCTACCGGCATCGGCGCATCGGCCGAGACGGCAAGACCTTCGATTGCCTGAAGTTCCGCAGCATGTTCCCGGACGCCGAGCGCCGGCTGCACGATCTGTTCGACCGGCATCCGGAGCTCGAGAAAGAATGGCGGCGGGATCACAAGCTGCGCAACGATCCGCGGATCACCCCGTTGGGCCGGTTCCTGCGCCGTACGAGCTTCGATGAGCTGCCGCAGCTGTGGAACGTTTTGCGTGGCGAGATGAGTCTCGTCGGACCGCGGCCGATCGTGCGCGAGGAGACGGTCCGGTACGGGCGGCATCTCAGGACGTACCTCGCGGTGAAGCCGGGGATCACCGGCCTGTGGCAGGTCAAGGGTCGCAACAACATCGGCTATCCGCGCCGAGTCGCGCTCGACGTGTATTACGTGCGCCACCGGGGGCTGCGACTCGACGGCTACATCCTGCTGAAGACGCCGTGGGTGGTGCTCGGCGGCGACGGCGCGTGCTAGCACGTCGACATCGTGGCCGGTTCGAGGATCGGGGGTTGGCGGGCGGGTCTCGATGGTCGCCGTGAGATCGGTGCGGCACGTGGTCATGCCGGTGCGCATTCTGCCGCATCACGACATCGGCGGAATGCAGGCCGTCGCCTGGGACCTGGCGCGGGCCTTGGTGCGGGCGGGGGTGTCGGTCACGGTGCTGACGGCGGCCATTCCGGGGCGACCCGCCGCATTCGAAGAGGAAGGGGTGCGGATCAGGGCGCTGGCCGGGCACTCCTGCCGTCACTATGGATTCGGCTGGTGGACCGCGACGCGGCGCGTATTCGAAGCGGAGTTGATCGAGCAATGCGATTTGCTCTTCAGCGTCAGCGCCGCCGGATTCGGACTGCTGCGGTTTCGCGAGCGGATTCCGCAGGTGCCGTTCGTGATGCAGGCGCATGGGACGTCGATGGGCGAGGTGATCTCGCGCTGGCGTTTGCGCAGTGTCACCGGCGTATTGGCATCCCTGCGCAACATTTTCTGGATCTTCAAGGATCTGAGGGCGTATCCGCGGTTCGACGCGATCGTCGCGGTCGGCGGCCCGGTCGCGCGGGATCTGGCGGCCTGGCCCACGCGCGGTGTCGTGGCGCCAAGCCGCGTGCACGTGATCCGCAATGGCATCGATACCCGCCACTTCCGGCCCGATCGCGACGCCGGTCGGGCGGTCCGTGCGGCGATCGGCTGGAGCGAGGACCTCAAGGTCGTGATCTGCGCCAGCCGGCTGGTGCGGCAGAAGGGCATTGCCTTGGGCCTCGACGCCTTCGCGCTCCTGGCGCAAAGCCGCCGCGACGTGCGTTATCTGATCGTCGGCCAGGGCCCGCAGTGGCGGGCATTAAGGAGGCTGGCGCTCTCGCTTGGAATCGCCGATCTCGTGCATTTTTCCGGTGGCGTGTCACGAGAGGCGATGCCGGCGTGGCTGAATGCCGCCGATGCCATGCTATTCACGACGACACGCATCGAAGGAGAGCCGCTGAACGTTCTCGAAGCGCTGGCGGTCGGCCTGCCGGCGGTCGTGTCCCGGCATCTCTACCGCGACACGCCCCCGAGCGACCGGTTGTTGCTCGTCGAGCCGGGCGAACCGGCCGGGGTCGCGGCGGCGTTGGAGCGCGCACTGGCAATTCCGCGGAGTAACGATGGCGATCTGCCCAGAAGCCATCGTGCGGATGCCTTCATCGAGCAATACCTCGCCCTGTTCGAGTCGTTGCATCAAGCGAGCAGATGCGGCACCCAGTCGTCCACGCACTCGACGATCTCGAGGTAGGCGCGATCGAACGCCTCGCGCGGCAGACGATACGGGTCCGCGACGTCGCGGTCGCCGCGCCATTTGCCGAGCTTGAACACGCGGCCGCGAAACTGCGGGAACTGTTCGACCATCCAGCGCCGGTGACTTTCGTCGAGCGCGAACACCAGGTCCGCGGCCGACAGGAGCAACGCGTTCACCTGCCGGCCCCGGTGCTCGGCGATGTCCTGGCCGTGGTCCTGCATCACCGCCTGCGCGAGCGGGTCCGCGGGGTAACCGACGAGCGCGGCGGTGCCGGCGGACTCGACCCGTTTTCGGGACGAGCCCAAGCGGTCCTTCAGCACGGCCTCGGCCATTGGACTGCGACAGATATTGCCGGTGCAGACGACGAGAATCGAGTCGAACATCGAGCATTCCGCGAGGAGGCTTCGCGAATCTTAACACTGCGGTCCTGGAAACGCGGATGCCGCGCCGCGAACGGTTCGGGTAGACTGCACGCTTCCTGGCGGAACTGCGTGAATGGAGTCGGTCATTGCGAGCGATAGCGCGAAGGGTTGGAACCGTCGATTCGGGTGACCGTCGGGAATCTCAGGTCGGCGCCGGGGTGTGCACGCGAGGCTGGCGGATCGCGCGCGCGGCGCTGCTGCCGATCCTGCTCGCCGGCGCGAGCGGCTGCACCTGGTTGATTCCGGGGATGAACGTGCACCCGGGGCTTGCCGGGTCGCATCCGTACTTCGTGCGCGGATCGAAATCGGCGACGGAAGCGAACCAGCGACTGCGTTACCGGGTGATTCCGATCACGCCGCAGGTCGTCGCGTCCTTGCTGACCCATCCGAATCCGGCGGACAGTCCGCCCGCGGGGGCGCCGCCGCTGAAACCGTTGCTGCCGTCGATGGTGGCGCCGGATTACCACATCGGACCCGGCGACGTGCTCAACATCATCGTCTGGGATCATCCCGAGCTCAACGCGCCGGCCGCCGCGCTCAGCCAGAGCCAAGCCTTCAACGGCCAATTGGTCGCGTCCAACGGGACCATCTATTACCCGTTCCTCGGCACGTTCAAGGTGGCCGGGATGACGGTCGAGCAGCTGCGCGAGTACCTGACGGAGC
>JAJXYR010000112.1 GCA_021780475.1 Pseudomonadota bacterium
ACCGCCGTGCGAGCGGGCCAGCCGCTCGCGGCGCTGCTCGCGCCGGCCTGGAGCAGCGCGATCGACGAATACGCGGCGCTGATGCAATCGCATTCCGCGGACGCGCTCGCGCTGCGCGCCGCGGCCCGGCGGCGGCTCGAGGTTCTCGGGCTCGACCGTGCCGAGATCGAGGCGGCGGCGCGAGGTGCGAGCGACCGGCCGGCGGTCGTGCTGCGCGCGCCGCAGGCGGGTGTCGTCGTGACCGTCGACGTGCGCGAAGGGCAGGCCGTCGCCGCGGGCCAGACCCTGATGACGTTGAACACGCTCGACACCGTCTGGCTGGAGGCGGAGATTCCGCAGGCCGACGCCGCCGGGATCGGCGCGGGCACGAAGGTCACGGCGACCGTCGACGCCGAGCCCGGGCACCGCCTCCGCGGCGTGGTCGAGGCGCTATTGCCGCAGGTCGACCCGGAAAGCCGCGCGCAGCGCGCGCGCATCGTGCTCGAGAATTCGGGCCACCGCCTCGTGCCCGGCATGTTTGCGACCGTGCGCCTGCACCCCGCCGCCGGGACCGCGCTGCCGGTGGTGCCGGACGGGGCGATCATCGCCACGGGCAAGGCGACCCGGGTCGTGGTCGCGGGCGAGGACGGGCGGTTCCGTGTCGTGCCCGTAACGCTCGGCCGCTCCGCGGCCGGGTATACGCAGGTCCTGACGGGCCTGCGCGCGGGCGAGCGCATCGTCGTCTCGGGCCAGTTCCTGATCGATTCGGAGGCCAGCTTGTCGGGCGCGCTGGAGCGTCTGTGATCGCGGCCGTGATCCGCTGGTCGGTCGCGCATCGCGGCGCCGTGCTGCTCGGTGCGCTCGTGCTCGCGCTCGCCGGCGCCTGGGCGATCTCGCGCACGCCGCTCGATGCGCTGCCGGACCTCTCGGACACACAGGTGATCATCCGCACGCGCTGGCCGGGCCAGGCGCCGCAGATCGTCGAGGACCAGGTGACCTACCCGCTCGCGACCACGATGCTGTCGGTGCCCGGCGCGCGCAGCGTGCGCGGCTACTCGTTCTTCGGCGATTCCTTCGTGTACGTGCTCTTCGACGACAAGACGGATCTGTACTGGGCGCGCTCGCGCGTGCTCGAGTACCTGAGCCAGGTTCGATCGCAGCTGCCCGCCGACGTGAGTCCCGCGCTCGGGCCCGACGCGACGGGCCTCGGCTGGATCTACGAGTACGCGCTCGTCGATCGCGACGGCCGATACGACCAGGGCCGGCTGCGCAGTCTCCAGGACTGGTTCCTGCGCTATCAGCTGAAGACGGTCCCCGATGTCGCCGAGGTCGCGACCCTGGGCGGCATGGTGCGGGCCTGGCAGGTGGTGCCGGACCCGAGCAAGCTCGCCGCGTACGGGATCACGGTCGAGCAATTGATCCGGGCGATCCAGAGCGCGAACGGCGCGAGCGGCGGCTCGGTGATCGAGCAGGGCGAGGCCGATCTCATGGTCCGCAGCGTCGGCTACCTGCGCAGCGCGCGCGAGTTCCGCCGCGTGCCCGTCGCGACGACTGCGGCCGGGGTGCCCGTGCTGCTCGGGGACGTCGCGATCGTGCGGCGCGGGCCGACGCTGCGCAGCGGCGTCGCCGAGCTCGACGGCCAGGGCGAGGTCGTGGGCGGCGTGGTGATCCTGCGCGCGGGCAAGAACGCGCTCGCCGCGATCGAGGCCGTGAAGGCGAAGCTCGCCGAGCTCGAGCGCAGCCTGCCGCCCGGCGTACGGATCGTGCCGACCTACGATCGCTCGCAGCTGATCGAAGCCTCGGTCGCGAACCTGCGCGACAAGCTGTTCGAGGAGTTCGCGGTGGTCGCCGCGGTGTGCGTGCTGTTCCTGTGGCATTGGCGGTCCTCGCTCGTCGCCGTGCTCACCTTGCCGCTTGGCGTGCTGGCCTCGTTCATCGTGATGCACCTGCAAGGGGTGAGCTCGAACATCATGTCGCTCTCCGGCATCGCGATCGCGATCGGCGCGATGGTCGATGCGGCGATCGTGATGATCGAGAACGCGCACAAGCATCTCGAGCACTGGCGCGCCGAACACGGCGGCGCCGAGCCCGCGGGCGCCGATCGCTGGCGAGTCGTCGCCGAGGCCGCGGAGGAGGTGGGACCCGCGCTGTTCGTGAGCCTGCTGATCATCACGCTGTCGTTCGTGCCGGTGTTCGCGCTGCAGGCGCAGGAAGGCAAGCTGTTCAAGCCGCTCGCGTTCACGAAGTCCTACGCGATGGCGGCGGCGGCCGGTCTCGCGGTCACGCTGATCCCGGTGCTGATGGGCTATTTCCTGCGCGGGCGCATCCCCGCGGAGCACGCGAATCCTCTGAACCGGGCGCTCGCGGCGCTGTATCGGCCGATCCTGGACTTCGTGCTGGGCTACCCGAAGGCCACGTTCGCGCTGGCGGCATTCGTGCTGCTCTCGGCGGCGCTGCCGATCAGCCGCCTGGGGACGGAATTCCTGCCCGCGATGGACGAAGGGACGCTGCTGTACATGCCGACGGCGCTGCCCGGCCTCTCGGTCGGCAAGGCCGCGCAGCTCCTGCAGCTCACCGATCGAATGCTGAAGAGCGTGCCCGAGGTCGCGCATGTATATGGCAAGGCGGGGCGCGCCGATACCGCGACCGACCCGGCGCCGCTCGAGATGTTCGAAACGACCATCACGTTCAAGCCGCGCAGCGAATGGCGCCCCGGCATGACCATGGACAAGATCAAGGCGGCGTTGAACGCGGCGGTGCAGGTGCCGGGGCTCTCGAACCTGTTCGTGCCGCCGATCCGCAACCGCATCGACATGCTCGCGACCGGCGTCAAGAGCCCGATCGGCATCAAGGTAATGGGGCCCGACGTGAACGTCCTGCAGAGTCTCGCGGACCGGATCGAGGCCGTCGCGCGCACGGTGCCCGGCGTATCCTCGGCGATCGCCGAGCGCACCGCGAGCGGACGCTACGTCGACGTGCACGTGCGCCCGGTCGATGCCGCGCGTTACGGCCTCACGCAGCAGGACCTTCAGGCCGTGATCGCGACCGCGGTCGGCGGCGAGCCGATCGGCCAGACGATCGAGGGCCTGAAACGCTTTCCGATCGTCGTGCGCTATCCGCGTGCGGATCGCGACTCGGTGGCGGCGCTCGAGGAGCTGCCGATCGTCGCCCCGGGCGGACGTTTGCTGCGTCTCGCCCAAGTCGCCGACGTCGCGATCGACGCGGGCCCGAGCATGCTGAAGAGCGACGACGCGCAGTTGTCGACCTACGTCTACGTCGACACCGCGGGCCGGCCGCTCGGTGCCGTAGTCGCCGACCTGCAGCGCGCGGTCGCCGCGCGCGTGCCCCTGCCCGCCGGCTACACGCTCGATTGGTCCGGTCAGTTCGAGTATCTGCAGCGCGCGATGCGCCGTTTGCAGTTCGTCGTGCCGATCACGCTCGCGATCATCCTCGCGATGCTCTACGGCGTGTTCCGGCGCTGGGACGAGGCGGCGCTGATCATGCTCTCCTTGCCGTTCGCGCTGACCGGCGGGGTATGGCTGATCTGGTGGCAGGGGCAGTCGGTCTCGGTCGCGACGCTGATCGGCTTCATCGCGCTCGCCGGGGTCGCGGCCGAGTTCGGCGTCGTCATGCTGCTCTACCTGCGCCATGCCTGGGATCGGCGCCTCGCCGCCGACCCGCACGCAGGCGAAGAGTCGCTGGACCAAGCGATCCGCGAGGGCGCCGTGCAGCGCGTGCGGCCGAAGGCGATGACCGTCGCCGTGATCCTGGCGGGGCTCCTGCCGATTGTGCTCGGCGGTGGCGCGGGCCACGAGATCATGCGGCGGATCGCCGCACCAATGGTCGGCGGCATGATCACCGCACCGCTCCTGTCGATGTTGATCATACCGGCCGGGTTTCGCGTGCTCGCGAGGCGCCGGCTGCGCAAACGCGAGCATATCGGAGGACATGCGATGAAGGATGAGCAATGAAGATCGTCACGCCATGGTCGTGCCCAAATCCGGGGCGCCGCCGCTTCGTCGAGGGCCTTGCGCTCGGCGGTGCGGCGGCCGGCATCGGTCTGCTCGGCAGTCCGCGGGCCTGGGCGGGCGGGGCGCACGGTGTCCCGCCGGTATTCGCCGGTCGCCCGCAAACCTTGAGAGGCACGGAGTTCGCGCTCACGATCGCCGAGACGCCGGTGAATTTCACCGGCCGGGCGCGCATCGCGACGACGATCAACGGCTCGGTGCCGGGGCCGACCCTCTACTGGCAGGAGGGCACCACGGTCACGCTGCGCGTGACCAATGCGCTGCGCGTGCCGACGTCGATCCACTGGCACGGCATCCTGCTGCCGTTTCGGATGGACGGCGTGCCGGGGATCAGCTTCCCCGGCATCGCGCCGGGCGAGACCTTTGTGTACCGCTTTCCGGTGCGCCAGAGCGGCACCTACTGGTACCACTCGCACTCGGCGTTCCAGGAGCAGACCGGGATGTACGGCGCGCTGGTGATCGAGCCCGCCGCACCCCAGCGCGCTGCGCACGAGCGCGACTACGTGGTCATGCTGAACGACTGGAGCGACCGCTCGCCGGAGCACATCTATGCGACCTTGAAGAGGCAGAGCGACTACTACAACTTCGCCGAGCCGACCGCGCCGGAGTTCTTCGCGGACGTGCGCCGGGTCGGGTTGCGGCGGGCGCTCGCGAAGCGGCGGATGTGGAACGAGATGCGCATGAGCCCTGCGGATCTCAGCGACGTTTCCGGATACACGTACACCTATCTCATGAACGGCACGACGCCCGCCGGCAACTGGACCGGGTTGTTCGGATCCGGCGAGAGGGTTCGCCTGCGCTTCATCAACGGCTCGTCGATGACCTACTTCGACGTGCGCATTCCGGACCTGAAGATCACGGTCGTCGCGGCGGACGGTCAGGACGTCGAGCCGGTGACCGTCGATGAGTTCCGGATCGGCGTCGCCGAGGTCTACGACGTGCTGGTCGAGCCGAGTGCGGACCGCGCGTACACGGTGTTTGCGCAGTCGATCGACCGCACGGGCTACGCGCGCGGTACGCTCGCGCCGCGCCCAGGAATGCAGGCCGAGGTGCCGCCGATGGATCCTCGGCCGCACCTCGACATGGTCGACATGATGGGCGCAATGCCGAGCGCGGCCGTGCGCCACGCGCGCACCGAGTACGGGCCGGGCGTCGACATGCGCGTCGACATGCCGCGCACCAATCTCGACGATCCCGGCTTCGGTCTGCGTGACAACGGACGCCGCGAGCTCACCTATGCGGATCTGCATACGATCGGCGGCCCGCTCGATCCGCGCGAGCCGGGCCGGGAGATCGAGCTGCACCTCACGGGCAACATGTGGCGCTATACATGGTCGTTCGACGGCGTGAAGTTCTCCGACGCCAAGCCGGTGCATTTCCGGAGCGGCGAACGCCTGCGCATCGTGCTGGTCAACGACACGATGATGACGCACCCGATCCACCTGCACGGGATGTGGAGCGAGATCGAGAGCCCCGACGGACGGTTCCAGGTCCGCAAGCACACGGTCAGCGTGCAACCGGCGCAGCGCGTCGCTTACGGCGTCAGTGCCGATGCGCTCGGCCGCTGGGCCTATCACTGCCACATGCTCTACCACATGGAGGCGGGCATGTTCCGCGAAGTGGTGGTGTCGTGAGCGCGCGGCATGGTACCCGGGCGAACGGGAGGCGACGTCTCGTCGTGATCGGGGTGTGGCTGGCCGCTGCGCCGGTGGCGCTGTCTGCGCCGAGCGCGCCGGCCGCCGATGCCGCCGCGACGATGCCGCTGGAGGACATGCCGGGAATGGCGGGTATGTCTATGGGACCGATGCAAGGCGGCCGCGCCCCGCGCGATGCTCGCAGCCCGGACTACTCCGACGGGATCGGCTATGGATCGATGACGGGCATGGACATGGCGGACGATGCGCCGTTCGGCAGGCTGCTCGTCGATCAGCTCGAGGAATTTCACGCCGAGAGCGCGAACGGCCAGACCTGGGAGGCCGAGGGCTGGTACGGCGGCGATTTCGACAAGCTTTGGATCCGCAGCGAAGGCGAGCGCAGCCGCGGCCGGCTCGCCGAGGGCGACGTCGAGGCGTTCTGGAATCACGCCGTCGCCGCGTACTGGGGCACGCAGCTCGGCATCCGCCACGATCTGGGCCGCGGCTCGGAGCGCGACTGGGCGTCGTTCGGGATTCAGGGCCTCGCGCCGTACTGGTTCGAGGTCGAGGTTACCGCATACGCCGGCACGGGCGGACGGACCGCGGCGCGCTTGCGCATGCAATACGAGACGCTGTTCACGCAGCGCCTCGTGCTGCAGCCGGAGATCGAGACGAACGTGTACGGCCGCGCCGATCCCGCTCGACGGCTCGGCAGCGGCTGGTCGGATTTCACCGTCGGGCTGCGGTTGCGCTACGAATTCCGCCGCGAGCTCGCGCCGTATTTAGGCGTCGTCTGGCGGCGCGCGTTCGGCGGCACGGCCGATTTCCGGCGCGCCGAGGGGGACTCGATTACGGACCGGCGGATCGTCGCCGGACTGCGGTTCTGGTTCTAAGGAGAATGTCATGAAGAACGCATTGATCGTGCTGCTCGCGACCGCGCTCGTGATCGTGCTCGGCATCTACGGCTACATGTGGCTCGGCATGTACGACATGGGCGCGGACAGCCCGCACTGGCGCATGACCGTGTCGATGCTGACGATGATGCGCGAGCGCTCGATCGAGATGCACGCGGCCTCCGTCCGGGTGCCGCGCGACCTCGACGATCCCGCGGTGATCCTGAAGGGCGCGGGCCAGTACGCGGCGATGTGCACCGGCTGCCACCTCGCGCCCGGCATCACCGACTCGGAGATCCGCCCCGGGTTGTATCCACAGCCGCCGAACTTGAGCGAGGTGCGCGTCGATCCGCGCGAGGCGTTCTGGGTGATCAAGCACGGCATCAAGATGAGCGCGATGCCCGCGTGGGGGTTCAGTCACGACGACGCGACGATCTGGAGCATGGTCGCGTTCGTGCGCAAGCTCCCCGGCATGACCCCGGGCGAGTACCGCGCGATCGTCGCGAAGGCGCCGCCCGACGAGGACATGGGGCCGATGGATCACGGCGCACCGGACGGCGCGACCCCCGAGGGAAACCGCGGTGAGGGCATGGCGGCGATGCCGGGGATGAAGATGCCGGGGATGAAGATGCCGGGAATGAAGATGCCGGGAATGAAGATGCCGGCCGCAAGCGCGGCGGCCTCCGGGGAAAGGCGGTGAGGCTCATACGCACGATCCGCCAAGTGAGGGCCGGCGGCATGTGAGCCAATGTCGACCATCGATGCATGCAAAAGGAGTACGGTCATGAATCGCACAGTGAAGATGTTGAGCGCGGGACTCGGCGTGATCGGGTTCGTCCTCGCCACGATGTCGGTGAGCGCGGCGGTGCCCGATCCGACCATGATTGCGGCCGCGAGCAGCGCCGCGGACCATGAGGCCATCGCCAAGGCGTACGACGCGGAGGCAAGCTCGCTCGAGAAGATGGCGGCGGCGCACGAGAACCTCGCGCGGACCTATGGGCAGGCAGGAGGGAAGCCCTGGGAGCGCGCGCAGGCCAAGCACTGCGAAACGATCGCATCGGAGCTCACGGCGGCTGCGCGGCAGGAGCGGTCGCTGGCAGCGGAGCACCGCAAGATGGCTAAGATGGCCGGGAAGTGACGCGGTCCCGCAGACGCCGCCGACTCCGAGGCGGCGCCTGCTTGGGCCGGCGGCGTGGCGCGGCACGGAGCGGTGTTGCGCTGCGCGGGAGCTGAAATTGGATTGTCGAACAATTCCTTATTGGCACCGCAAGCCGGCAGCGGATTTCCCGCTTGACGCCGCGGCGTCTCGGGGAGGATATTAGCAATGGCTAATGGAATCGCGTACGCGCCGCTCGGGACGCGGAACGCAGAGGCTCGGAACGATCATGCGCTTCATCGACGTCGGCGGATTCGGTAGCGACATGCGCTCGCGGGGCATCGCCGTGCGTCGATGGGCCGCCGACCTGCTGGATCTCTGGGCCGATTGGCGCTTCGCGCGCAGCGAGAGCCGCAAGGCCCTCGCGCTCTACCGCAGCGTGCGCAGCGAACGCCCGGAACTCGCCGGCCGCGAGCTCTACCGGGAAGTCCTCGCGCGCTGCGGGGAAGGACTCTGGGAGCATGCGAGCGCGTACGTGCGCCACGCGGAAGAGAGCTTCGCGGCGTGGCCGGCGCATCGCGGCGTGCGTTTTCGCGACGTGGTGACGTATATCATCTTCGACGAGCGCGTCACCGCGATGAAGCGCCCGGGAACCAGGGTCGACATCGAGGCGGTCGTCGCCTCGGTGATTCCAGCCGTGTTTTGAACGGCCCGCCGCGGCGCGACCCGGCGCGGACGATGATAACCGCGTGATCCCCGGGGTGACCGTCGAACCCCGTGTCGAAGCTCGGAATCCGCTCGATGCCGGAGCCCGGGCGTGGCAAGGATGCTGTCGCGATGATGCGGTAGGTGCTGATGTCGGTCTTGGAACCCGACAATTTCCCGCACCAGGAATCAGGTTACGGCGGCCGGCGCTCTTCCAAGGAGACCGCGACTACCGCACCGGACGCGAAGGTGAGCGCACCGATGGCGGTGATGGCCCACGCTGCACCGAACCAGTCCGTCAATAATCCCGCGAGGAGCGCGCCGATCGCGTAGCCCAAATCGCGCCAGAAGCGGTAGACGCTGAGCGAACGCGCCCGCCACGAGGGATGGGATGCATCCGACACGGATGCGATGAGCGTCGGGTAAACCATGGCGGTGCCGACGCCGAGGAACAAGCTCGCCGCGAACCACCAGGCGAAGCTTCCGGTGAGAGCGACCAGGAACAGGCCGCCGGCTTGCACCCACATGCCGGCCACGATCAGGCCCTTTCGGCCCCACCGGTCGCTGAGTGGGCCGGTGACCGTCTGCAGAACGCCCCAAACCATGGGATAGACGGCCTTGAGGATACCGATACGCTCGACGCTGAGGCCGAGGCCGGCGAAGAACAACGGGAAGATTCCCCAACTCATGCCGTCATTCAGATTGTTGACGAGTCCTGCTTGCGATGCGGCAAACAAATTTCGGTCGCCGTACGAGGCGCGGCGGAATATCTGCCAGAATCCGAGCGTCTCCGGGCGCGCTCCGTGATGGGCCATCTCCAATCCCACGTGATGACGGGTGTCGCGCACCACGAGGATCGAGAGCAGCAATCCGAGAACCGCATAGCCGATGCCGAGGTAGAAAGGCGCCGGCCGCAGGCCGTAGCGCTGAGCGATGTAGCCCGTGAGGAAGGCCGTGACGCCGACGGCGAGATAGCCGGCAAACTCGTTGAGACCCACGGCGAGGCCGCGGGATTTTGGGCCCACGAGGTCCACCTTCATGATGACCGTCATCGACCAGGCAAGACCCTGGTTGACACCAAGCAGGGCATTCGCCGCGATCACCCATCCCCAGCTCGGCGCCCAGCCGAGCATGAAGGGAACCGGCAGCCCGACCAGCCATCCCGCGACGAGCAAGTGCTTGCGCCCGTAGATGTCCGCGAGGTGTCCGGAGACCAGATTGGAAATCGCTTTGACGACACCGAACATCACGATAAAGGAGACGACCAGCGTGGTCGAGGCGATGCGGAACACCTCGGACCCGATGAGCGGCACGACCGTCCGCTCGAGCCCGACCATGCCGCCGACAAAGGCATTGATGAGGATCAACAGCGAAAACTGCCGCCAGTTCTCGCGAAGGCCGAGACGGATACCGGTCACGTCCGCACCACGCGCCGCGGCGGCACAAACCGGCGCGCCCTCGCCGCAGCCGCCTTGCTCATGCGAGCGCCTGCGTCAATCGGCGGACGACCCACTCGATCTCTTGCTGCGTCGTACCGCGTCCCAAACTGAAGCGGATCGCGCCCATGCCGGCCTCCGGCGCGATGCCCATCGCCTTGAGCACCGGCGAGAGAGCGACCCCGCCTGAATGGCATGCAGAACCGGTCGAGGCCGCAAGTTCGGGGATGCGCGCAAGGATGTCGGCACCCACGCGGCCGAGGAACGAGACATTCAGGGTGTTGGGCAGGTGAAGCGTGGGATGCCCGTTGAGCCTGACCTGATTCCCAAATGCAGCGCGCAGACGATCCCAAAACAGATCGCGCAGGTGCCGCACGCCCGGCATGCCGATCCAGAGATTCGCGATTTCGCACGCCGTGCCGAGCGCGGTCGTCAGCAGCGCACTCTCAGTGCCGGCGCGCCGGCCGCTCTCGTGTCCGGCACCGTGGATGAGCGGCTCGATCGAGCTCCCACGGCGGATATACAGAGCGCCGACGCCCTTGGGCGCGTAGACCTTGTGCCCGGCAAGCGAGAGAAGATCGACCCCGAGGTCGTCGATCCGGGTCGGGATCTTGCCGACCGATTGAGCCGCGTCGGTGTGCACGGGAATTCCGTGCTCACGGGCGACCGCTGCAATTTGCGCTATCGGCTGGATCGTACCGACCTCGTTGTTTGCGTGCATGATGCTGATGAGGCAGCTGTGCGGGGTGATCGCCTTGCGGATGTCCTCGGGATCGACGAGGCCCTGCGAGTCAACCTCCACGTAGGTGACCGCGGCCCCCAGGCGCTCCAGAAAGCGGCATGGTTCGAGTGTCGCCGGATGCTCGATCTGGGAGGTGATCACGTGCGAGGGACGGCCACGGCGTCGAAAGAACAAGCCCTTCAGAGCGAGATTGTTGGCTTCGCTGCCGCCGCTCGTGAACACGACTTCATCCGGCGCACAGCCGAGGAATGTGGCCACCTTGCCGCGGGCGATCTCCAAGGCAGCTTTCGCAGGTGCGCTCGCCCAGTGACCGCTCGAGGGATTGCCATACGCACCTTCCAGCAAGGGCCGCATGGCCGCGGCGACCGCGGCATCAACGGGTGTGCTCGCGTTGTAGTCGAGGTAGACCGAAGACGGCGCCGTCAGCGTCACTAGAACACCAGCACCTTGTCCGCTTGGAGCGTGGCCGCCGTGAGCTCGTCCATCGTGCTCCGCCGCGCCCCGTCCATCAGGTCGGGCTCCGTCAGCCCGCGTGCGTCCATGCAGGTGCCGCAAACGAGAATTCGATGCGATCCGCTTGCAAAGCGCTTCAGCATCCGCTCGATATTGTAATAGCCGTCGGGCGTCTTCTGCCCTTTCTTGCCGCAGGCGACGGCATCGGCCAAGAGGAAGACCACCACCTCCGCCGTTGGATCCTGCTTCACGATGCCATTGGCGAGTCGAAGGCCGTTATAGCAACGCTCCGTCCCGTAGGGTGGGTCGTTCAAGATTAATAGGACTTTCATTGCTGCTGGTCCCGCGTCCGCTGTCTACTGCACGGCAGGCATCGCATTGGCCGCCCGCATCTCTGCCGCTCGAGGTGGCGGCGGTGGGATCTCCTTCAGCATTTCGCGCACGAAATCCTCTTCGTCATCGATCCGGAACGCCGCGTTGTGTCGTTTTTCAAAGCCGATGGTGGACATCGGCTTGCCGCTCAGGCGCCGCCCGCAAAGGGAGCCCGAAAAGGCGCCTGGCAGCACCTCGAGGTAGTCGGGTAGAGCCTTCAATCGCTGCAGACTCCGGAACAAGACACGCGCTCCTTCCTCGGCTGTCGCGGCAAGTTCCGTCCTGCCCACATCACCGACCATCAGCGTATGGCCCGTCAAGACGAACCAGGGCTCCGCGGCGCGTGTCCGATCAGTGACGAACAAAGAAACGTGCTCGGGCGTGTGCCCCGGCGTGTGAAGGACGTCGATCGCTACATTGCCGAGCTCCAGGACATCGCCGTCGCGGACGCCCGTGAAAGGGAGTGTCGCGTCGGCTTGCGCGAACAACACATATTCGCCGCCGGCTGCCCCGGCCAGACGCCACCCCGCCGACAGATGATCGGCATGTAAATGGGTGTCGATGACATAGCGGATGCGCATGCCGGTTTCTTGCGCCGCGCGCAAATAAGGCGCGATGTCGCCCACCGGATCGACCACGGCGGCGGCCGCCTTGCCGCCGCAGCCGAACAGATAGGAGATCGCCACCGGGTCGGTGTGCAGGAACGGTCGCAGGATCATAGGAGTCTCCGATTCCCGTGCGCCCCGATCGAAAGAGTCGTGCTCCAACCGGGTCGCCAGTTGCTTGACACAATGGCCGAAAGATCATTCAATGACTCGATTGAATGATTTATCGGAACCAGAGGCATGTCAAGCGAGAATCCGAAACGCTCCGTATTCGCCGGGTTTGCCGAGGTAGCCAAGGCGCTCGGCCATCCCCATCGGCTCGAGATCCTGGAACTGGCGGCGCAGGGCGAGCGCAGCGTCGAGGGGCTCGCGGAGCAAGCGAGGCTCTCGGTTGCCAACGCCTCCCAGCACCTTCAGCTGTTGCGCCGGGCCGGCCTGCTCGCCTCGCGGAGGGATGGCAAGCGCATCCTCTACCGTCTGAGCGACTCGTCCGTGCTCGAACTGACGGCCGCGCTCGGCCGCGTTGCCGAGCGCAATCTTGCCGAGGTCCGTGAGCTGATCGGAGGGTACTTCCGGGAGCACGATGCCCTGGAGCCGGTGACCCGCAGGGAGCTGACCCGCCGTCTCAAGGACGACCTGGTCACCGTACTTGACGTGCGCTCAGAGGAGGAGTTTGCGGCCGGCCATCTACCGCAGGCCATCAACATTCCCCTGCGCGAGCTGTCGCGACGGCTGCGGGAAATTCCCAAGAGCCGCGAGATCGTCGCCTATTGCCGCGGCGCCTATTGCGTGCTGGCCTTCGAGGCCGTCGCTTTGCTCCGCCCCCGTGGTTTCAAGATCAGGCGCCTTGAAGGCGGATACCCCGAGTGGAGGGCCGCTGGGTTGCCGGTGATTTATAGACAAAATGGAGGCGCCTTGGTGCCGGCGTGAATCGTGCGGTTGGCCGCTTCCGGGTCTGGGCGCGCCCATCGACGGCGGAGCGCAGTAGCGTCGAGAACTATTGGAGGTCGTGCCATGAGAGTCTTCAGGCATCTTTGCGCAACTGCGACGTCCCGGGTGTTCCTGGCGTTGCTTGCAGCGATCGCGCTCGCGCCGCCGCTCTACGCAGTCTCTCCCGAGGACGGCTCGGCCGACGTACCCTCGGCGGTGAACCACCCCATGCCCGGACGCGACCAAATGCTCGCGGGAACCCCATCGACCACGCCCGCGCACAGCCATGTGGGCATGTTCGTCGCCGATTCGCGTGTGCTCTTGAAGTTCCCGCCGCAGATGCGAGCGCACATGCTGAACAACATGCGCGATCACCTGGCGACGATTGACGGGATTCTGCGCGCGCTGGCCAGCGACAACTACGATGGCGCCGCCAAGCTTGCCGTCGACCACCTGGGGCTCGACTCGCCGTTCTCGGCGGCCTGCAAGCCGAGACCCGCCAACGCCGGCGCGCCCGCACCAAGATCGATGGATGAGATGATGAGAATGTACATGCCTGCGCGGATGCGGACCATCGGGCTCGCGATGCATACGGCGGCGAGCGATTTCGCGGTCGTCGCGGCGCACGCCGCCGCGACGCACGACTCCAAGGCGGCCGTGGAGGCACTCTCGCGGGTCACGCAGAACTGCGTCGCCTGCCATGCAAGCTACCGGCTGCGGTAGGGCGGCGCCTCGATCAGCGCGCGGCCTCGTATTGCGGAAGCCGCGTACGCGTCACGCGGAAAGAATGTGGCGTCAGGAAAACGCGCGAGACCCACCTATCGGGGGCGAATTGCTGTCTATGCACCCAATGCGCCGCTGGTGACGGTAGGGATTGGGGGCGCACCAGAGTTCGTACGCCGGTTTAGTGTGCCGGTTTTTGTGGTGCGCCGTGGAAAGGCGCGGTCCTTCAGTGGGTGTAGGCCCACCCGGCAACTTTCGCTCCAGCCGGTAGCAATCGGAGCGGTCGCGGAGGCAACGAAGCGACCGAAGCCTTCGGTGTAGAGGATCACTTTGGGTGATCTGGCGAGCACGCAGACTGCAGC
>JAJXYR010000181.1 GCA_021780475.1 Pseudomonadota bacterium
AGGCAACCAGGTTCGAGAAAGTGGGTCATCGTATGCGGTACGCGATTGTTATCGAAAATGCAGGCGTCAACTTCTCGGCTTACGTGCCGGATCTGCCTGGCTGTGTCGCAACCGGCGACACGCTTTCCGACACCGAAACGGCGATTCGTGATGCCATTGAACTCCATCTGGACGGAATGCGCGAAGATGACGCTCCGAGTCCTCCTCCGACCAGCCGAGTCGACTATGTTGAGATCGCTGCCAGACTTTCGTTGGAGCGGACACGTGGCGCCGCTTTGCTCGAGGTCGAGGAGGATCGATGAATCTCGATAAGACAGCTCGGGTCGGTACACCGCGGCAGCGTGCCGCCGCGTAGCTCGGACGTTAGGGGTCGTGCTGAAGCCTTTAAAGGCCGCTGCGTTGTATTTCGCGGTGGTCTTTGCCGCAGGGTTTGTGTTCGGGTCCGTTCGTGTTCCCTTTTTGGTGCCGCGCCTGGGGGTAAGGGTCGCGGAGCTCAGCGAGGCCCCGCTTATGCTCGCGGTCATTCTATTTGCCTCGCGCAGAGTGGTCCGGCGCTTCGTGCTAACGCCCCAAGAGGCATTGAAGGTCGGCCTATTGGCGTTCGTGTTGCTGCTTGCCCTCGAACTCCTCTTGGCCCACGTAATGTCGCGCCTCACCATACGCGAGTACATCTCATCTCGAGATCCAATCTCGGGTGCGGTGTACGTCGCACTCCTTTTCATCTTTGCCGCCTCGCCGTGGCTGCGTGCTCGCAGGTCCACAGAGAGTCTTAGATGAGGCCTGACTACGCGTTCGCGCGCAGCAGGGAGCTGTCCGCGCGCGTGAAGGGATTTGGTCCTCTCGATCTCTCCTCGACGTACCGCGCAATTCCGAAACCCAATGATCCGATTGACTCCGATTCAATCGGGATCGGCGTGGGCTGGAACGCTGGCGCGAACCGATGATCGCCGGCGATTCGATGCCGAGCGTCGCGATCGCTGCGGGGGAGGCGATAGGAAAGGTTTTGCGCCAACGACCGGGGCGGAATCAGTGGCACCAAACGATCAAGTGCCGGCGTTTCCCGTCACACCGGGCCAGTCGACGACCAACTCGGCGACGAGCAACGCGAACAGCGTGATCACGAGCAGTGCGTAACTGCTCGCCGCGAGGCTCAATTGGTCGTCGCCTGGGATGGGAAGCGGAAGACGTGCGATCACGAAAGTCGTCGCCATCGCATAGCTGCGAGCCATCCAGCGGCGGTGTCGGTCGATCCGCCGGCGGCGGGCGGCAACGAATGCGGTCACGGTGAACGTCATCCACAGGAACGCGTTAACGGATACGCTGTAGGGAAAGAATGCGGGGTAATGTCTGGCCAGGAGAGCCGCATAGGTCGCTGCCACCAGGCAGCACAGGACGTAGGCTTTGCCGATGAATCGATGACGGGCGGGATTGCGTGCGCGCAACCGCCGAGAGAATTGCAGAGGGCCGAGCACGAGCGCCGTGGCGCCGGCGGCCACGTGCGGAACCAATAGCCAACGCTGCGTGTACAGCAGCGCGTGCATCGGGTGGTCACCGCGGAGCATCGGCAGCGAGACGTGCACGATCGCCAATATCGTAAGCGCCGCAAATCCGCACCAGAGCGCGGCACGGGAAAATCCGTAGTTTGCGTTCGGCTTCATCTCGGGTACCAAAGATAACATGGTGGCGCGTTGCCGCGGCGGGCCCTGACGACCGTCGTACCGCGGCGATTGCGCCAAATTTGGTGGCGAGAGGGACCGGCATGCGTGACAATCCGGAATCGCCGATCCGCAGTGGCACCGCGCCCGCCGGGAAAACCTGGAGGGTCACGGTCCCGCTCGAGTCATATCGGCCAGCAGTGAGGGCGGTGGTCGTGGGCGATTACCAGAACATGTTCGAGCAGGCGCGGACCGATCCGGAACGGTTCTGGGCCGAAGCGGCATCCGCCATTCATTGGTTCACACCCTATCGCAAGGTGCTGGATGGATCCCGGGCGCCGCTCTATCGTTGGTTCGAAGGCGGTACGCTCAATACTTGTTACAACGCAATCGACCACCACGTTGCCAACGGCCGCGCCGAGCAGCTCGCCGTGATCTACGACAGCCCGGTCACCGCGACCCGGCGTTCGTTTACTTACCGGCAGCTCCTCGCGGAGGTGGCGCGCTTTGCCGGCGTGCTCGCCTCGCTCGGCGTTGCCCGGGGGGATCGCGTGATCATCTACATGCCGATGGTGCCGGAGACCCTGATCGCGATGTACGCGTGCGCGCGTATCGGTGCGATCCACTCGGTGGTCTTCGGCGGCTTCGGCGCAAAAGAACTCGCAGTGCGCATCGAGGACGGCAAACCGAAGGTCGTGCTGTGCGCGTCCAGCGGAATCGAGGGGACCCGTGTCGTTCCGTACAAACCGATGCTCGACGAGGCAATCGCACGATCGAGCCACAAGCCGAACCGCTGCGTCGTCCTGCAGCGCCCGCAATACCGCGGTACGCTGGAACCCGGCCGCGATCACGACTGGGAGGAATTGCTGGCCGGTGCTCATCCCGTCGATTGCGTGCCGGTCGCCGCGACCGATCCGCTCTACGTTCTCTACACATCCGGGACCACCGGACAGCCCAAGGGTGTCGTGCGCGACAACGGCGGACATGCGGTCGCGCTGAAGTGGTCGATGCGGCATGTTTTCGACGCCAAGCCGGGCGAGGTCTTCTGGGCGGCATCGGATTTCGGCTGGGTCGTCGGCCATTCCTATATCACGTATGCGCCGCTGCTCGCCGGCTGTACGACGGTCATCCACGAGGGCAAGCCCGTCGGAACGCCCGATCCCGGGAACTTCTGGCGGGTGATATCGGAGCACCGGGTCTCGGTGATGTTCACCGCGCCGACCGCATTCCGCGCGATCAAGCGCGAGGATCCGGAGGGCCGATTCTTTCGCCGGTACGACGTCTCCTGCCTGCGGTACCTGTTCCTCGCCGGCGAGCGTCTGGATCCGGACACCTATCACTGGGCGACACAGCTGCTCGATCGGCCGGTGATCGACCACTGGTGGCAGACCGAGACGGGTTGGCCGGTCGCAAGCAATTGCATGGGCATCGAGCCGATGCCGTTCAAACCCGGTTCACCCACAAAGCCCGTACCCGGATTCGACGTCCGGATTCTCGACGAGACGGGCCAACCGCTGCCGGCCAACCATGATGGCGCCGTCGCGATCCGCACGCCCCTGCCGCCCGGATCGCTGACGACCTTGTGGAACGACGACGAACGCTTCAGGAGCGTGTACCTCGATCGCTACCCCGGCTATTACCTCACCGGCGATGGCGGTTACATCGACGAGGACGGGTATGTCTTCATCATGGGCCGGATCGACGACATCATCATCGTCGCCGGGCACAATCTCTCGACGGGCAGCATCGAGGAAGC
>JAJXYR010000162.1 GCA_021780475.1 Pseudomonadota bacterium
CCGGCCCGGCGCCACCCGTCAGCGTCAGGAACGGTCCGGAAAACGCATAGCCGGTCGCTGCCAGTCCGCTGAGCGTGATCGCGTCGCCCGCCTGGAAGCCGCGGACGATCAGGCTGTGGCCGGCCGTGCCGTAGGCAAACGCGGCATAGCTGCCGCCGACCGACCAGGTCGCGCCAGGCGCGAAGGCGAGTGTGCTGAAGCCGCCATAATGCGAGCCGAAGCCGCTCAGCGATGCCGCCGCCGTGCCCCCGAGCAGCAATTCGGTGCCATGGACCTGCCCCTCGAATGTCGCCCCCGGCAGGACCGCGACCAGCGCCGCCGCGGCCGCGACCGCCGAAGCAGCGCCCGACGCTGCGCCCGCGATCGTGCCGGCGTTGACCAGCGTGCCGGCATCGATGCCGCTGCCGCCGATGACGACGCCCGCACCCGCCGCCGCCGAGATCACGCCTGCCGCGGCGTTGAACACATAGCCGCCACGCGCGAAATTCACCGCCGCGTTCGTATTTGTTCCGGTCTCGACGATGGTTCCGGAGTTGGCGAGCGTGACCGTTGCATAAGCGGCATAAACTGCGCCGGCGACACCGCTGATGCGGCCCGAGACGGCGTTCGTCAGCAGCGCGCCGCCGCGAAGCGAGATGCCCGTTCCGGAAGATGCCGAGGTCGTTGCATTGCCGACGCCGGCGATCGTGCCGCTGTTCACGATGGTATCGTCGGCGCTACCGGAAACCGACGTCGCGCCAATACCGTTCCAGCCACGGATCAAGCCGCTGTTCGTAAGCTCGCCGTTGGCGATGAGCATGGCATCGGCATAGCTCGCCGTGGCAGCGATGGTGCCGGTATTGGTCCCGATCGCCGCGCTGATGCGCAGCCCGGCGCTGATCAGCCCGCCATTGACCAGCGTGGCGCCGTCGGCAAGCACCGCCCCGCCGTCTATCGTTCCGGACAAAGAATTACTCAGCAGCCCGGCCGCGTAGAACCCGATGGCGTTGTCGCCGGCGAGCGTACCGCTGGCAAGGATCGCGCCGTCGTTGACGATCCTCGACGTGCCGCCGCGGACCGACACGCCACCTTCCGCGCTGGCGACGACGGCGCCCGCCGCGTTGGTGAAAGCCGCATTCCCGACGAGCCTGACCGCACTGCCGGTCCCGCTGCCGGTGGCGGTGATCAGGCCGGTGTTGACGATGCTGTTCGCGCCGCTCGCGGTCCCCGGCTGGTAGCCAAAGACCGCGGAGGCGTAGCCGGCGAGGGTCGCGTCGTTGGTGAGCACTCCGCCCCGCGCGAGCTCGACGCCCGTCGCCCCGAACCCCGTCGCGACGATGGTCCCGGCATTGGTGAGCGTGCCGCCGATCGCGGCCACGCCGACCCCGCCGAACGGATAAACCGGCGCGATACTGGTGCTTGCGCCCGCAATCGTGATCACGCCGCCGGCGGCGTTGCTCAGGACGTCCCCCGCGCCGACGCGCGCCGCCGTCCCGGTGCTCGGCCGTGCCGAGATGATGCCGGCATTGATGGCACTCGCGCCGGTGGCGGCGGCGAGATCGAGCCCGACCGCGCCCCCGAGGATCACGCCGCCCACGACGTTGTCGACGACGCCGCCAGCGCCGAGGAAAACACCGATCGCCTCGACATGACCGTTGGCTCCGATCGTGCCGCCACTGGCTTCCAGCGCCGCGATCGTGCCGGCATTGGTGATCGTCCCGGCCGCGCCCGTGACCACGAGCCCCGCGTCGTAGCCGCTGATCAGCGCGGCCGCCGCGTTGCTGACCTGGCCTCCGGCGGCGAGCGAGATGCCCGTCCCTTCCTCGGCGCTCGCGAGCACCGTTCCCGTATTTTCCACATACCACGCGCTCGACGCCGCGACCCCGAACAGGCCGCCGAGCCCCGCCGCGACAGCGATCGTGCCCTCAAGGGTGAGCGGGCTCGAATAGGCCGGAGCGGTCAGCGACAGGCTCGCCGTGCGCAAGCCGGTGATCGTCTGCGACAATGCGAGGTCCTCCGCGCAGGAATACCCGAGGCTAGACAGGCCATGATAGGCCCGCCACCGGCGAATGACGCGCCTGCATTTTACGCTAAGTTTTGTTCGGCCAGAAACGCGCGCGTTGCGGCCACCGCCTCGGCCAGCCCCACGCGCCGCGCGGCAACCGGAAACGCCGACAGCAGGCGTGAGGGAGTGCGCCGGTCGAGGAGGACGAACACGCCCCGATCGCCCTCGGCGCGGATCAGCCGCCCGAAGGCCTGGCGCAGCCGCATCCGCGCCACCCGCGCGTCATAGGCTTGCGGATCGCCGCCAGAGAGATGGATGCGCCGCTCGCGATGCAGGATGTCCGGGCGCGCCCATGGCACGCGCTCGAACACGACCAGCCTGAGCGCGCGCCCCGGCACGTCGACACCGTCGCGCATCGCATCCGTCCCCAGCAAGCAACTCTCGGGCTCGGCGCGGAACACGTCGACCAGGGTCGCGTTGTCCATCGCGTCGACGTGCTGCGCGAAGAGGGGAATGCCCGCCGCCTCCAACCGTTCGGCGATGCGACCATGGACCGCGCGCAGCCGTGCGATCGCGGTGAACAGGCCAAGCCCGCCGCCGCCCGCCGCAATGAACAGCTCGCGATAGGCCGCGGCAACGGCGTCGATGTCCGGCGCGACGTCGGTGACGACGAAGACCTGCGTCTGGCGGCGATAGTCGAACGCGCTTGGCACCGCCACGCGGATCGCCGGCGAAGGCAGGTGCAAGGCGCCGACGCGTGCCTCAGCCTCCAGCCAGGCAGCTTCCGCGTCCGCCTCGCCGGCATCGCGCAGCGTCGCCGATGTCACCACCATGCCTTGCGCCGGGCGCGCCAGACTCATCGCGAAGGGGATGGTGGGATCGAGAAAGTGGCGCAGCAGAGCGGCGTCGCGTTCCGCCCCGTCGCGCCGCTCGAGGCGCAGGAACAGCACCATGTCCGGCCGCACGCCAGGCTCGGGCGCCGGGGCCCCGACGGCGCCGAGCATGTCGATCCAGGCCATGAGCGGCATGATCACGCGCCGCGCGAGGCTGCGGCACGCGGCCTCGATCCGGTTGCGCATGGCCGCGTCGAGCGCCTGCGCCTCGTCGTCGAGGCGTCGCTCCAGCAGCTGCATCAGTTCCTTCGCCGGAGCGGCGATGCGCGCCAGCGCGGCAGCGAACTGGCCTGCCGTCGCCGCGAGCGGCGGCAGCACGGGATGCAGGTCGCACTCCAGCGTCCCCTCCTCGCCCTCGCAGCGCGCCAGCACCTGCGCCCTGAGCGCGGCGAGGAACGCCTCGCCCGGTCCCGCGGCGCCGGCGAGCGTGCCTTCCGGCTCCATCCAGTCGCGCGAGGGCAGCGCTCGGGCGGCGCGCAGCAGGTGGGCGAGCGCGTCCTCCAG
>JAJXYR010000166.1 GCA_021780475.1 Pseudomonadota bacterium
GCCGGCACCGACCCCTGCCAACAGCACGCTGCGGCGCGTCACCGCCGCTTCGCCGATCGCCGCGGCTCGAATCAATTTCTTCTTCATGATCACGCCCCTCGCCCGCCAGTTGAAGATCACCCCCCGGTGTCCGGTGCTCCGGCATGACGGCGATATTGTCGATCTTTCATGTCGTTGGCAATACCACCCTTTTATTCAACGCGTCGCAGCACACCCCGGATTCGCGCCCATTGATGCATGACTCGGCGGCTTGCAAGGAATAGACAAGGACTTCGCCGGCCTGGCGCCGGTTCGCCGCCCCGTCGCGTCGATGTTTATTTAGTTGACACTGCCACCTACTTGTGTAGATTCACGATGATGGCGCCCGAGCCGGAGGAACCGGATGGCGGTTCTGGCACGGCGTCATCGATAAAACTCACAATGTCGCGCAGGGGGGAATCCAGTGACAAACCAATTCTTGCTTGGTGCCGGATATAGGCGGCCGGGCGTGATCGCCGCACGGGGCGTCGCATCGATGCTCCTCGTCCTCGGCATCTTGTCTCCGCCGAGCGTGCGGGCCGACGGCGCGGCAGCGCAGACCGACACGCGGGCCGACACCTTGGAACAGATCGTCGTGACGGGCACGCTGATCCATGGAACGGGACCGGTCGGCTCCACGGTGATCACCCTGGATCCAGCCACACTGCAGGCGACCGGCGCCAATTCGGTCGCGGACATGCTGCGAGAGGTGCCGCAAGTGTCGAGCCTCGGCGTTTCCGAGGCGCAGCGCACCGGCACCGGCGGCGCAGGCAACATCACGCTGGCCAACTCGATCAATCTGCGGGGATTGAGCCCGTTCGCCACGCTGACCTTGCTGGACGGACATCGTGTGCCGACGGCGGGCACGACGGGCTCCACGGTCGATCCGGACTCCTTCCCGTCGATCATGCTGCAGCGGGTGGACGTCGTCGCGGACGGCGCATCGGCGACCTATGGATCAGATGCGATCGCCGGCGTCGTCAATCTCATTCTCCGGCGCAACGTGGAAGGCGTGGAGGCGAGCGTCAAGGAGGGATGGGCGAACCAGTACAAGCAGCGGCAGCTGGGCGTATTGGCCGGTCATGGCTGGGACAGCGGCCAATTCACGATTGGATACGAGAATTCCTATCACTCCGCGCTCCAAGGACAGGCGCGCTCGTTCTTTACGTCCGACCAGACCGGATTGGGCGGCCCCGATTACCGCACGCCGCAGTGCTACCCGGGAAATATCGTGGCCGGCGGCACGAGCTACGCGATTCCGCCCGGCGGCGTCACGCCGGCGACCGCCGCCGCTCTCGTGCCGAACACCACGAACCTGTGCGACGTGGCGAAATATCAAAACATCCTGCCGCAGGTTGAACACAACAATCTCGCCGTCACCTTCGACCAACAGATCGGCGATTTCATCAAGATCTACGGCGATGCGACCTATGCACGGCGCACCTACGTGAATTTCCTGCGGCAGGCGACCGGGCCGCTTCAAGTCCCCGCGACCAATGCCTTCTTCGTCGCTCCGCCCGGTGCCGTCCTGAATCCCTGCTCGCCCGCGCCCGGAGCGCCGCTTTGCGAGCAGGTCAATTACTCGTTCGGAAACGATCTCGGATATCAGGCGAATGCGATCGGCAGCTCGGAGAACTACCAGGAAACCCTGGGCGTGGATTTTGCGCTCGCCCATGGCTGGCATCTGGGTCTCGACGGAACGGCCGGCCGCGATCACGACCGGGACGAACAGAATCGCGAATTGAACAACGGCCACCTGGCGGCGGCGCTCGCGAGCAACTCCCCGAGCACCGCGCTCAATGTCTTTGGCGGGCCCAACTCCGCCGCGGTGCTGGACTCGGTGTTCGCGTCGCGCTTCTACGCGCCGGGCGACACCGGCGAACAGGTGCTCGAGGCCAAGATCGACGGGCCGGTCGCCCATCTGCCGGGCGGCGCGGTGCGCTTGGCCGTCGGAACGCAGTGGCGTCATGATGAGTTGTTGTACGGAATCAATTCCGGGATCCCCGGGGGCGCGGATCTGATCATCCGCCGCAACCTCCATCGCGTGTCGAAAGCGGGATACCTGGAGGCGATCGTGCCCCTCGTGGGCGCCGGCAATGCGATGCCGGGAATCAAGAGCCTCGAGGTCGACGTCGCGGGACGTTACGAAGACTACAGCGACTTCGGCAGCACCACCCACCCCAAGGTGGGCGTGAATTGGGTGCCCGCCGACGGTTGGCTGGTCCACGCCAGCTACGGGACGTCGTTCCGCGCGCCTCTGTTGTCGGAATTGGTCGGGCCCCTGAACGGTGTGTTCGTGCAGACCTACTCCGATCCGCTGTCCCCGACGAGAACCTCCGTCGGCTATACGCTCGGCGGAGGAAATTCCCAGCTCAGGCCCGAAACCGCGACCACGTACTCGTTCGGCGTCGACTACAAGCCGACCACGCGGTCGAAGCTCAGCCTGACCTATTACGACATCGACTATCGGAATCAGATCTCCAGCTACCTCAGCGATTTGAACATCCTTCAGCAATCCTCGCAGCTGGGCTCGCTGATCACCCGGTGCCCGTCGCCGGAATGCACCGCGTTGATCAATCAGTACGTCGTGCCGGGTCCGGTTTTCGGTCCGGTGCTGGCGAATCCGAGCGTGTTCGTCAACGGCGTCGAACTCAATCTCGGCACGACGCGCACCGCGGGCATCGACTTCCAGGGCGACTACCGCATCCCGACGGATCGCCTCGGCACCTGGTCGTTCTCGCTCGTCGGAACGTGGGTGACCAAGTATGGGGTTCAATTCACCCCGGGCGGACCGAACTACGACGAGCTGAACCACATAGGCTATCCGCTGCGGCTGCGCATGCGGGGCGACATCGGCTGGGCCTCGGGCCCCTGGTCCACGAATTTGTTCGTGAATTACGAAAACGGCTACACTAACGACCAGACGACGCCGATCCAGTCGGTCGGCGCGTACACGACGGTCGATGCCGACCTGCTGTTCGATCTGGGAGTCGCGATGCCGTCGGCCTGGTCTAAGGATCTTCAGGTCACGGTGCACGTGGACAACTTGTTCGACTCGAATCCCCCATACGTGAACACGCCGATCGGCGTGAACGGAGGCGGTGGATTCGATCCGAACGTCGCGAATCCGATAGGGCGGCTGGTATCCCTCGCGATTCGAAAGAAATTCTAAAGAGTGACCGATGGGTCCGGCGAGCGCGCGTGACGGCGCCGGGCCCATCGACCGGGGATGCAATGAGCACATCGAAGCGCCGCCGCGTGAAGCGCGGGCCGGCAAGGAGCGCACCGCCGCCGAAGGTGCCGAGAGCCCCATCCGTTCCCCTGGACGTGGGCGTCCTGCCGAACCTCCTCGGCTACAACGTGCGCCGCGCGCAAATCGCGCTGTGGCGCGATTTCAGCAGAACCGTCGGAGAGGGCGAGGTTCGCCCCGCGCTGTTCAGTCTGATGATCCTCGTCGAGGCTAATCCCGGCATCGCGCAGATCGACATCGCGAATCAATTGGACATAGACAAAGCCACGATCGTCGGACTGGTACAGCGCCTTCAGAAGCGTTCGTGCGTCGTTTGCCGGCAATCGACGGTGGACCGTCGGCGGCAGGGCATCTATCTGACCGACCGCGGCGCCGCGGAGCTGCGCCAATTGCGGCAGGAAATGCTGGAACACGAAGCGCGGTTCACGCGGCTGTTCTCGAGCGAGGAACTGGCCCAGCTGTTCGCGCTGTTGCGCCGCATTCATCCGTGAAAATTAGTTTGTATTGCAAACGATTTATGCGTCGGGCAAGATCGAACCATGCCCGCCACCGAATTCCTGCTGACCGGCGACTTGGTGCTGGACGAGCCTGACCCGGATCATTGGCTCGCGGGCATAGCCCCGGCCATACGCGCCGCCGATGTCGCCGTGGGTCATCTGGAGGTTCCGCACACCGATCGGGGAATCGAGACGGGCGGGGACGTGCCCGCGCCGGCGGCGCGCCCGTCGCACCTGGCGGCGCTCGCCCGCGCGGGCTTCGACGTGATCACGCTCGCCGGCAATCACATCTATGATTGCGGCGAGCCGGGTGTCGAGGACACCTGCGCCGAATTGGCGAGACTCGGCCTGGCCTTCTGCGGCGCCGGTTCCAATATCGATGAGGCGCGCCGCGCAGCGGTGATCCGGCGCGATGACCGTCGTATCGCCTTCCTGAGCTACAACTGTGTCGGCCCCGACTCGAGTTGGGCGACGCCGTCGCGCGCCGGCTGTGCCTACGTGAGCGTCACGGCCGACGACGGCTCGCCGATCTCGCCGGCGGCCGAGCGGGGAACTCCCGACCCGGAATCGGTTCGCGCAATGAAACGCGACATCGGCACTTCGGCCGGGATGTGCGACCTCACTATCGTGTCGCTGCACAAGGGCATCGTGCACACTCCGGCGCGATTGGCCGATTACGAGCGGACGATCGCGCACGCGGCGATCGACGCCGGCGCGGACGTGGTCGTCGGGCACCATGCGCACATCGTTCGCGGCATCGAGTGGTACCGGGACCGCCCGATCTTTCACGGCCTGGGAAACGGCTGCGTCGTCACGCGCGCGCTCGGCGGCGGCGGCAACGCGAAACGGGCGTCGTGGGCGCAGGAGCGCCGAAAGCGCTTCGGCTTCGAGCCCGACCCGGAGTACCCGCTCGCACCGTTTCACCCGCAGGCGGTGAATTCCATGCTCGCACGCGTTCGATGGCATGAGGACGGCCGGCTCGAAGCCGGTTTTGTGCCGGTCTGGGTGGCGCCGCCGGGCCGCCCGGAGATCGCGGTTGGCCGTCGGGCCGCCGAGGTCAGCGGGTACGTGGCGCAAATCGGCGCGGCGGCAGGACTTCCCGCGCTGGCGTTCGACGCCCGCCCGGACATGGTCCACGTGACGCCATGAGTCCGAACGACGCCAAGCCCGTGGGCGGCGGCGCGCGCCGGAACCGGCTGGAGACGTGGATGGTCGCGGTCGGCGGCGCGGCGCTGCTGGTCGCAACGGCCGCGGACTCCGCGGACGTCATCGCGCGGCACGTCGGCTGGCGCTTCCTCGGCGCAATCGAGATTACGCGTGCGGCGATCCTGGTGGGCGCATCCTGCGCGATGGTCGTCGCGACCATCGCGCACAAACATGCGACCGTGCGTTTGGTCCTGGACCGGCTCCCCGCCACGGCGCTGCGCGTGCTCCGACCCGTCCATGCCATGCTCGCCGGCGCCTACTTCCTCGCGCTCGCGGCCGGGTGTGCCTGGATCGCGCTCGACCTGATGCACGGCCACGAAGAAAGCGAGATCCTGCACATTCCGTACATGCCGCTGCGGCTCGTCGGCATCGGCGCCCTGCTCGCGACCGGCGCGCTGTTCCTGCGGCGCGGCCCGCGCACCGGGCCCGACGCATGATCGGCTCGCCGCTCGTAGGGCTCATCGGCGTCGTCGCGCTGTTTGCGACGCTCGCCGCGGGCATCCCCATCGGCGTCGCGCTCGGCAGCGTCGGCTTTTGCGGTCTGATCGCGATGCTTGGTTTGAATGCTGCGTTGATCAAGTCCGGGGTCATCGCCTTCGGCACCCTGTCCCGATACGAGCTCGGAGTGCTTCCCTTGTTTCTCTTGATGGCGCACCTGTGCTTCGCCGCGCAGGCCAGCCGTGACTTCTTCGACGCCGCGGCGCGACTGATCGGGCACCGGCGCGGCGGACTCGCGATGGCATCGATCGGCGGCTGCGCCGGTTTCGGCACGATCAGCGGTTCGAGCCTCGCGACGGCCGCGACGATCGGGCTGGTTGCGCTGCCCGAGATGCGCAAGCATGGTTACTCGGACACTCTGTCCACGGGAGCCATCGCGGCGGGCGGCACGCTCGGGCAGCTCGTACCGCCGTCGGGCGCGCTGATCGTTTTCGGCATCATCGCCGAGCAGTCGATCGGGAAGCTGTTCACCGCGGCGATCGTGCCCGCCATCACGCAGGCATTGCTGTACATCGCCGTGATCGTGATCCTGTGCCGATTCGATCCCGATCTGGCGCCGGCCGGCCGGCGCGCCTCATGGCCGGAGCGCCGGGCCGCATTGCTGCGCGTTTTGGACGTCGGCGCGCTCATCCTGTTCGTCATAGGCGGAATCGCCGTCGGCTGGTTCTCGCCGCCCGAGGCCGGGGCGATCGGTGTCGTCGGCGCGTTGGGCCTGTGCGCCTGGCGCGGACGCCTCAGCATTGCAGCGCTGCGGACCGCCGTTCGCGACACCCTGCGGACCAGCGGGATGATCTACGTGGTGGTGATCGGCGCGTTGATATTCTCAGTCTTCATCAGCCTGTCGGGTTTGGCGGAGGGGATTGCCCGCGGCCTGGCGGGGTTCAGCCACGACCCGAGAATCTCGATGCTGATCGTGGCCGCGATACTGCTGATCCTGGGGTCCGTCCTCGACGGCCTGGCGATGATGCTTCTCGTGACGCCGATCCTGTTGCCGATCGTCGTGCACCTCGGCCTCTCGCCCATCTGGTTCGGGATATTTCTGGTCAGGGCGATGGAAATCGGCTTCGTCCACCCGCCGATCGGCATGAACCTGTTCGTCATCCACGGCATCGCGCCCGACGTGCCGATCGGGCGCATCTTTCGCGGTGTACTGCCGTTCCTGGCGGCGGATCTCGTGCATCTCGTCATGCTGATCTTCGTTCCGGCGATGGTGCTCGCCCTCCCCCGGGCGCTCGGCCAATGAGCGAACTCAACGCGCTGGTCGGCGACGCGCTCCGCGAGCCTCTGGCGGCCGCGCGCGCCCGCGCGTCGGCCGGTGCCAGGGTGGTCGGCTACGCCGGTACGGCGGTCCCGGTGGAAGTCATCCTTGCGAGCGACGCGCATCCGATTCGCCTGCCGGCCGTCGCGAACATCGATGCGACGGATGCCGATCGCTACCTGGAATCCGGATTCTCCCCGGAGTCGCGCAGCATCGCCGCGCAGTACCTGGGCGGCGAGTTCGCTTTCATGGACCGTGTCGTATTTCCGCGCAACAATGACAGCCTCCAGCGTCTCTATTACTACATCTGCGAATTGCAGACCCGTGGTCTGTGCCCGGGTCCGGCGCCGGTGATATACGAGCTGGCGGCGCTGCCGCGCGACTCGAGCATCCGGTACAGCCGGCGCGCGACCGAACGGCTCGCGGCCGAACTCGGGACGGGAACCGCGAACCTGCGTGCGGCGGTCGACCGCCGCAACCGCCGGCGGGCGTTGCTGGCGCGCGCCCGCCGCTATCGGGCGCAAGGCCGCGATTTGCCGGGTTCGGCGATGGACCGGATCTGCCGCGCGGCCGACCTTTGTGATGCCGACCGCTTCGACGACGCATTCGACCGATGGTTGACCGCCGCTGCGGTACGGGCCGCAGGTGCGCGTGTCGTGCTGGTCGGCAACGGCGCGCCCGACGACCGGATCCATCGAGTCGTCGAGGCGGCCGGCGCCGAGGTCGTCGCGGAGTTCGGCGACCACCCCGCCTGCTTCGTCCGCACCGACCCCGTCCCGGATGCCACGATCGAGTCGATATCGGATCACTATCAAGCCTGGAGCCCCGGCAGCGCGTCGCTCGCCGAGCGCGTCTCCCGGTTGGCGACACTGTGCGCCGACGTGCGCGCCGACGGGGTGATCATCTGGCTCCTGGAACAGGAGGACGCGCGGATTTGGGACGTTCCGGCGCAGTTGGACGCATTGGCGGCGGCCCGACTGCCCGTGCTCACGTTTACGCGACGCACGTGGTTGGCCGACGACGGGGCGCTCGATGAAATCGGCGCGTTCAGCCGACGACTGGCGGGGGGACGATGAGCCTGCTGGACGGTCACCGGGTGCTCGCGCTCGGGGCGATGGCGCAATCTCCGCTGGCGCGATTCTTCGCGTCGCTCGGAGCCACCGTGATTCCGGCGGCGATCGCGGATCTGGAGTCCGGGATCGCCGATGCTTCCTTTCTGATCGACGATCTCGGGCTGCCCGTGTTGTCCGACCAGGGGTGGACCCTGGATCGGATCGAGCGGCGCGCGGCGCGGCTCGTGCATGGATCGGTGACGACTTTCGGAAGCGACGGCCCGCGGGGACGCTGGTCCGGAAACGAACTGATCGCCTCGGCGATGGGCGGAGTGCTCCGCCTGACCGGCACGCCGGACCGCGCACCGGTCAAGGAAGCGCTCGACGCGTGCACCTTTCACGCGCAGATGGCCGCGGCGGCCGGCCTGTTGGCGGCGCATCACGAGCGATCGCTCGATGGACGCGGGCAGCACGTGGACGTCTCGGTCCAGGAGGTCGCGCTCTCACGTCTGGTGAACAGCGCGCTCATGTGGCAATTCGACCGCCGCAAATTGGCGCGCATCGGAAATGCGCTGAATTACGGCAGCGCCACGGTGCGCTGCATCTGGCGGCTCGCCGACGGCTGGTGCTTCCACACCCTGATGACCGGCCGGTTCGGCGCGCCGGCGAACCGCGCGCTCAGTGATTGGATCGACGCGGTGGGCGCGCCGAATCCACTGCGCGGCGTCGACTGGCTGAAGTACAACCGTTCGACGCTGGATCCCGCCACCCGGCGAGACTGGGAGCGCGCGCTCGACGGGTTCTTTGCCGAGCGCACGAAATCCGAGATCAAGGACGAGGGGCGCCGGCGCGGGATCAATGCCGCGGTCGTCGCCGACCCCCACGACGTGCTCGAAGATCCGCACCTTCGATTCCGCTCGTTTTGGCAGGATGCGCAGCTTGCGGACCGGCCGCCGGGACCCGCTCGGGCGATCCGCGTGCCCGGTCGATTCCTGACGGTGACCGAAGGGCCGGCCGCCCGGGCCGGCTTATCCACGCGAGCGCGGGGTTCCCGACCAGGCCCCTTGTCCGGCGTCCGGGTGCTGGATTTTTCGTGGGCGCTGGTCGGATCCATCACGACCAAGATTCTCGGCGACCTCGGCGCGGACGTCGTCAAGGTGGAGAGCCGCACGCGCCCGTGCCTGAGCCGCATCGACGTCCAGGTCCGCGCGTCGTCGGCCGGAAATTTCGACGACAAGCCGTGGTTCGCTCACCTGAACACCTCGAAGCGCAGCCTCGCCCTGGACATGAAGCGGCCGGAGAGCCGAGAACTGATCGATCCGCTGCTTCAATGGGCGGACGTAGTCGTCGAGAATTTTTCGCCCGGCACGATGCACAAGCTCGGCCTCGGATACGAGGCGATCGCCGCGAAGAATCCCCGATTGATCATGGCATCCGGCAGCGTCTACGGTCAGACCGGACCGCTCACCGCCGAGTGGGGCGTGGACGGAACCGGCGCCGCCCTGTCGGCACGCACCTACCTGACCGGCTGGCCGGACCGTGATCCGGTGATTCCCGGCGCCGTTCCCTACGGGGACGTCATCGTCCCCTATGTCATGGCCGCCGGAATTTGTGCGGCGCTCGAGAAGCGGCGCGCGAGCGGAGTCGGCGTGCATCTCGATGTCGCGATGTACGAGGTATGCGTTCAGCAAATGTACGAGGCGATGCGCGAAGCCCAAGGAGGCGCAGTTCCGCGGCGCCGCGGCAACGAGGATCCCGGCGTGTTTCATCAAGGGGTCTACCCGACGATCGGCGAGGATCGATGGGTCGCGATCAGCATCCGCGACGGCGCGCAGTGGGCGCGCCTGCGCGCGCTGGCGGGGCTCCCGGATTGCGCGGACAGCGACGAACGCAACGCGGCAATCGCCTCCTGGTCGTCGACGCTGGCCGACACGGACGTGATGTCGCGCCTTCAGCAGGCGGGTCTCGATGCCGGCGTCGTCCAGGACATCGAGGACCTCCTCGAGCGGGATCCTCAGATCGCGGCACGCGGCTCCCTGGTTCGAATCGACCATGCGCTGCTCGGATCGTTCGGACACCTACGCACTCCGCTCACCTTCTCGCGATGCCGCCCAATTCCCTACCGCTCACCGAGCATCGGCGAGCACTCGGCGGAAATCGCCCGGTCGGTGTGCGGACTCGAGGAGCGGCGGATCGATGAACTGAACGCCGCCGGGGTGTTCACGTGAGCGACGAGCGGCGGGACAATGCCCGCAAGGACCTGCTGTGCACGTCCGAGGCGCTCGCCTACCAGAAGCGCTATGCGGCCGACCTGAAGCATCGCGTGGTCGATCGGAACGAGCCCTTCGTCATCGCCCAGGCGGACACCCCCCACGAGATATTTCACGCGATGGACATCCCGCTGATCACCAACCAATGGTGGTCCGCGTACATATCCGCGAAGCAATTGTCGCCGGAGTACTTCGCGGTCATGCGCGAGCGCGGATACCCGGGCAATGGCTGCCGGTATTGCTCGCTCGGACTCGCCTGCACGCTCGCGAAGGACCCGGCCCGCGCGCCGTGGGGCGGCCTGCCCAAGCCGACGATGCTCGTCGCGCGCCTGACCTGCGACTGCATTCAACAGGTGTTCGAACAGTGGGCGGCGGCGCTCGGCACCGAGTTCTTTGCGCTCGAGGCACCCGCGTGGACGCGCAAGGATCCGCGTTGGTTCGACGCGGCCAACGAGCGCTGGGAGGAGGTATTCGAGCCCAGGCGCATCGAGTTGCTGGTCGAGGAGATGCGCCTGCTGATCGCGCGGCTGGAAGAGAAGACCGGACGGGTGTTCAGCGAAGATCGGCTGACCGCATTGATGGAACGCATCAACGAACAGGAAGGCTACATCGCCGAAGCCGCGCGGATCATCGGTGCGGCGCGCCCCTGTCCGGTGTCCATCCTGGATCAAATGCCGAACACGATGATCCCGCAATGGCACCGCGGATCCGATTGGGCGGTCGCGCACGCGCGACGCTTCCGGGATGAAGTGATGGCCCGAGCCGCGGCGGGCGCGGCCGTGAGCGGCAACGAACGCATCCGGCTGATGTGGATCGGCGCCGGGCTGTGGCACGACCAGGGGTTCTACAACGCGCTCGAGGAACGCCTCGGCGCCGTATTCGTCTGGTCCATGTACATGCCGTTCGCCGGTCCTCAGTACATCCGCGCGGTGCAGGGCAGACCCATGCATGCCTTGGCGAGCCGCATCTGTTCCATGAACGAGGTGCTGCACCTGCCCCCGTGGATGAACGGCTGGATGGTGAGCGAGGCCAGGCGCTGCGGAATCGACGCGGCCGTGATCCTCGTCCCGCCGGACAGCCGTCTGTCCCAGAGCGGCATCAAACTCACGCGCCTGTCGCTCCAGGCAGCCGGCGTTCCGGCATTGCTGCTCGACGCCGACATGGTGGACGCCGAGGGATGGAGCCGCGACGCGATGGTCGACCGAATGGAGCAATTCCTGCGGACGGCGGGCTTCTCGTGAGCGGCGCACCGATGCAGCCCTTGTCGGGAATTCGCGTGGCGGATTTCAGCCACATCATGGCCGGCCCCTATGCGACTCATTTGCTGCGGCTGCTCGGCGCCGAGGTCATCAAGGTCGAGGCGCCGGGGCGCGGCGATGCGATGCGCTTCTACGGCGACGATCGCAGCCGCGACGGCATGGCGCCTGCGTTCGTCGCGGTCAACGCCGGCAAGAAATCGGTGGCGCTCGACCTCAAGGATCCCGGTTCGCTGTCGGCGGCGAAACGCCTGATCGAGAGATCAGACGTCGTCGTCGAGAACTTCCGTCCGGGCGTCATGGCGCGGCTGGGCCTCGATTATCCGCTGGCGCGCACGCTCAAGCCGGACATCGTCTATTGTTCCGTGTCGGGCTACGGTCAATCGGGACCGTTGCGGGACTGGCCGGCCATCGACAACATCGTCCAGGCGACCAGCGGGATGATGTCGCTCGGCGGCGAACCGGGTGATCCGCCGATGCGCGTGGGGTTCCCGGTGGTCGATACGCTGACCGGCCAGACGGCGGCCTTCGCGATATTGGCGGCGCTGTTCCGCCGGACCAGAACCGGAGAAGGAGAGTTCATCGACGTGGCGATGATGGACGCCAGCCTGGCATTCATGACATCGGCCGTGGTTCCATTCCTGATCACCGGCCGGCAAATGGCCCGCACCGGGAACACCGGCTACAGCGGTCAGCCCACCGCGGCGCTCTTCGAAGCGGGCGACGGCAAGCTCATCTCCTTGGGCGTGGTGCAGCAGGTCCAGTTCGAGGCATTGGCGGCGATCCTGAACCGGGACGATTGGCTGGCCGATCCGCGGTTCAGGACCGCCGACACGCGCAAGGCCAACGCGGCAGCGTTGCAGCACGCACTCGGCGAGGCGCTGCGACGACGCACCGCGGCCGACTGGGAAGCGCGAATGAGCGCGGCCGGCATCCCGTGCGGCATGGTTCGCTCCGTCGACGAGGCCGTTTCGCTGCCGCACCTCCAGGAGCGCGATCTCATCCTGCCGCTGCGAACCGCGGGCGCACAACCCGCCGAAACCCAGCGCGTCCTGAATGCCGGCTTCCTGTTCGAGCGCGGCGGGCCGATGGTCGAGGATCCCCCGCCGGTCCACGGGCAGCATACCGCGGAGATCTTGGAGTGGCTTCAGATCGAACCGGAAGCCCGCGAGAAGATCCTCAGGCGTTCGTTGAAATGACCCACCGGGGCATGCCGGGCCGCTTCCATACGCATCGATTTTGGACCCCTGTCATCGAGGAAATAGCCGCATGGCGATCGAGCTAGTCTCCCTGTTGTACTTTCTTGCGTTCGTTCCGTACGCGGTCCTCACGCGCTGGTTCGCGAGCATTCCCTTCCCTCCCCTGGGTCGCGCGCTGACCGGCTTGGAGATCCTTCCGGCGGCGACCATCGTGAGCGGGATCCTCACGGTCCTGTTCGTGTGGATGTCCGGATGGGTGCGCGAGGCGCATCAACGGCGTTTCGCCGGCCGGAACTGGCCGGTTCCGACCCGCTGGACGACTTTGTCGGGCATCGGCACCGCGCTGCTGCTTTTCACGGTACCGCTTTCATTCACCTTCAAAGGCGTGAGCATTCCGTTCATGCAACTGTTGATGCGCGGAGACGTGCTGATCATCGCACCGCTCGTTGATCTCATGAACGGCAGGAGGGTGCGCTGGTATTCCTGGGTGGCGCTCGTGCTCGTGGCCGCCGGGATCGCCCTGACGATCAGCGCGCGAGGCGGCCTGTATCTGCCGCCGCTCGCGATCCTGACGGTCGCTTTGTACACGCTCGGGTATTTCGTCCGGCTCTGGGTGATGACCCATGTGTCCAAGTCCGGCGATGCGAACGAGGTCAAGGGCTATTTCGTCGAGGAAAAGCTGGTGGCGATCCCGGTCGCGCTCGCCTGCCTCGCGCTGCTGTCGCTCGTCGACTTCGGCAGCCAGCGCGGCGAGCTGTCGTTCGGGTTCGTGGGCGTGTGGCGCTCGGGGCTCCTCGTCCAGATCCTCGTGCTCTCGACCTTGCTCGTGCTGATCTCGGTGTTCTCGATCTTGATATTGCTGGACAAACGCGAGAACACCTATTGCGTGCCGTTCGAGCGCTCGGCGAGCATCCTGTCCGGAATCGCCGCCGCATTCATCCTGGCCTGGATGGGACTAGGGCGGCTCCCGACGGCCGCCGAACTGACCGGCGCGGGATTGTTGGTGCTCGCAATCGTGATTCTTTCCCTCGCCCCCGGCTGGAGCCGGCCGAGATGAGCGGACCGCGAACCGTCAGCCGGCGCCTCGCCGAGCACGCGAGCGGCGTCAGGTTCGCGCAATTGCCGGCCGCCGCCGTTCGCGCGGCCAAGTGGTCGCTCCTCGACCTCATCGGTGTCTGCCTCGCGGCCAGCC
>JAJXYR010000043.1 GCA_021780475.1 Pseudomonadota bacterium
GCAATCCGGCGAGCGCCAACTATGGCAAGCCGATCACGCAGTACGTTTTCCGCGGCGCGGTCAAGTCGATCACCAACACCTTCGGCAATCCGAACACGCCGACCGCCTATTCGCCGAAAGTTCAGGCGAACTTGCGGGCGCGCTACGACTGGTCGATGAACGAGTACAACTATTTCGTCCAGGCTGGCGCCGTCTATGTCGGCTCGATGTACAACAATACCAACACCGATCCGACTTTGAATGGCGACAATCCGGCGAATCTGCAGGCGATCAACACGACGCTGTTCCGGTTCGCACAGCCGTCCTACACGACGTATGATGCCTCGTTCGGTGTGGCAAAAGACGCCTGGTCGGTGACGATATTCGGCGACAACCTCAACAACTCCAACGCCAGCACGTTCACGTCGACGGCGCAGTTCATCGAGACGCAGGTGCCGCTGCGGCCCCGCGTGCTTGGTGTGCGCGTCGGCATGAAGTTCTGAAGCCGGGCGATTCCGGTAGAATCGAAGGCGGGCAGCGATGCCCGCCTTTTTTTTGGGAGTTCAATGACCGCAGAAGCCGCCGCGCCCGCCTCCCCGGTTGAATCCGAAGTCCGTCGGATTCGCGTGTTATTGGAACAGAGCCGTTTCGATGAAGCGCTCAAGGCGGCAGAAGCCCAGAGCCGCCTCACTCCGGACAACCGGGACGTGAACTATGGGCGGGCCGTCGCGCTGCGATACCTGCAACGCGTGCCGGAGGCGCTCTCGGTTCTCGATCACATCGAAAAGACGCACCCGGGATTCTCGCGGCTTTACCAGGAGCGCGGCCACTGTTACGTCACGCTGCGCGACGCGCCCCGGGCGATCGAGGCCTACCAGGCCGCGGTCAATCGCAATCCCGCGCTAAGCGCCAGCTGGGCGAAGCTGCAGACGCTCTATCGGATGGTCGGACAGCCCGACAACGCCGCAATCGCCGCGTCGCACGTCGAAGTGACATCCAAATTGCCGGCGGCGGTGCTGAATGCCACCGGCCTGCTCTGCGACGGCGACGTGCTCGAGGCGGAGATGCTGATTCGACCTTACCTTCTGCAGCACCCGCAGGACGTCGAGGCGATGCGCCTTCTCGCGCGCATTGCGCTCGAGCGGGACGTGGTCCACGACGCCGATGTGTTGCTCGCGGCGGTCGTCGAACTCGCGCCGGACTACAAGGCGGCGCGCTATGACTACGCGCGCGCCCTGATGAGGCGCCACAAGTACGGCCCCGCACTCGAGCAGATCGAAATTCTGCTCGCCGCCGAGCCGGACAATCGCCTGTATCGGACGGCCCGCGCGACGGCGTATGTCGGGATCGGCGATCATGAGCGCGCACTCGTGCTGTATCAGGACCTGCTCCGGGGCGCGCCGCAGAGCGCCGATCTGCATCTGTCGATCGCGCACACCTTGAAGACGCTGGGCCGCCGCGACGAGGCGATCGACGCCTACCGGGCGGCCGCCGCGGCCCGTCCGGAATTCGGCGATGCGTACTGGAGTCTCGCGAACCTCAAGACTTATCGCTTCACGGACGGGGAAATCGAAGCGATGCGCACGCACGAGGCGGCCGCGGGCACCGCGCGCGAGGACCGTTATCACCTGTCGTTCGCGCTCGGCAAGGCGCTCGAGGACCGGGGGGATTTCGAGCAATCGTTCCGCTGCTACGAGCGCGGGAATGCGCTGCGGCGCGAGGAATCGCAATACGATCCGGCGTTCGTGGAACGCAACACCGAGCTGCAGAAGCGCGTTTGCACCCGGGAGTTCTTCGAGAGCCGGCGCGCGGTGGGCTGTCCCAGTACGGATCCGATCTTCATCGTCGGTCTGCCGCGGTCCGGATCGACGTTGATCGAACAAATACTCGCCTCCCATTCCCAAGTCGAGGGCACGATGGAGCTCTCGGAGATTGCGACCTACACGGTCGACCTCGAGGGCCGGAACCGCGATGCGACGAATCGCCGCTACCCGCGCGTGCTCGCGGAGCTGCCCGCGGAGGAATTCAGCCGCCTTGGCGAGCGATACATCGCCGACACCCGGGTATACCGCGGCGGCAAGCCTTTCTTCATCGACAAGATGCCGAACAACTTCCGGCACATCGGCCTCATCCACTTGATGCTGCCCAATGCCCGGATCATCGACGCACGTCGCGAGCCGATGGCCTGTTGCTTCTCGAACTTCAAGCAGCTGTTCGCCTCCGGACAGGAATTCACGTACAGCCTGGACGACATCGCGAGGTATTATCGGACCTACGTCGAGCTGATGGCGCATTGGGACGCTGCGCTACCCGGCCGGATCCTGCGGGTCCGGCACGAGGAACTGGTCGAGGACCTGGAAGGCAACGTGCGCCGGATACTCGATTATTGTGGATTGGCGTTCGAGCCGGCGTGCCTCGAATTTCACAGGACCGAGCGCCACGTGCGCACCGCGAGTTCCGAGCAGGTCCGGCGTCCGATCAATCGCGATGGCATCGACCAGTGGCGCCATTATGAACCGTGGCTCGGCCCGCTGCGCAACGCACTGGGGCCGCTCGCGCAATAGCCTCTCTCAGGAGTTTCCATGCAGAACAGGCCGGAATGTTTGCCGCAGGGAACGCTCGCGACGCGGATGATCCGCGTCGCGACCCTAGCCGTCTCCCTGGCCGCGTCCCTCGTCGCGACGGTCGCGTCGGCCGCCGACTTCCATCCCATCAACCCGACGATGGCCGATCGCACCGTCGTGCTCGACGGCCGGCATTTGACGATCGGCGAGGTCGTCGATGTGGCCCGCCACGGCGCCAAAGTCGCCCTCAGTCCGGAAGCCCGACAGCGCTCCGCCGACGCCTACGGCCTGCTGCTCGAAGCGGCACGGGAGGACGTGCCGGTCTACTGGTTCAACCGTGGCTTCGGCGCCGGACGCGAGCACGCGATCTTCTCCGGCGATCCGACCTCGCGCGACAATAAAGAGCTGCTGACCGCGCGCGAGCTCGCCCAATTCCGCCGCGGCGCGCTCGCCGGCATCGGTCCCGAGGTCACGCGCGAAGAGGACGTGCGGGCGATGCTGGTCGTGCGCGCGAACACGATGACCTACGAGGCGGCGAGTCCGGCCTTGACCCAGCGGCTGCTCGATCTGCTCAACGACCGGATCACGCCGGTCGTGCGCTCGCGCGGCAGCGTGGGCGAGGCGGATCTCGCCCCGCTCGCGAACGTCGCGGGCGCGATGGTGGGCGTGGGCGACGCCTATTATCACGGAATCCGCATGCCCGCCGGCGCCGCGCTGCGGCGCGCCGGACTCGCGCCGCTCGCACCCTTCGCCGCCGACGACAGCGCGCTCGAGAGTTCGAATGCCTTTTTCACCGGCGAGATGGCCTTGATGGCCTACGATGCGCGCGAGGCGCTGTTCTGGGCGGACCTCGCCTACGCCGTCGACCTGAACGGCATGAACAGCAGCATCACGCCGCTCGCGCTGCCGGTGCAGCGCAACCGTCCGTTCAAATGGGTGAACTGGGATGCGGCGCGGGTGCTCGACATGATGCGCGGCAGCTACCTGTTCAACAAGGACGACAAGCGCATCATCCAGGATCCGGAAAGCCTGCGCGCCTCGTCGATCCGCCAGGGGTCCGCGTGGCAGAGCTGGACCCAGATGCGCGACGATCTGCTGGTTCAAATGAACTCGTCGGATCACAACCCGGCGGTGTTGGTCGGCGCCTCGCCCGGCGATTCCTGGGAGCTGAACACGCCGGAACTGATGCAGTATTACGTCAAGGGCGGACCATTGAGCCATGGTGAGCACGGCTTCGTCCTTTCCAATGCGAACTGGGATCCCTACCCGCTGGCGAATGACGTGGAAGCGTTCACGATCGCCCTCGCGAACATGGATGTAGCGGTCGCCCAGCGGCTGCTGCGCTTTACCAGCACCTTCTTCACGGTGCTGCCGCCGCTACCCGACGCGCGCGGCGGCAGCGACTTCAACTCGGCGGCGCTGATGCAGGAAATCGACGGGCTGATCAACCCGGTCCCGCCCGAGGGCAGCGCCTTGGTCCAGAACGTCGAGGATCTCGAGGCCGGGACCCGGCTGAAGGCCCGTCGCGCGCGTCGCGTCGTCGCCGACACCATAGATCTGCTCGCGGAGGACCTGCTGACGGGCACCGAATGGCTCGACATGCGCAAGATCGAGGATTCGAGCCGCAGCTTCGGCCTCGCGCCGACGGCGTTGTGGACGGCGTTCCGGCACGCGGTGCCGCTCAAGCCGAACGTGCCGCTGTCCTCGGCGCAAAGCGCGCACGCCGAGGCGGTGGCGTTCATCCGCGGCCATGCCGCGGAGACGTTCTACGGCGCGCCGCCTCAGGATCACGGGCCGGGACAGCGGCGACACATCGAGCAATGACCGCCAGAATCCAGGCGCAGCCTCCGGCGCTGCGTGTTCGTTGGCGCATCTTCGCGTTTCTGTTCGCCTTCGGTTTGCTCGCGTACGTCCAACAGAAGAGCATCACCGTCGCCGCGGCGCGCATCATGCCGGACCTGTCCTTGAGCCAGCAGCAAATCGGCTGGCTCGAACAGGCCTTCGTGATCGGCTACGCCCTGTTCCAGATGCCGGGCGGCCTGTTCGGCCAGCGTTTCGGCGCCCGGCTCACGTTCGTGATCATCGGCCTGATGGCCTGTGGCGCGATGCTCGCGACGGCGGCGGGACCGATGCTGCTCGGCGGGCGCGCGTTGTTCGTCGAACTGCTCACCGTCCAGTTGCTGCTCGGCGTCGCGCAGGCCGCCATTTTTCCGGTTTCCGCCGGTGTATTCGAGACCTGGTTTCCGCCGGGCCGCTGGCCCGCCGTCCAGGGTCTACAGACGATGGGCCTGCAACTCGGCGCCGCGATGACGCCGCCGCTGATCGCCTTCTTGATGCAGGGCTTCGGCTGGCAACGCGCGTTGTACTGGACGACGCTGCCGGCGCTCGGCGTGATCGGTTGGTGGGCCTGGTATGCGCGCAATGACCCCGCGCGCCACCCGGCGATGACCGCGGCGGAACTCGCCGAGATCGGCACGCACGTTGCAGCCGCCGCGGTGAAGCCGGTCGGCGCCGGACGGCTGCTGCGCCTGCTCGGCGACCGCAACGTGCTGTTGCTCGCGACGTCCTACCTGTGCATGAATTACGTGTTCTATCTGCTCGCGAACTGGGTGTTCCTGTACCTGGTGCAGGAGCGCCATTTCTCGATCCTCGAGGGCGGCTGGCTCGCGGGGGCGCCGCCGCTCGCGGCCGCGGTCGGTGCGGGTCTTGGCGGCCTGCTGACCGGGCTTGCCTGCCGGCGATATGGCACACGCGCCGGCTTTCGTCTGGTACCGCTGATCGCGCTGCCCGCGGCGGGCCTGTTGTTGCTGGTCGCAGTGAATTGTGCCAACCCGTTCCTGGCCGTCGGCACGCTCGCGCTCTGCTACGGCTTTGTCGAACTCACGGAGGGGGCTTATTGGGCGGCGGCGATGACGGTCGGCGGCGGCGATACGATGGCGGTCAGCGGCTTCATGAACACCGGCGGCAATCTCGGCGGCATCGTCGGTATTCCGCTGATCGCCTACCTGTCCGGCCACCAGGATTGGCATGCTGCCTTCCTGGTCGGTACCGGCTTTGCGTTCGTAAGCGCCGCGGCCTGGCTCGGCATCGATGCCGGCCGAACCACGGCGCGCTGACGGGGCGGTTCAGCGCCGGATCGGCGGTGCGAGCGACTTTACCGATGCGAACAGCAGCGTTCGCAGGTCCGCGTCCGTGTGCGACGGCGTCGGATTGCCGGCCGGCGCGACCGTGGGATCGATCTGCGTCATCAGCACTGCGACGAGTCCGGTGGCCGGGCTCACGATCCAATGCGTGTCGAAGATGCCGCCCCAGGAATAATCGCCGTCCATACCGGCGAGCGGCGCGTGCCGCGCGTCGATTTCCACGCCGACCCCGAGTCCGTATCCGAGTCCGATCGAGTCCGGGCCAAAGAAGTCGAACAGAGCGTCGGGCGCGACTTGATTGTGCGTCATCAGGCCGACGGTGACCGGCGACAAGATCTGGTGGCCGTCGAGACTGCCGCCGTTCGCGAGCATCTGGGCGAAGCGCAGATAGTCACCCGCGGTGGAGATCAATCCGCCGCCGCCGGATGGCCAGACCTTGGCATCCGTGGGATCGGTGAGCCAGTCGGCGTGGCTCGTCCGCAGCCCGCCGTCGTTGTCTCGACGATACATCGTCGCGAGCAGCGGCGCGTCCGCGGCCGGCAGATAGAATCCGGTCGAATTCATGTTCAGCGGCGTGAAGATCCTCTGCCGCAGGAATTGCGCAAACGGCATGCCCGAGACGACCTCGACCAGGCGGCCGAGCACGTCGTCGGCATAGCTGTAGCGCCAGCCGGCGCCCGGCTGATAGTAAAGCGGCATCGCCGCGATCTTGCGGACATTGGCGGCGAGCGTCGCGTCCGCATCGGGCCGCATCTTGCCGTAGATCGCGGCGAGCGGCGTCTTCATGTCGAATCCCGGCAGATAGCCGAGACCGCTCCGATGGGTCAACAGGTCGCGTATCGTGATGCCGCGCTTCGCCGGTTCCGTCAGGACGTTGCCGTGGGAGTCGAGGCCCGTGAACACGCGAGGATGCGCAAACTCCGGCAGAAACCGCGCGATCGGGTCGTCGAGTTGGAACAGCCCCTGCTCGTAGAGCATCAGCACCGCGACGCTCGTGATCGGCTTCGACATGCTCGCGATCCGAAAGCGCGTGTCCAGCGTCATCGGCGCGCGGCTGCGCAGGTTGCGGTAACCGACCGCGCTCGCATCGACGAGCTTGCCGTCGCGCGCGACCATCAGCACGTAACCGGCGGCGAGGTGCCGCTCGGATTCGATCTTGAAGAATTCGTTCATATGCTGCAATCGCGGACCCGACAGGCCTAGCGCCGCGGCGCTTGCGCGCGGCAGCGGATCGGCGGGCCGCTCCGGGGACGCGACGGCAGTGCGGACAGCGCCGGCCAGCAGGGTCAGGGCGGCCAGGACGGTCGGCGCAATCGGTCGATTGGATGTCATGAAGCCCTCGATCGGTTAAAAATCGGCGATGGTCGCCCGGATCCATTCCAGCAGGTGGTTCGCGTATGCGCGATCCACCAGCAGCAGCACTTCGGCCTCGGCGAGTCCGACCACGGTGACCGTTATGTCGGCGAAGCGCCCGGTACGGGCCTCCCCGGTCCGCGGGATCGACGCGGCGGAGCCCAGACGGCACAGCAGATCCCGCGTGCGCGCGCCGGCGATCGTCAGCGCCAGGATGCCGCCCGTTTGCACGACGACACAGGCGTCGCGGGAATCCGCAAGACTCCGCCGCAGCGCTTCGATCGGGGCCCCGTCATCGCACAGGACCCAGCACTCATTCGGGGAGCGCCAGGCGAGCAGGTACGGGGTGTCGCCGACGGCGAATCGGCCGCGGACGCTGCGCTGCTCCGACGGCAACGCCGCGCCGAGCAGAGCGCCGATGCGCTCGCCGAGCGCATCGGCATCGAAATACCGGAGCGCGGCGACGTGCACGCCGCGGTCGAGTTCGACGGTGATTCCGGCCGCGCTATCCATGCAGTCGGCTGCCGGCGGGATCGATGAACGGGGCTTTGACGACGATCGCATCGATCCGCTCTCCGAGGTGATGGACGCGGATGCGCTCGCCGAGCCGCGATGAGCCGCGCGCAAGCATGCCGAGGGCGACCGGTGCGCCGAGTTCGGGACTCCAGAAGCTGGACGTGACGTGGCCTTCCGGCGTCGTCGGCGGATCGCTCGCGGCGATCTGCGCGCCGGTCGGCAGCTGGGTGCGGCCGTCCGCCGGCGACAAGGCGACCAGCTGGAAGCGCTGCGGATCGAGGGCCGCCGGACGCAGCAGCGAACGCCTTCCGACGAAGTTCGCCGTCTTGGCGCCGATCGCGCGTCCGAACCCGATGTCGCCCGGCAGTGTCGTGCCATCGGTGTCGGTGCCGATATGGATGTAGCCTTTCTCGGTTCGCAGGATCTCCAGCGCCTCGATGCCATAGAGCGCGCCGCCCGCGGCCGCGGCCGCCGTCCACAGGCGGTCGAGCACGGCGGTGGTTGCGTCGACGGGAAGGTTGATTTCGTAGGACAACTCGCCGGTGAAGCTCGCGCGCAGCACGCGCAGCGGCACGTCGCCGAGCGCGCTCTCCCGCATCGTCATGTGCTTCATCGAGCCCGGCGACAGGCCCGCATCGAATCCCACCGCGGCCATCACCTCCCAGGACTTCGGTCCCGACAGCGTCACGTTGCCGTAGCGGGAGGTCACGGGGGTCACGAACACCCGGAGGTTCGTGTACTCGCATTGCAGCCACTCTTCGAACGCGGACGCGGTGCGTTCCACGCCGGCGCTCGTCGTGTTGACCCAGAAATGGTGGTCGTCGAGGCGCGCGACGATGCCGTCGTCGACGACGATGCCGTTCTCGTTCAACAGCAATCCATATCGCGCCTGTCCGCGCGCGAGATTCGACATGGTGCCGACGTACATCAAATCCAGAAATTCGGCCGCATCCGGACCCCAGACCTCCAGTTTGCCGAGCGGCGAGCCGTCGAACACGCCGAGCGAGCGCCGCACGGTGCGCGCCTCGCGCTGCGCGGCGGCGTGCAAGGTCTCCCCGCCGACCGGGTAGGCCGCGGGCCGGTTCCAGTTGCCGAACTGTTCGTAGAGCGCCCCGTGCGCGGCATGCCACTCGGCGGCCGGCAAGTGTTTCAACGGCCTGTAAAGACGCCCGACCCGGCGCCCGACGAGTGCGCCCAAGCTTGCCGGCACGAACGGCGGTCGGAATTTCGTGGTGCCGACCTCGGCCGGTTCGCGACCGGTCAGTTCCCCCATCAGCACGAGCGCGTTGACGTTGCTGGTCTTGCCCTGGTCGGTCGCCATACCGGTGGTCGTGTAGCGCTTCAGGTGTTCCACGGAGCGGTAATTCTCCAGCGCGGCCAGACCCACGTCGCCGGCCGCGACGTCATTTTGCAGGTCGACGAACTGCTTGCCGCGTGCATCGGCGATTCGGGTCGATGCGAGGGAACGCCCCGCGCCGCACGGTGTCGCCGACGGCACGGTGAATCCGAGTGCGAGCGCGCGTCCCACATCCAGCGCATGGGCCACGGCCGTGTCCCGCGAAAATACGCCGGCGCAACCGCCGACACTGACGATGCCGGGAGCCGCGCCGTCCGGCACGAACATCGCGCCATCCGCGAGCCAGCGCAAGCGGCCTCCCGCCTGCGAATGCAGGTGAACCGCCGGCGCATGGCCGCCGGCGCTCAGGATGAGATCGCAATCGAAACGTTCGGGACGGGAACCATGGCCGTCGGCCGCCACCGCGACGCAGCCGCGTACCGCGCTGGTGCCTAGCACCTTGTCGATGCCGGTGTTCGGAAGTACCCGGACGCCGTCGACGTGCGCGCCGATGTCGGCGTGCGCGCGGCGATCGAGCAAGGCCACGATCTCGACCCCCGCGGCGCCGAGCGACGCGGCAACCTGGTAGGCCGAATCGCTGTTCGCGGCGATCACCGCGCGCCGGCCACAGGCGACGCCGTAGGCATGCGCATATTCGTCGGCGGCGCCGGCGAGCATCACGCCCGGCCGATCGTTGTCGGTGAACAGCATCGGCCGCTCGAAGGACCCCTGGGCCGACACGATCGAGCGCGCGCGTATTTTCCACAGCCGCTCGCGCAGCACGCCGCGGGGGCCGCGCGGGCCGCCGGTCAGCCGTTCGGTCGCGCACAGGAGATTGTGGTCGTAGACGCCGAACGCGACGCTGCGGGTCAGGATCCGGACACCCGCCTGCGCCGCTTTGGCCGCGAGCGCGTCGAGCTCACCGTCGTCGCGCCAGCCAAGCGCTCCGCCGGTCGCGGTGCCGGCGGTGATCAGGATGGTGCCCGCCCCCGCCTGCGCCGCCGCGACGGCGGCCGAGAGGCCGGCGATGCCGCCGCCCGCGACCACGACATCGGCCTCCGCGCAGACCTCTTCGTAGCGGTCGTCGTCGGCTTCCAGCGAGGCGCGTCCCAGGCCGGCCATGCGGCGGACCATCGGTTCGAACAGGTGCCAGTTGGGCCACTTGAACGTCTTGTAGTAAAAGCCCGCGGGCAACAAGGGCGCGAACCAGCCGTTCACCGCGCCGAGATCGAAGCCGACGCTCGGCCAGCAATTGACGCTTTCGGCGACCATGCCCTCGGCGAGCTCGACGACGGTGGCGCGCGCGTTCGGCGTGCGGTGACGGCCGTCGATCAAGTCGACGATGGCGGTGGGTTCCTCGAGACCGCAGGAGAATATGCCGCGCGGCCGGTGGTATTTGAAACTCCGCCCGACGAGCTGCACGCCGTTCGCGACCAGCGCCGAGGCGAGCGTGTCGCCTTGCAATCCGGTATAAGGGCGGCCGTTCCACAGGAATGACAGCGTCCGCTCCCGGTCGATGCGCGAACCCCTGGGCGCCGCGAGCCGTCGTCCGCTCATCGGGGCGCGGGCTCGGTGATCGCGTACACGGACAAGATCTCGTGCGTCACGGTATGCCGGGCGACGTTGAACCAACGGCCGCAGCCCTGCGCATGGCGCCAGCGCTCCAGGTGCACGCCCTTGGGATTGTCGCGGAAGAACAGATAATCTCCCCATTGCTGATCGCTCGCCTCGAGCGGAGGGCGCAGCAGGTGGCTCGCGCCGCCGCAGACGAATTCGCTCTCGTCGCGCCTGCCGCACAAAATACAGGGAATCTGCATCATCGCCGTGAAGTTCCTCGTGCGCTCAATGCGCGATGCCTGAAGCCGCCGCTTCATCGATCAAGCGGCCGGTGACGAACCGGGAGAGCGCGAACGGCTCGGCGAGCGGATGATTCTCGCCGGTCGCGAGAACATGCGCGAGCGTCCAGCCCCCGACCGGGATGCCTTTGAATCCGCCCGTGCCCCAGCCGCAATTGATGTACAGGCCTGGCACGGGCGTCGCGCCGATTATCGGACTCGAGTCGTGCACCACGTCGACGATGCCGGCCCATTGGCGCAGCATTTTCAAGCGTGCGTACGCCGGGAACAGCGCGAGCACCCCCGCGAGAATCGACTGGGTGACCGCGAAGCTGCCGCGCTGCGCGTACGAGGGGAACAAGTCGAGCATCGCGCCGATGACCAGTTCTCCCTTGTCCGACTGGCTGAGATAGGCGCCCGTTCCCGGCGAGAGCACGACCGTGTCGAGCACCGGCTTCAGGGGCTCGGACACCATCGCCTGCAGTGCGTAGCTAGTCACCGGCAGACGGAAACCCGCCAGATTCGCGAGTACGCTGCTGTGCCCTGCGGCGGCGATGCCGACGCGGTCCGCGTTGATCCTGCCGCGCGTGGTGTCGACCCCGACGACCCGGCCGCCCTCCTGAACGAAGCCCTGTACCTCGCAGTTCTGGATGATGTCGACGCCGAGCGCAGAGGCCGCGCGCGCGTACCCCCAAGCGATCGCGTCGTGCCGGGCCGTCCCGCCGCGCCGCTGCGTGAATCCGCCGAGCACCGGGATGCGCGCCTGCGGGGACATGTCGAGGCCCGGCACCATCGCCGCCACTTCGTCGCGGCTCAGAATCCCCGCGTCGATGCCGTTCATGCGCATCGCATTGGCCCAGCGCGACATCGCGTCCAGATCATGGCGGCTGTGTGCGAGCAGCACGAGGCCACGCTGGCTCAACATGATGTTGAAATTCAACTCGGCGGACAGGCCTTCGTAGAGCTTCAGCGAGAAGTCGTACAGGCGGGCGCTTTCGGGATACAGGTAATTCGAGCGCACGATGGTGGTGTTGCGGCCGGTGTTGCCGCCGCCGATCCACCCGCGCTCGATCACGGCGACGTTGTTCAATCCATGATTCTTCGCGAGATAATAGGCCGTGGCGAGGCCGTGACCGCCCCCGCCGACGACGATCACGTCATAGGCGGCCTTCGGGGCGGCGTCGGTCCACGCCGGCGACCAGTTCCTCTGGCCGGAGAATGCGCCGCGCAGCAGCGACCAAGCGGAGTAACGATTTTGCATCGGGCGCTAGTCTGCCTTCAACACGCACGCAATTCCAGCGCGCCACGCCGTCGATCCGCGTTATTCTCGGGGTTCGGATCGCTAATGCAGGGGAGTCCGGGGCTTGCCACGATTCAACGCCGATATTCGCAGGCCCATGGCATGCCTGCGCGCCCTGCCGCTGTTCGCCGCGGCCGCGTTTTCCGCGCATGCGGCCGCGCCGTCCGCGCGCCCGGCGGCGACGCTGCGGATGGGGGAACTGACGCTGCACCGCTGCGCGGTCGTCGCGGCATATTGCGGCGACCTCGACCGTCCTCTCGACCCGGCACATCCTGGCGTCGGCAAGATCCGGATCCACTTCGAACTGTACCCGCACACCGGCGCGGGCGCAGCGCGCGGCACCCTGGTCGCGACCGAAGGCGGACCGGGCTATCCGGCGACCCAGTCGCGCGACGACTATCTGGCGCTGTTCCGGCCGCTGCGCGCGCGGCGCGACGTGCTGCTGATGGACAATCGCGGCACCGGTCGTTCGGGGGCGTTGAATTGCGCCGCGCTACAGACGGCGCCGCGCTGGACCATAGCCGGGGTGGCCGCCTGCGGCCGCGCGCTGGGGACAGGCGCCGCGCTCTACGGCACCGCGTTCGCGGCGGACGATCTGGCCGCGATCCTGCGCGCGCTCGCCGTCCGACGCATCGACCTGTACGGCGATTCCTATGGAACCTACTTCGAACAAGTATTTGCGCTGCGCCACCCGACGCGGCTGCGCTCGATCGTGCTGGATGGCGCCTACCCCTTGAACGGCCCGGACTACGCCTGGTATCCCAGCTACGCACCGGCGATGCGCGCCAAATTCAACCTCGCGTGCGCGCGTTCTCCGGCGTGCGCGCGCATTCCGGGCGACTCGATCGCCCACATCCTGCCGGCGCTGCGGCGGTTGCGCGAACAGCCGTTCGCCGCCACCGCGCCAGACGCCGACGGGCGGCGCCGGACCTTCACGGCCGACGCCTCGGCCCTCGCGATACTGATGTTCGCGGGGTCCCCCGCGCTCGCGTCGGTGCGCGAAACGGACGCGGCCGCGCGCGCCTTCGCGCGCGGCGACCGCGCGCCCTTGTTGCGGTTGATGGCCGAGACCTACAGCGGCGTCGACTCGCGCGACCCCACCGCGAACCCGCGCAATTGGAGCGCCGGGCTTGCCGCGGCAGTGCTCTGCCAGGACCCGCCGCAAATATTCGACATGAACCTCGACCCCGGCGCGCGCGTGCGGGCGCGGGACGCGGCGATCGCCCGGCGGCAGCGCGAACATCCGGGGACCTACGCGCCGTTCACGATGGACGAGTATCGCGGCATGCCGCTGGATTACAGCTTCATCGACGAATGCGTTCGCTGGCCGAAGCCGCCGCGTCAGCACCCCGACGGAGCCGTCATTCCCGCGGGTCGCGCGTATCCGGATATTCCGGCACTCGTGATCTCGGCCGATCTCGACGACATGACGACGGTGGCGAACGGCGCCGCGGTGGCGCGGGAGTTCCCGCACGGCCGTCAAGTCGTGATGGTGAACAGCTTTCATGTGAACGCGCTGCCACGAGCGCGCGGCGACTGTGCCGCGCGCATCGTGCGCCACTTTCTGCGGACGCTGTCGCCTGGCGACACGCGTTGTGCGGGCCGCATCCCGCCGCTGCGCCTGGTTCCGGAATTCGCACGACGCGCCGGCGCGCTGGAACCCGCGGTGGCGGTGCCGGGAAACCGCGCCGGCAGACCGGGCCTTCAGGTCGTGCGCGCCGTGCTCCTGACCGTGGGCGATGTCGTCGTCCGCGCCGGGGAAAACACCACGGGGCGGGGACCCGGTTTGCGCGGCGGAAGCTTTCGCGTCGCGGCCGCCGGCCGCCGGCTCCGCATGAGCGGTGTGCGCTGGACTTCGGACGTCGCCGTCAGCGGCGTCGCGCAGGTGCCGGCCGGCCGCCGCGGCACGATCGATGCGCGGGTCCGGGTGCTGGGCCCCGGCGGGCTGGACGGCAGTCTGATGATCTCCTGGCCGCAATACCCCGCCGATGCGCGCGCGAGGATCGCGGGCATCCTCGGCGGCGAGACGGTACGGGCGCTCGCGCCCGCGCCCTGAAGGTCTCAGAATCGATAGCGGATGTGAACGCCGAACACACGCGGTTCATTCGTCGTCTGGCGCTTGTCGTAGTTGTAGGTGTTCACGAACACGACCGCGCGCGTGTTGTCCAGGTTCGTGATGTAGGCCTCGACGTTCCACACATGGTCCGGCGTGCGCCAGCCGGCGCGCAGGTTCGCGATATTGAAAGCGGGCTGCAGCGAACGCGTGTCGGCGCGCAGGCTGCTCCACATCGCGCCGGTATGGGCGATGTCGTACTGGACGTAACCGATCAAGTTCGGGCGGATCGGCGCTTCGTAGCGCGCCGAGGCGCTCGCCTTGAAGTACGGCACGAACGGCAGGCGCTCGCCGGGCAGCACGACGTAGTTGGCATTCTGATAGGTGTTGCTCGTCAGGCGCGAGTCGTTATAGGCGAGCGACATCGACAGCGTCAGGCCCGCTACGGGGCGCGCGTCGACGTTCGTCTCCATGCCGTAGACCCGGGCGTCGCCGATGTTCGCGTTGAACGTCGACGGTGAGATCGCGAGGTCGTAGACCGCGGTCTGATACTTCTTCCACGGCATGTAATAGGCGGCGCCGTTCCAGCGGTAGCGTCCTTCGTCGAACAGCGCCTTCCAGCCGAGTTCATAGCTGTCGAGCGTGTCGGGCGAGAACGTCGCGGGCACCAGGGGATTGCCGGCCGCCGACGTGTTGAACCCACCGTCGCGGAAGCCCTGCGCGAAGGAGAAGTAATACAAGGTGTTCGGCGTCGCCTGGAAGTTGACGCCGGCCTTGTAGTCGACCTTGGACGAGGAACCGCTCTCGACCGGAGTAGGCACCTTCGGCTGGTAGTAATATCCCGCCCAGGCGCTCGATTGGGACACGCGCGAGCGGAAATCGCGCATGCCGACCGTGACGCTCCAGCGCTTGCCGAGATCCTGGGTCAGTTCACCGAAACCCGCGACCTGGTGATTGTCCTGGCGCGAAACATTGCTGTACCACTCCTGCGGCAGCGGCGTTCCGCCGTACTGGGCGATGTAATAGGACGCCTGGCTGCCCTGGAAATCGATGCCGGGCATGTCGTAGAACGAAGAGTAATCGTCCTTGGTCTGTTCGTAATACAAGCCGACGGTCCAGTGGGTGCTGCCGCCTTGCTTGGACTGGAGCCGCACTTCGTGCGACCAGCGATTGATCTGGTCATGGTAATCGTAGTACATCGTCGGCACGTTGCACCCGGAGAAGGTTGCGGGCGTCGTCGTGGGGTCGTAGACCTGACAGGCAACCGACTGCACGGTCGCCGGCGTCACGGACGGCGTGTTGACGTACTGGACGTACTCCGAATACTCGTTGATCTGATGGTTCGAGCGGCTGAAATAGCCGCCCGCGTAGATCAGGTCGCCGATGCCGACGTCGCCGTGGACCGTCAAGGACATCATCCGGTTGTAGCGTTCCTGTGCCTCCGGACCGAAACGGGCGACGTTGCGCGGACCGTTGACGCTCGGATTCTGATCCCAGGCGCCGCGGATCTTCTGGTGCTGGAAATCCCCCGACAGCGTCGCTGACCAATCGTCGCCGAATTTCTGGAGCAGCGCGACGCGGCCGCCGGCGAACAGTTCGCGGTTGTAGTTGTTGCCCGCCCACTCGGCGTTCGTGCTGGTCGTGCCGTTGACCCAATTGCGCGTCTCCAGCAGGTTGTTGATGAATCCGCCCTTCTTCACGTAGAAGCCCGACACGCGCAGCGCCGACGTGCCGGCCGCGAGCGGCAGATTCAAGAATCCCTCCACGCTTTCGTTACGTTCGCCGCCGTCGATCTGGCCGCCGTCGAAATCCATGCCGCCGCTCAGTTTGGCCGGATCGGGCTTGTTGGTGATCAGGCGGATGGCCCCGGACATGGCTCCGGCCCCGTAGAGCGTGCCTTGCGGACCGTTCAAAACCTCGACGCGGGCGATGTCGTAGGCGTGCAGATCCGGGATGCCGCCGAAATAGCTGAGCGGTTGTTCGTCGAGGTAATAGCCGGTGGTCGACGTGTTCGAGTTGTTCGGCGTGCTGCCGTCCGAAACGCCGCGCATGAAGAACTGCTGGTAGCCGGGACCGATGCTGATGAACGAGACGGTCGGCGCCTTGGCGGCGAAATCCTCGAATTGGGTGATGCCGAGGTTCTGCAGGTCCTTCGTGCCGAACACGTCGATGCTCTCCGGCACTTTCTGCAGGTCCTCGCTGCGCTTGCGCGCCGTGACGACGATCTCGGACAGGCTGTCGCCGGCCGCCGGGCCGTCGGCGGCCCGCGCGGCCGCGATCCCCGCGGTTCCGGAACCGGACAGGATGGATGCGATCGCGAGCGACAACGCGCAGTTCCTGCGGTCGCGGCGCGACGGTCCGATCGTCAATATGTCGTCGGCGACTTTCTTCATCCCGAATCTCCCGCGACGGCGCCTCGCGGGCGCCGCACGCCCGCATCCGGCATGGTTCCATCATGAGCGACGCGAAAGGCGCCCGTCAACCAATTTTATCTGACCATATAATTATGCGATATGCCGGTATAGCGGCGGGCTTCAGGCGTCGAAGCGCTCGAGGCAGCTGCCGAGCGCCCGCCGCAGCGGCTCGAGTTGCCGCTCGAACCGGCGCCAATGGCCGATTCCCGAATCGTAGATCGGCAGCCGCACCTGCTCGGAACTCGCGGTACGCACCGCCCGCGGATTCTCATGGAATCTCAGGCAGGCGCTCTCGAACGGCAGGCCGCAATGGGTGAGCAGGCGGCGCACCTGGGCGTCGGTGTCCCGGACCAGCGCCTCGTAGGACAGACACAGCACCTTGCCGGGAAGCACGCGGTCCCAGTGGTCCATCAGCGCGAGGTAGCTGCGGTAATAGCGCCCGAGATCCTCGAGATCGTAGGTGAACGTCTGTCCTTTGGCGAAGTACTGCTTGAATGCACTGAAACAGGCGTCGAGCGGATGGCGGCGCACATCGATGATCTTCGCGTTCGGCAGCATCAGATGGATGAGGCCGACGTGGCTGAAGTTGTTCGGCATCTTGTCGATGAAATGCGGTCGGCCGGTGCGCAGGCTCCGCGTCTCCTCGAGATAGCGCCGCCCAAGCGCCTCGTAACGCCCGCCGGGCAGCGCCCGCAGGCACTCCGGATAGGCGTCTTGCGCCCCGTTCCGGTGGTCGAGCTCCCGCACGAAGCCGCCGACCGTAGGCAGTTCCATCGTGCCCTCGACACGCGAATGGCTCGCGAGCACCTGCTCGACCAGCGTCGATCCGGAACGCGGCAGTCCGACGACGAAAATCGGCGACGGATCCTCGCAGCCCTCCCCGGCCGTCGCCGCGAAAAACGCCGCGTCGTACACCGCGGCGACCCGGCGGCATTTCGACTCGAAGCCGGCCGCGTCGAACGGCGCGGCTAGGCGTCGCGCCGCGTTGCCGGCCGCGTAGCGCTCGAACGCCTCGACGTCCAGCCCTCGTTGTTCGAAGGCGCGGCCCAGCGCGAAATCCAGCTGCGGCTCGCGCCTGCCGGGCGCCGCGGCCCGCAGCAGTTCCTGCATCGCCGCGAGCTCCGCATCGTCGAACCGGTAGGTCTTCAAATCGGCGAGGCTGTAATACGCTTCCGCGAAATCCGGCTGCTGCGCGATGCAGCGCCGATAGCTTGCCTCGCACTCGGCCCGCCGTCCGAGCGTCTTCTGAACATGCCCCATCGACAGCAGCACGCGGATCTGCCGCGGGTCCATCTGCAGCGCCCGCGCGTAGGCGTCGAGCGCCTCGACCTGGCGCAGCGATTGCGCCAGAACCGACCCCAGCACCACCCAGCCCGAGGGGGCCGTGTCATCGATCAGCAGCGCGCGGCGGATCGCCGCGTCCGCCTCGGCCAGGTGCACCATTTCGAGATGGGTCTGCGCAAGACCGCGCTGGATCAGCGGCAGATGCACGGACTGGCGCTGCGCGTGGCGCAGCAGGCGCAGCGAGTCCTGGGGATGGCCGGCGGCGAGCGACACCGCCGCGAGGCCGCACAGGGCGCCGACCTGGTTCGCATCCTCCCGCAGCACCCGGCGGAACAGCACCTCCGCCGCACGGCGTTCGCCGCCGTTCAACAGCAGACTCGCCTCCTCGAGGACGCCCACGTACGCGCCGGCGCCGAGCGCGGACTGGTACGCCGCGCGCGCGGCCGCAAATTCCCCGGTGTTGACGAGCAGATCGCCGAACAGGAACCACGCGTCCTGCAAGGAGCCGTCCAGCGCGAGCCCTCTGCGCATCTCCTCGATCGCCGCGTCGAGCCGTCCGGCGGCCCGCAGCGCCTTCGCGAGGTCGACGCGCGCGTGCGCAAAATCCGGCGCCTCCCGGACGGCGAGTTCCAACGTCTCGATCGCGGCCGCGCCCCTGCCCTGCGCGAGCAACGCGATGCCGAGCACGCGCAGCGAATTCACCTCCCGCGGGAATTTCCGCTGAATCGCGCGCACCGCCGCTTCGGCCTCGGCCGGTTCACCGCGTTCGAGCGCGGCGAGCGCCGCCGCGTAGGCGCTCTGGAACCACTTGTCCAACCGTTCGGTCTGCATCCGCTCTCCGCCGAGTCCCATTTCGCCCGAGACTAGCATGCGTCGCGACCCGGCAAGTCAGGGTCGCATCCGGACCATCCGCGGGACCGATTCCCTCTGTACGATCACCCCATGGAATTTCAAACATCGCATCCTTACGTTCTGACCGCGAGTTGCGCGAGCCGCATGGGCACCGCGGCGGCGGTCACCGGCTTCCTCGCCTCGCATCGTCTTTACATCATGGAGATGCAACAATTCGACGACGTGCTGACGAAGCGCTTCTTCGTGCGCGTGAAGTTTTGCGGCGTCGCCGGCGAGACGGTGGACGTGGCGGGTTTGAAGGCGGATTTCGTCGCCCTCGCGCACGCCGAACAGATGCAGTGGGCGATCCACGACGGCTCCCACCGCGCCCGCGTGATGATCCTGGTGTCGAAGCTCGATCATTGTCTCGAGGACCTCCTGTACCGCCAGCGCATCGGCGAACTGCCGATGGAGGTTACCGCGATCGTCTCGAATCATCCGGACATGCGCAACATCGCCGAGCGCTACGGCATCGCCTATCACCTGATGCCGGTGACGGCCGCCACCAAGGCCGCCCAGGAGGCCCAGCTGCTCGAATTGATCGAGCGCACCGGCACGGAACTCGTCGTGCTCGCACGCTACATGCAGATCTTCTCCGACGACCTGTGCAAGCGTCTCGGCGGTCGCGCGCTCAACATCCACCATTCGTTCCTTCCCGGTTTCAAGGGTGCGAAGCCGTATCATCAGGCGCATGAGCGCGGCGTCAAGCTGATCGGCGCCACCGCGCATTTCGTCACCGGTGATCTCGACGAGGGTCCGATCATCGAACAGATCGTCGAGCGCGTCGACCACAGCTTCACGCCGGAGATGCTCGCCGCGGTGGGCCGGGACTCGGAACGCCGCGCGTTGTCGACCGCCGTGCGGCTGCTGCTCGAGAACAGGGTGTTTCTCGACGGCACCAAGACCGTCATCTTCAAATAGCGGGCGCCTGCGCCTCGCTGCGCCGCCGCGCCTTGCGCTCGGCGCTCGGCGGATAGCCGAACTGGCTGCGGTAACACTTGGAGAAATGCGGCGGCGATTGAAATCCGCAGGCTGCGGTGATGTCCATGATCGGCATCGCGGTTTGCAGCAGTAGTTCGCGCGCCCGCCGCAGGCGCATCTCCAGGTAATAGCGCTTCGGCACGCAGTTCAGATCGCGGCGGAACAGACGCTCGATCTGCCGCCGCGACAGGCCCGTGGCCTTGGCGATCTTGTCGAGGGACAAGGGCCTTTCGATGTTCTCCTCCATCAACTGCGCAACCCGGATCAAGCCGCGGTTGGAGGGTCCGATTTGCGCGCGCAGCGGCACGTACTGGCGGTCGGTGTCGTTGCGCACCCGCTCGATCATGAACTGTTCGGACACAAGCTGCGATATCCGCGCGCCGAGCTTCGACTGGATCAAATGCAGCATCAAATCGAGCGGCGCCGTGCCGCCCGAACAGGTGAAGCGCTCGCGGTCGATGGTGAAAAGTTGGTCGCTGATGCGCACGCGCGGGAATTCCTCGCGCAGCGACGATAGGTTTTCCCAGTGGATGGTCGCCTTGTGATTATCGAGCAGGCCGGCGCGCGCGAGGGCATAGCCGCCGGTGCACAGTCCGCCCAAAGGAACGCGCCGATCAGCGAGGCGTCGCAGCTGCGCCAGCAGCGGCGCCGCGACCGCGTCCCGCACGTTGATGCCGCCGCAAACGAACAGGATATCGACCGGACCCAACTTGTCGAACGGCTCGGTGGGCGTGAGCGACATGCCGCTGCTCGACGGCACGGCCTGCCCGCTCGCGCTGACGACGGACCATTCGTACACCTCGCGGCCGACCAGGCGGTTCGCCATGCGCAGCGGTTCGACCGCGTTCGACAGGGCGATCAGGGAATAATTCGGCAGGGTCAGAAACGCGTACTTGCATTTGCGCAGCACGGCGGCGGTTTCCAAGACGATGCGCTCCTTTCGAAGTTCAAGCGGGCTGGCCGGAAGCTGTCATTATGCCATCGCGCGACTCGAAATTGCCTCTTTACGGCATGTCATTGTCGTTTTCCGGACAGTCCGTATGAGACTGCACCGGCCCGTTGGCGGCGTCCTGACGCATTTCCATCAGGGACTGTCGCAAATGGCCTCACCTTCGGCGGTGCTCTAGTTACACTGCGGCAGACATCAACGTCGGAGATCCGCAACTAATGAAAACTCATGCCCGCGTCGTGGTCATCGGCGGCGGCGTCGTCGGCGTCAGCACTTTGTATCACCTGGCGAAAAAAGGCTGGTCGGACGTCGTCTTGCTCGAACGTTCGGAACTGACGGCCGGTTCGACCTGGCACGCGGCCGGATTGTTGCCGCTGTTCAACATGAGTTATACGGTCGGCCAGCTGCACAAGTACTCGGTCGACCTGTACAAGCGCCTGCCGGCGGAAACCGGGCAGGACGTCAGTTTTCACGTCACCGGCAACCTGCGTCTCGCCACCTGCCGCGACCGCATGGACGAATACCAGAAGTATTGCGGAACCGCGAACACGATCGGTGTGCCGTTCCAGATCATCGGACCGAAGGAGGTCCGCGACTTGTGGCCGCTCGCCGAGATCGGCGACGGCCAGGAGACGCCCAAGATCATCGGCGCGCTCTACCATCCGGACGACGGCCACATCGCGCCGGCCGACTTGACGATGGCGCTGCGCAAGGGCGCGCGCAGTCGCGGCGCCGAGATATACGAACATACCGAGGTCACCGCCGTCCGCCAGACCGCGTCCGGCGAATGGCACCTGACGACGAACAAGGGCGAGATCACAGCGGAGCACGTGGTCTGCGCGACCGGCAACTATGCGCGGCAAACCGGCCGCATGTTCGGCATCAACGTGCCCTCGATCCCGGTCGAACATCAATACATCGTCTACGACGAATCCCCGGAGCTCAAAGCCTACCGCCAGGGCGGCGGCCGCGAACTCGCGGTGCTGCGGGAAAGCGACAAATCCTACTATCTGCGTGAAGAGCGCATGGGCTGGATCCTGGGACCCTACGAGGCCGGTGCGCCGGCGCGCTTCGCCGACGGGGTCCCTGAATGGTTCGGCAAGAGCCTGTTCGAGGGCGACCTGGACCGGCTGCTGCCCCACGTCGAAGCCGCGATGCGGCGCGTGCCCGCACTCGCCACCTGCGGGATCAAGGACATCGTCAACGGGCCGATCGCCTACACGCCGGACGGCAGCCCGCTGGTCGGACCCGCCTGGGGGGCGCGCAACCTGTGGCTCAACGAAGGACACAGCTTCGGCATCACCGCGGCGGGCGGCTCGGGTTGGCAGCTCGCCGAATGGATGGTCGACGGCGAGCCCGGGATCGACATGGCCGCGGTCGATCCGCGCCGCTACGGCCCGTACACCAGCAAGCGCTACGTCGTTCAAAAGAACGAGGAAACCTACCGCAACGTATTCGTGATCCATTACCCGGACGAAGAGCGCGCCGATGCGCGTCCGGCGAAAACGAGTCCGATCTACGACAAGCTCGCGCGCATGGGCGCGGTGTTCGGCCAACGCTATGGATGGGAGCGCCCGAACTGGTTCGCACCGCCCGGCGTGTCGCCCAAGGACGACTGGAGCTTCCGCCGCTCGAATTATTTCGAGCACGTCGGCAACGAGGTGCGGCGGATGCGCGAAGACGTCGGCATCATCGACCTCTCGCCGTTCACCAAGCACGAGGTGTCGGGACCCGGGGCCGAGAGCTGGCTCGATGGACTCGTCGCCAACAAGGTGCCGACGAAGATCGGCCGCATCGCCCTCTGCCATGCGCTGACCCCGCGCGGCGGCATCCGCTCGGAATTCACCATCACCAAGCTCGGCGAACAACGCTATTACGTCGTCAGCGCCGGCGCCGCCGAGCGGTACGACGGCGATTACCTGCAGAAGATGCTGCCGCCGGACTCGGCGGCGACGATCAGCCTTCGCAACATCACGACGAGCCGCGGCTGCTTCGTGCTCGCCGGACCGCGATCGCGCGACGTGTTGGCGGCGCTCACCGACGTGCCGCTCGACAATGCCGCCTTCCCCTGGCTGACCGGTCAGATCGCCGAGGTCGGACTTGCCACCGATGTGTACCTGATGCGCGTCAATTTCGTTGGTTCCCTCGGCTGGGAGCTGCACTTCCCGATCGAATACGCCCACCACCTGTTCGACGCCCTGCTCCGCGCCGGCGCCGCGCACCGCATCGGCATGGTCGGCATGCGCGCGATGGAATCGCTGCGCATGGAGAAATCCTACCGCATGTGGGGCACCGACCTGACGCCGGACTACACGCCGTTCGAGGCCGGTCTGGACCGGTTCGTGCGCATGAACAAGGGGGATTTCATCGGCAGGGCGGCGCTAGAGAAGCAGCTCGCCGCCGGCGTGCCGCACCGATTCATCACCCTCGAAGTGCATGGCGTCGTGGACGCGGATCCGCTCGGCAACGAACCGCTGTACGATGCGGACGGCAAACTGATCGGGCGCGCCACCTCCGGCTACTTCGGTCACGCGCTCGGCAAGAGCCTCGCGATCGGTTACGTCGCCCCCGCGTTCGCGGCGGTCGGCACGCAACTGGAAATCGAGATCCTCGGCGAACGCAAGCGCGCGACCGTGCTGGTGGATTCGCCCTACGATCCCGAGAACAAGGATCTCCGGGCCTGAGGACCGCGCGCGTACCATCGCCATGAGCAAGCAAACATTTTCTGGTCTCGCGCTGATCCGGCGCGCGCTCACCGGCCACCGGGACTGGCGGCCCCAGTGGCGCAAGGCCGCGCCGAAGCCCGCATATGATGCCGTGATCGTCGGCGGCGGCGGGCATGGGCTCGGTGCCGCCTATTACCTCGCCCGCGAACACGGGATCACGAATGTCGCGGTGCTCGAAAAGGGATGGATCGGCGGCGGCAACACCGGCCGGAACACGACCATCATCCGTTCGAACTACCTGTTCGACGAGAGCGCGGCGCTCTACGACCATTCGGTCAAGCTGTGGGAGAACCTCTCGCAGGAGCTCAACTACAACGTGATGTTCTCGCCCCGCGGCGTGATGATGCTCGCCCACACGGTGCACGACATCCAGGTTTTCAAGCGGCACGTGCATGCGAATCGCTGCAACGGCGTGGACAACGAATGGCTGGAGCCCGAGGAGGCCAAGGCCTTCTGTCCGCCGCTCAACATCGAGGGCAACATGCGCTATCCGGTGCTCGGCGCGGCGCTGCAGCGCCGCGGCGGAACGGCGCGCCACGACGCGGTCGCGTGGGGTTATGCGCGCGCCGCCGACGCACTCGGCGTCGACATCATCGAGAACTGCGAGGTGCTCGGCATCCGCCGTGACGCGGCCGGCCGCGTCGAGGCCTTGGAAACGACGCGCGGCGTCATCCGCGCCGGCAGGGTCGGTGTCTCCGCGGCGGGCAACACCAGCGCCGTGCTCGGACTCGCCGGCGTGCGGCTGCCGCTCGAGAGCTATCCGCTGCAGGCGCTGGTGTCGGAGCCGGTCAAGCCGATCTTCCCCTGTGTCGTGATGTCCAACACGATTCACGCCTACATCAGCCAGTCGGACAAGGGCGAACTGGTCATCGGCGCCGGTACGGACGCCTATACGTCCTATACCCAGCGCGGTGCCCTGCACATCAACACGCACACGCTCGACGCCATCTGCGAACTGTTCCCGACCTTCCGCCGGATGCGCATGATGCGCAATTGGGGCGGCATCGTCGACGTCACGCCGGACCGCTCGCCGATCATCGCCAAGACCCCCGTGCCCGGGTTGTACGTCAACTGTGGCTGGGGAACCGGCGGCTTCAAGGCGACGCCCGGCGCGGCGCACGTGTTTGCGTGGACCATCGCCCGCGACGAACCGCACCCGATCAACGCGCCGTTCACGATCGAGCGTTTCCGCGACGGCCACCTGATCGACGAGGCCGCGGCGGCCGCCGTCGCCCACTGAACGAGGCGCGTGATGCTGCTCATATCCTGTCCCTATTGCGGTGACCGCCCGGAAATCGAATTCACGTACGGCGGTCAGGCGCATCTGGTCCGACCCGCCGACCCATCCGCGCTCGACGATCAACAATGGGCCGAGTACCTTTACATGCGCACGAACACCAAGGGAGTCCATGCGGAGCGCTGGCGCCATGCGCGCGGCTGCGGACGATTCTTCAACGCGCTGCGCGACACGACGACCGACCGGTTCGCCGCGACGTACAAGATCGGCGCCGCGCGGCCTGACCCCGCGGCGTCCGAGCCGACCCCGGGAACGGCGCGATGAGCGTGTGGCGCACTCCGGGCGGCGGTCGCATCGACCGCACCCAGCGTCGGAAATTCCGCTTCGACGGCCGAGACTACCAAGGCGTCGCCGGCGATACGCTCGCCTCCGCGCTGCTCGCGAACGGCGTGCACCTGGTCGGCCGATCGTTCAAGTATCACCGCCCCCGCGGCCTTCTGTCGGCGGGCGCCGAGGAGCCGAACGGCCTCGTGACGGTGCGCCGCGATGCGGCGCGGGTCACGCCGAATCTGCGCGCGACACAGGTGGAACTGTACGAAGGCCTCGACGCGCTGAGCCAGAACCGCTGGCCGAGCCTGCAATTCGACGTCGGCCGGATCAACGACTGGCTGTCGCCGCTGTTTCCCGCGGGCTTTTACTACAAGACCTTCATGTGGCCGAAGGGTGCATGGAAATCCTTGTATGAGCCGGTGATCCGCCGCGCCGCGGGACTCGGTGTGGCGCCCACCGAGCCGGATCCGGACCGCTACGCGCAGTGCTACGCGCACTGCGACGTGCTGGTCGCCGGCGGCGGCGCCGCCGGTCTCGCCGCGGCTCTGGCCGCGGCCGACGAAGGCGCGCGGGTGATCCTGTGCGATGAACAAAACGAATTCGGCGGCGCGCTGCTTTCGGACCCGCAGGCGACGATCAACGGCGCGGGCGGGCAGGCCTGGGTCGATCAGGCGCTTGCCGAACTGTCGGCGAACCCGCGGGTCACGTTGCTCGCCCGAACGACCGCATTCGGCTACTTCCCGCACAACTTGCTCGGCTTGAACGAGCGCCTCACCGACCATTTGTCGGCGCCGCCCGCCGGCCGCGCGCGCGAGCGCCTGTGGCAAGTGCGTGCGCGAAGCGTGGTGCTCGCGACAGGCGCGATCGAACGGCCCGTCGTGTTCCCGGGCAATGACCGCCCGGGCATCCTGCTCGCCGGCGCCGCGCGGACTTTCCTGAACCGATACGGCGTGCGCGTCGGCACGCGCGCGGTGCTGGTCACCGCGGGCGACGACGCCTACCAGGCGGCGCTGGACCTGCACGCGGCCGGGGTGTCGATCGCGGCGGTCGCCGACCTGCGGCCGCAGGCCGAAGGCGCGCTGCCGACGGCGGCGCGCCGGGCGGGCATCGAGGTGCTAACATCGGCCACGGTGCTCGGCACCTTGGGAGGCCTGCGCGTCAATGAAATCGTGCTCGGCGAACTGGATGGGACGGGCGGCGTGCGGCGCAAGCGCACCGTGCGCTGTGACGCCGTGCTGATGTCCGGCGGTTATACACCGAGTGTTCACCTGTTTTCGCAGTCCCGCGGCAAGCTCGCGTGGAACGAGCCGCTGCAAGCCTTCCTGCCCGACCGGTCGGCGGAGCGCGAGCGCTCGGTCGGCGCCTGCCGCGGCATCTACGACCTGGCGGGCGTCATCGATGATGGGTTCGCCGCCGGGGCGGAGGCCGCTTCCGGCCGCAGCGGACGGCGGCGCAGCGTCAGCGCGCATTCGGCGGGCGGGGACGGATCGGCATTTCTCGGCGCGGTGCCGCTCGCCGGCGCGAGCTCCGACAAGTCCTTCGTGGACTGGCAGCACGACGTGACCGTCAAGGACCTGCTGCTCGCGACGCGCGAGGGCTTCCGTTCGATCGAACACGTCAAGCGGTTCACGACCACCGGCATGGCGACCGATCAAGGCAAGACCTCGAATCTCAACGCCCTGTCGATCGTCGCCGGCGCGCTCGAGGTGCCGATTCCGCAGGTCGGTCTCACCAGTTTTCGCATGCCTTACACGCCCACCACGTTCGGCAGCTTCGCCGGCGCTTCGCGGGGCGATTTGTTCGATCCGGTGCGCAAGACCCCGATGCACGACTGGGCCGCGACCGAAGGGGCGGTCTTCGAGGATGTCGGCTTGTGGAAGCGGGCCCGGTACTTTCCGCGCGGCGGCGAAGGCATGCACGAAGCGGTCGCACGCGAATGCCTCGCGGTGCGCTCCGCCTGCGGCATCTTCGACGCCTCGACGCTCGGCAAGATCGAGGTCGTGGGCGCGGATGCCGCCGAGTTCCTGAACCGGCTCTACGTCAACAACTGGTCGAATCTCGCCGTCGGACGCTGCCGATACGGAATTCTCTGCCGCGAGGACGGATTCGTCTACGACGACGGCGTCGTGGCGCGGCTCGCGCCCGATCGCTTCCACGTGACGACGACGACCGGCGGAGCCGCGCGCGTGCTCGCGATGATGGAGGATTACCGCCAGACAGAATGGCCGGAACTCGCGGTGTGGCTGGCCTCGACGACGGAGCAATGGGCGGTGATCGCGGTTCAGGGGCCGAAATCCCGCGACCTCCTCCAAGGACTGGTAGAAGACATCGACATCGGCGCCGCGGCGCTGCCGCACATGAGCGTCGCACACGGCCGCATCTGCGGCGTGCCCGGCATGGTGATGCGCGTCAGCTTCAGCGGCGAGCTCGGCTTCGAGGTGAACGTTCCCGCCGACTACGGGCTCGGCGTGTGGCGGGCGATTCATGCCCGTGGCGAGAAGGACATCACCCCCTACGGCACCGAGACCATGCACGTCCTGCGCGCCGAAAAAGGCTACATCATCGTCGGGCAGGACACGGACGGCACCGTGACGCCGGACGATGCCGGCCTCGCCTGGGCGATCGGCAAGTCGAAGGCCGATTTCGTCGGCAAGCGTTCGCTGCAGCGAGCGTCGATGCACGCGCCGATGCGCAAACAGCTCGTCGGTTTGAAAAGCCGCGACGGCCGCACCATCCTCGAGGAAGGCGCGCAGGTCGCCGAAATCCCCGGACAAAAACCGCCGATGCGCCTGATCGGTCACGTGAGTTCGTCCTATTACAGCGCCTGCCTCGCCCACCCGATCGCGCTCGCACTGGTCGCCGGCGGCCGCGCGCGGATGGGCACGACGCTGTATGTGCCAATGCCCGGTGGCGACATCGAGGTCGAAGTCGTCCCGCCGGTTTTCTATGATCCGAGTGGAGCACGCATCCATGCTTGAGCCGCTTGCGCGCATTCCGCCGGCATTTTCATCCACGTCCTGGATGAACCCGCTGCCTCCTGCGACGCGCCTGCTGTTTTTCGCCGATCGCGCCGCGCGCGCCGCGGCCGCCGGCGCGTTCCCGATGCCCGTGACGGAAGAGGCCTGCCGCGCCCACGCCGACGGCGCGCGCGCGTGCTTGTGGCTGGGTCCCGACGAGTATCTGCTGCTCGCACCGGCCGAACCGGGCGCGGCCAGGGTCCAGGCGGCGCTGACCGCCGCCGTGGGACCGCTGCCGCATGCGCTGGTGGACATCAGTCACCGCCAGGTGGCGTTCGAGATCCATGGGCCGCTCGCGGCCCAGATATTGAACGGCGCCTGCGCGCTGGACCTCGATCCGGCCGGATTCCCGGTCGGCATGTGCACGCGGACCGCGCTCGCGAAGGCCGACGTGGTGCTGTGGCGGACCGAAGTCCACAGGTTCCATGTCGAGGTCTGGCGCTCCTTCAGTCCCTACGTGACCGCCCTGCTCACGGAGATCGCGGGCGCGCTACCTGCCGCCCATTAAGACCGGGGCTTGCGGAACTTGAGGATGAACTGGTCGGTGTGGCCGCGAATCGCCGGATCGAACACCTTCAGGGTCCGCGTGTCCTTCGGGTTTCGCAGCGCGTTGCTCTCGGCGACCAAGCGGAACCCGGCCGCCTCGACCTCCTGCTTTACGACGGCTTCGTCGATGCGATGCAGGGTGTTGGTGTCCGCGATTCCAGAACCCGCCGGCGCGGAATGGTCCAGGACGACGAAGACTCCACCGGGCCGCAGCGCGTCGAACACGGCCTTGTCGACCTTGGCCGTGTCGGCAGGCGCGAAAAAAGGATCCTTCAGATCGTGATAATTGCGTGAAGTCCACACGACATCGAGGGGCAGCGGCGCCGCCACCTCGTTGATCGACGCATGGATCACGTGCACGTTGTGATATTCGGCTGCGACCGCATCGATGGGAGGCGGCTTGTGCGTGAAATGAGAATCGAGCTCGCTCGGCTGGAATGAATACACCACGCCCTTCGGTCCGACCGCCGTCGCGAACAGCCTGGTGAAATAACCGCCTCCCGGGATCATGTCCATGACCCGCATTCCGGGCCGGATTCCGGCGAACCGCAGCATGACCGCGGGCTTGCGTTCGGCGTCGGTGGCGACGTCGGCGGCGGGGCGCAGCGGATCATGGATCGCGGCCCGGATGTTCGCCGGCAGCGGCCCGGCGGTCGCGGTCGCGGTCGCGGCGGCCAGCAGGATCATCGTCAAGGCGGTAAGCATCGGCTTGCGCATCGTCGTTCCTCCCCCGTTGGAATCTTGGGCCATTATGGCACCGTCACACGCTCGAAGCGCGCGACGGTCTCGACGTGTTCGGTGAACGGCATCAGATTGAACGCGGTGAGCGCGACGAGGCGCTGCCTGCCCTGAGCGGTGAGCCGGGTCACATCCCGCTGCAGCGATTCGAGCGAACAGCTGATGTAGAGGAATCGCTCCGGCGGGTCGTCGGCGAGCGCCGCGGCGAGCAGCGGATCGAGACCCTTGCGCGGGGGATCGGCGATCACCACGTCGGCGTCCGCGGCGGCGGCGACCGCCGCGTCCGCCACCCCCGGCACGACGGTGATCCTGGCGCGGTCGGCCGGGTCCAGCCCGGCGATTCCGAGCTCGAGCCCCTGCAAGGCCTGATCGCCCGCCTCGTTCATCCGGATGTCGCCAACCCTGTCGAGCACGGACAGCCCAATGGCGCCGACTCCGGCATAGAACTCCGCGACCCGCGCATTCGCCGGGATCTGGTCGCGCACGTGCGCGATGATGGCCTCGGCGATCTCGAGATTGTTCTGCCCGAAGGCCCCGGGGGGATAATGCACCTGTGCGCCGCCGAAACACTCCGTGACGCTCGCCGGGCCGCACCACCGGCGGAATTCGCGGCCGAGAATCGCATTGGTGCGCTCGGTCTGGACGTTGAACCATAGGCTGTGCAATGCGTCGCCGAGGCGATCGCGGATCAGATCCAGACAGTCGCGCAAGGGCTCCGTGAGGGGGCTGTTGGCGACCAGCACCACCTGCGCGGTCCGGGTGCGGCGCTCCACGACCACTTGCAGGTAGCGTGCGTGGCCCAAGTGCGCCTTGTCCGAATAACAACTCACCCGGGCATCGATCAACGCGCCGCGCACCACCGCCGCGACGCGATTGATCAGGGGGTCATGCACGCTGCAGTCGGGAATGTGCACCACCCGGTGACTGTCGAGTTCGAACAAGCCGAGCTTCGGCGATTCCAATCGGCCGCGAATGGCGAGGCGCGCCCGCAGACGGAAACCCGAATCGGCGCCCGACACCTCAGGCGTGGGGCCGAGTCCATGATCTCGCGCGAGGCGCTCGAGCGCCTCGCGCGACGCGGGGGAGATGCCGGCGGCGCCGAACCGGGGACAGGCGCAGCACGGCGGGCGGTGCGGACAGCGTCGTCCCTCCACGGGGGGTGTATCGTCGTTCTGCATGCGTCCACGCTAGCAGAAAACCACCGTCAGACTAGGCGCAGTCGGCGATATCGCTTCCGGCGTCGACCGCCGCCGCGAACAGCTTCTCCTCGGCGGCGATCTCGCGGCCCATGTTCGCGATTTGCGCCCATTCCTCCGCCGACAGCGCTCCGTTTCTCTTCGACAACCGGCGCGCGACCTCGAGGAAGGCGCGGCGGTTCTCCGCGGCGGCCGTGTAATAGAGTTCCAATAGCTTCAGACGCAGATCGTTGCGCTCCGGCTCGCGCTCGATCGCCTGCCGCAACACGTCGGCGGGGCTCTTGCGGCGCTCGACGAATTCGCTCCGATCGTTCAGCGCGGCTGGCAAGCTCACGTGCGTGGTGTTGATCGAATGTTCCGGATCGAAGGTGCGCAACAGGTGTTCGGCCGTCTCGTCGGTCAGCTCCGCCGGCTGCTCGAGAATCGCGGTGATGCCGGTGAAATCGCCGGTGGGAGCGGCCAATTGGACGGTGGTATCGCCGGAGGGTCTGGAATCAACGCCGGCGGGTGCGCTATCGGCTTCGGGCAGCGGTCGAGGCCGGCGTGCGCGCCACAAGGATACCAATGCCGCCAGCGCGGCGAACAACGCGCCCAAATCCGCGGCGAGCCGCCACAAGCGCCCGGGGTGGGCCGGCGCGGGCGCGGACACCGGTGCGGGCGCCGCGGCGCTTGTCGTGTGCGTCGCGGCCGGCGCAGACGCTTGATTGACCCGCTGGTGAGGGCTCGGCACGGGCGCCGGCAACGGGAGCGGCTGGTTCAGCTGACTGCGCACCGCGGCGATCGACTGTTGCAACGTGGCGATTCGACGATTCAGCGCGGCGATCGTCGCGACCGGCGCGGGGAGCACAGACGGCTTCTGCCGTTGCACGTGCCAGGCATGCATTTGGGTCGCGAACTCGCGCGCCGCGGCGGCCGGATCGATGGCCGCCAGTTCCGCGGCCGTCGGCATCCGCAGCGTCGCACCGCTGTGCAACAGGTTGAGATTGCCGGAAAAGGCCGCCGGATTGTCTTTGAATACCGCGATCATCAGACGCCGCTCGTCCGCCGGCGTCGCCGCACCGGCCCGCTGCGCGATCCGGCTCAAGGTATCGTGCGGCGACACGGTATAGGTCATGCGCATCGACGGGACCTGCGCGGACTTCGCGCGAGTCGCACTTCTCGGCCGGCGCGGACGCTTGCGCACGGCCTCGGCCTTGACCTTGACCTTGACTTTGGCCGGCACCTTGGTCTTGAGCTTGGTCTCGGTCTTGGTGTTCGCTTGCGTGCCCGCCGCTTGTCTCGCCTCGGCGCCGAATCCCGGCGGGTCGAGCAGCACGGTGTACTCGCGCATCAGTTCACCGTTCGCCGATTGCAGATCGACCAACAAATTGACCAAGGGTTCGACGACCGGTTGCTGCGATTGCAGCAGGATCACCGGTCGCCCTTGCGGATCCTGGTCGAGCTTGAGCGTGGTCGTCGCTAGGAAAGCCGGGCGGTCGATGCCGCGACTGCGAAAGAGCGCGTCGCTCGCAATCGAGGCGCGCAAATCCGCAAGCTCCGCGTTGCTTGCGCCGATGAGATCGATGCGCGCGACCAAGGGGTCGCCCAGCGCCGAGGCGATATGAATCTCGCCGAGGCCGAGCGCGTGCGCGGCACCCGGCAGAGCGAAACCCATCATCAGCAGCTTGGGATCCAATTTGTGCAATTTCATGGCTTGAAAGGCTATCGGATCGGGCGTTTTCCGCCCGCGATACACGTCACCGATTCTCGATCGACATTTGCCGGCCCGTCGCATATTCGGTCGAATTCCGGCGCTTCGGCGCTACAATGAGGCCGGTCGCCGCGGCAGGGACCGAAGGAGCGAAGAAATGGCCTTGATCGCTTGTAGCGAATGTGGACGCGCGGTGAGCGACAAGGCGACGACCTGCGTCGGTTGCGGCGCCCCACTCGCAACGTCGTCGGGAATCGACCTGGTGCCACGGCGGTCCAAGTCGCCGCCGCCGACACGCGCGCAAATCAAGCGCCGGCTGCCGGTCGCCGTCACGGTGCTCGTGCTTGGGATCTTGTTGGCGGCCATCGCCGACCGCCCGGTCGTGGGGGCCAAGCTCGCGTCCTTCGTGGCGGCGCTGTTGATCATCGCCGGACTCAGCTGGCTGCTGGTCTTGCTCGTCCATGCGGCCGGTTCACGTCAACGTTGACCGTTAATTTTCGTGGCGTACAGGCAACATTAAACCTTGCTTCAATTCGATCGGCACCCCGGACATTCCCTCGCGTGACCATGCCAGTCACCTAGGTGTTTGTATTACAGGCTAATAAATGCAATATTCGGCAAGGCTTGAATCCGCTGGGCGGTTCATCCAAGATATGTTGTGTTCGGGGTATATGAATTATTGAGCATGCATTCAATTCGCGCAGCGACCGGATTTCGGTCGGCACCGCGGGACCGCTGATCGGGCGGCCGACGTCGGCGCGTCATCCACAAATTTCCAAAGGGATCCAGCCATGAACTCCAAGCTCTCATACGCGATAGCGGCCATCTTGGGAGGCGCTTCCATGGGCGCCCATGCGGCTGCGCCGGCCACCACGGTCGCCGACGCCAATTCCGACTCCCTGCAGGAGATCACCGTGACGGCGCAGCGGCGCACGCAAAGCATGCAGGACGTGCCGATCTCGATGCAGGCGTTCACGTCGAAAACGCTGACGCAGCTGAACATCGCGACCTTCGACGACTATGTAAAGTATCTGCCCAACGTGACGAGCCAGAACAACGGTCCCGGCCAGAACGAAGTGTTCATGCGCGGCCTGTCCGCCGGCGCACAAGGCACGCAAGGCAGCGGATCCACGGCATTCTTCCCGAACGTCGCCATTTATCTCGACAACCAGTCCGGCCAGCTGCCGAACCGCAATCTCGACATCTACGCGGCGGACCTGAGCCGCATCGAAGTCCTCGAAGGTCCTCAGGGCACCTTGTTCGGCGCCGGCGCCGAGGCCGGCGTGATCCGCTACATCACCAACGAGCCGAAGCTCGACGTGACCGAGGGCAACGTCACCGCCGGGTACGGCGTGACGGCGCACGGCGACCCGAACACCGATGCGACCCTGGTGCTGAACGTCCCGCTGATTTCCGACACCCTCGCGGTTCGCGGCGTGATCTACGACGACAGCCGCGGCGGCTACATCGACAACGTGCCGGCGACATTCACGCGCCAGAGCACCGATATCGGCATTCACTACGCGAACTACGCCACCGGTTGCTCGGCCGGCGCGCCGGCGTCCGGAGTGTGCCCGGCCGGCTCCACGGTGACCGCTTACGGCGTGCCGCCGAGCGCCGCCGCGATCAACAACTACAATATTGCGCGGCGCGCGATCAATCCCGTGACCTACAAAGGCATGCGCGTCGAGGCGCTCTACAAGATCAACGACGACTGGAACATCCTGCTCACCCAGATGTACCAGAATCTCGATTCGCAGGGCGTGTTCTATCAACAGCCGAATGCCTCGGACGGTCAGGCGCTCGCGCCGCTCCAAGTGACGCTGTTCAACCCAAGCTACAACAAGGACAAGTTCGAGAACACGGCCTGGACCGTGAACGGCAAATTCGGCGCGTTGAAGGCGGTCTACACCGGCGGCTATCTCGTCCGGCACATGGAACAGACCGGCGACTACACCAATTATTCGCGCGGCGTGTACGCCGATTACTACCAGTGCTACGGCCCGGGTTCGGGCGGCGACGCCAGCCTGACCTCGACCTGTTACACCCCGAGCGCCACCTGGCACTCGCTCGAGCGCAACGAGCACATGCAGCACGAGTTCCGCGTGAGCACGCCGGACGACTGGCGCGCGCGCGGCATCGCGGGCGTCTATTACGAGACCAACAAGGTGTACGACCAGACGCGCTGGGCCTACAAGTCGATTCCGAATTGCACCGCCACCACGACGACGGGGTGTCTCTCCGACGTCGGCACCTTCCCCGGATCGAGCGTCGAAAACCCGGGCATACAGACCGACCCGACGTCCTTCTACCAGGACACGCGGCGCGAAACCAAGCAGCTCGCCTTCTTCGTGTCGGCCGACTACGACATCATCCCGAAGGTGCTGACCGCCACCGTCGGCACGCGCCATTTCCGATTCGACAATTCCTCGGGCGGCAGCGTGCTCAGCAGCTTCGGCTGTTTCGAGGCCGGCACGCCCGCCGGCGGATGCCACGATCCGGTCTATTCGTACAATCTGAACAATCAGGGCCTCGCGGACACAGAATCCGGCTGGAAGAGCCGCGCGAACCTGACCTGGCACGTCACGCGCGACGCGATGGTGTATTACACCTGGTCGCAGGGCTTCCGCCCGGGCGGCTTCAACCAGAACGGCGGCACGACCCACATCATGGGGCCCGACGGCAATTATCAGTACATCCTGCCGAAGGCCTATCACTCCGACTCCTTGACCAACAACGAGATCGGCTGGAAGACCGAATGGCTGGATCACCGCCTGCAGTGGAACGGCGCGATCTACCGCGAGAACTGGAACGACGTGCAGATCGCGTTCTTCGATCCGGGCATCGGCCTAGGCAACATCTACTTCGACACCAACGGCCAGAATTTCGTCGTCAAGGGCCTGGAAACCTCGCTCGTCGCGCGCGTCACCAAGGGACTCACGCTGCAGGGCGCCGCGTCCTGGAACCAGAGCCGCCAGACGAATTCGCCGGCCCTGGTCGACAACGTGCCGGGCAGCGTGAACATCGGCAAGGCGATCACGCAATACTGCCCCGACGGGACACCGGCCTCGTGCACCGCGGTCTCGAATCCATTCGGCCCCATCGGCTCGCCGAGCGCGAATTCGCCGCCGATGCAGTTCAGCCTGCGCGCGCGCTACGAGTGGACGATCAGCGATACCAACTGGTTCGTGCAGGCCGGCGCCGTGCACACCTCCCACTCGTTCACGCAGGCGGGCTCCGCGCAGTCCTTCGCGCAATCCGGGACCATCAGCGGACGGCTGCGCTGGGAAAATCCCGCGTACACGATGTACAACGCCTCGCTCGGCGTCGCCAAGGATCAGTGGAACGCGAAGCTCACCGTCGAGAACCTCACCAACTCGAACGCCAGCGTGAACACGAACAGCGACCAGTTCATCGTCGCGCAGACGCCGCTGCGCCCGCGCGTGATCGGCGTGTCGTTCGGCTACAGCTTCTGAGGCCCGGCTGACAAGGCCTCCCGCGCGAGCGGGAGGCCTTTGGGGTTTCGTCCGTTCAGCGCAGCGCGGCGCGACGTGGCGGGGCCTGGGTATGGACGGCCGTCGACGGAGCGAGCATCCCCCGGCCGAGAATGTGGTCGGCCGCCTTTTCGGCGAGCATGATCGTCGGCGCGTTCAGGTTGCCGGTGGTCACGGACGGCATGATCGAGGAATCGACGACACGCAGCCGCTCGATCCCAATCACCCGGGTCAGCGGATCCACGACCGCCATCGGATCGCCGGGGTCGCCCATCTTGCACGAACAGGACGGGTGGTACGCGCTCTCGACTTTCGCACGAACGAACTCGTCGATGGCCGCGTCGCCGACGACGTCCGCGCCCGGCTGAATCTCCCGGCCCCGATACGGATCGAACGCGGCCTGGGCGAAAATCTCCCGGGTCAGCCGCACGCAGGCGCGCATCTCCGCCCAGTCGTCCGGGTGGCTGAGATAATTGAACAGGATCTTCGGCTTCTCCAGCGGATTGGTCGAGGTGATGCGCACCCAGCCGCGGCTCTTCGAGCGCATCGGACCGACATGGGCCTGGAAACCGTGCTCCTTCGCGAGCGTCGACCCGTCGTAGGCGACCGCGAGCGGCAGGAAATGATACTGGATGTCCGGATACGGCACGGCCGGGCTGCTGCGGATGAAACCGCAGGATTCGAAATGATTGGTCGCGCCGAGGCCGTCCTTGAACAGCAGCCAGCGGATTCCGACCCGCAGTTTGCCGAGCGGCTTGATCGCCGGGTACAGGCTGACCGGCTGCGTGCAGGCCACCTGGAAATAGAACTCCAGGTGATCCTGCAGATTCTCGCCGACCCCCGGGAGATCGTGCACGACCGGGATGCCGAGCTCACGCAGCAGCTTCGCCGGTCCGATGCCGGACAGCTGCAACAACTGCGGCGAGTTGATCGGCCCGCCGGCGAGGATCGTTTCGCGCCGCGCGCGCGCGACGTGCAGCGCATCGCCGCGGCGAAACTCCACGCCCACCGCGCGCCGGCCCTCGAACAGGATCCGCGTCGCGAGCGCCTGGGTCATGACGACGAGATTCCTGCGCTTCATCGCCGGCCGCAGGTACGCGTTCGCGGCGCTCGCGCGCCGGCCGTTCGCGACCGTCATGTCCATGCGCCCGAAGCCTTCCTGTTGCGCGCCGTTGATGTCGTCGGTTCGCGCATAACCGGCCTGTTCGGCCGCCGCGAGCCAGGCCGCGTGCAGCGGATTCTTCAAGGAGCCGTAGCGCGTTCCGAGCGGTCCGCGATCGCCGCGATAGGCATCGCCGCCGTCGGCGCGCGTCTCCGCACGCTTGAAATACGGCAGGACGTCGGCGTAGCTCCATCCGGCCGCGCCCTCCTCCTCCCAGCGCTCGAAGTCCTGCGGATTGCCGCGCACGTAGACGAGGCCGTTGATCGACGAGGAGCCGCCGAGGACCTTGCCGCGGGGCGTGTGCATGATCCGCCCGCCGAGGTGCGGCTCCGGCTCCGTGTGATAGAACCAGTTGTACTTGGGCATGTTCATCGGAATCGACAAGGCCGAGGGCATCTGGATGAACACCGAGCGGTCCGATCCGCCGTACTCCAGCACCAGCACGCTCGCGCCGCCGTCGGCGGTCAGCCGGTCCGCGAGCACGCAACCGGCCGAGCCCGCGCCGACGATCACATAATCGAATTCCATCTCGGTCACACCCTGCACTCCATCAGTAAGGCGCGTCCACGTCGCCCATCGCGACATAGACACTCTTCAATTGCGTGTAATGCTCGATCGCCGCGCGGCCGTTCTCGCGCCCGATCCCGGACAACTTGTAGCCGCCGAACGGCAATTCGATCGGCGTGACGTTGTAATGATTGATCCAGCAGGTGCCGGCCTGCAGGCGCGCGATCACCCGGTGGGCGCGCGTCAGGTCGTTCGTGAAGACGCCGGCCGCGAGGCCGAATTCGGTGGCGTTGGCGCGGGCGATCACGTCCTCCTCGTCCTCGAAATCCAGGATGGACATCACCGGACCGAAGATCTCCTCGCGCACGATCGCCATGTCGTCGTGGCATCCGTCGAATACCGTGGGTGCGACGAAAAAGCCGTTCGCGAGATCTCCGTCGGTCACGCGGCCGCCGCCGGTGATCACGCGCGCACCCTCGGCGCGGCCGCGGGCGATGTAGCCCAGGACCTTGTTCAAGTGCGCTTCACTGGTGAGCGGGCCGATCTGGGTGGCTGGATCCAGCGGATCGCCGATGCGCATGGCCGCGACGCGCGCGGCCAGGCGTTCGAGGAACGCCGCCTTGATGGACCGATGCACGAAAACCCGGGTCGCGTTCGAACAAACCTGGCCGGTCGAATAAAAGTTCGCGAGCAGCGCTCCGCCGACCGCATTGTCCAACTTGGCGTCGTCGAAGACGATCAGCGGCGACTTGCCGCCGAGTTCCAACGTCACGTACTTCAGTGTCTGCGCCGCATCGCTCATGACGGCCTTTCCCGTCCCCACTTCGCCAGTGAGGGAGACCTTGCGGATTCTGGGGTGGCGCGTCAGCAGGCGGCCCGTGTCCGCGAACCCTTGCACCACTTGAAAGACCCCGCGCGGCACACCGGCCTCGAGAAAGATCTCCTGGAGCTTGACCGCGCTCAAGGGCGTGATCTCCGCGGGCTTGAATATCATTGCGTTGCCGCAGGCGAGGGCCGGCGCCGCCTTCCAGCAGGCGATCTGCAGCGGATAATTCCACGCGCCGATGCCGGCGACGACTCCGAGAGGCTCGCGCCGCGTATAGCCGAAGGCCTGCGGCCCGAGATCGATGTGCTCGCCGGCGAGGCTTTGCGCGAGGGCGGCGAAATACTCGATGCATTCCGCGCCCGAGATGACGTCGACGACGCGGGTCTCCTGGATCGGCTTGCCCGTGTCGCGGGTTTCCAGTTCCGCGAGTTCATCATTGCGCTCGCGCAGCAATGCCGCCGCGCGCCGCAGCACGCGCGCCCGCTGCGCACCGGGCCAGGATGCCCATTCCGTCTGGCCGCGCGTCGCGGCCGCAACGGCGGCCTCGATTTCATCGACGCCGGCAACGGTCAGGTACTCGAGCACGGCGCCGGTCGTCGGATTGACCGTCGCGAAGCGTTCACCGGCCGCCGGCGCGGCGGTCGGCGCACCGGACAAAGCCACGCGCGGCGCCGCGTCCGCGGTGGTCGTGTTGTCCCGCAGGCGGCCATCGACGAAGGCGGTGAGCAGTGCCCGGGCCCCTTCGCTGTCGGCCTCGCGCCATTCGGACAAGGCCGCACGCAGCCAGACGCCGTCGATCATCGCCGCGATCATCGACGCGATGCTGTGGGCCTGCGCGGGGGGCACTAATTTCGCGAGCGACAGACGCAGCGTCGACAAGGTGCGCCGCTGATACACGGATTGGACCCGGTACAAACCCTTGAGCTGCAAGGCCTGTCCCCAGAAGGCCAGCCAGGCCGTTCCGGTGCGCCGGTCGAACTCCTGCGGTGCAAGATTCGCGTCGATCACCGCCTGAATGCGGCCGCGCGGCGTGTGCGCCAGGCGCAGTCGCGCACGCACCAGGTCACCGACGCGGCGGGCGAGCGAGCGGAACGCCGCGACGAGCAGACCATCCTTGTCGCCGAAATAGTGCGCGACCAGCCCGGGTGAGACGTTCGCGCGCGCCGCGATTTGCGCAAGGGTCGTGCCAGTGAATCCGACTTCCGCTAGGCTGTCGATCGTGACGTCGATCAGCTGGCGCCGGCGCATGTCTTCGACCGGTTCGCGCGATTTATCGTTGCGTGGTGTTGAGTGAGTATTCAATTTTACGGTCCTCATGGGCGGCGACGAGGCCCCCTATGGACGCCCGGCGGAATTGCGCCTAAGATCGGCCGTCACAAAATTCTATTAGCTTTATCAACTAATTAGGGAATCTTGGGTGAGCGCAGACCAGATCACGTTAAACGCTTATTCAAACTGGCGCATCAAGGTGCCATCATGCCGCTCTCACGGCCGCCGGGTCAAGCCCCGCACGCGTCGGTTCGAGCGCTTCGCCATCGCATTCGCCGCGCTGTTTTCCTTGGCGCTCGCGAGCGTGGCGCAGGCCGTCGTCGACCCGCCGTCGTGCCGCACGGTGCGTTTCTCCGACGTCGGTTGGACCGACGTCACCTCGACGACCGCGATCGCGAGCGAACTGCTGTCCCGCCTCGGCTACACGCCGACCGTCACGGTCCTGTCGGTTCCGGTTACGTTCGCCTCCTTGCGCAACAAGGACCTCGACGTGTTCCTCGGGAACTGGATGCCGACCCAGGAAGCCGACCGGCATCAATACGTCGCCGACGGATCCGTGGTGGTTCTGCGGCCGAACCTCACGGGGGCCAAATACACGCTCGCGGTGCCCGCCTACACCTACGACGCGGGCTTGCGCAGCTTCGCGGACATCGAACGTTTCGGCGCGCAGCTCAATCACGTCATTTACGGGATCGAACCCGGCAACGACGGCAACCGCACCATCCTGAAAATGCTGAAGCAAAATCTGTTCGGCCTCGGCAACTTCCAATTGGTCGAGTCCTCCGAGCAGGGCATGCTGTCCCAGGTCGCCCGCGCGTTTCAGGCGAAACAGCCGATCGTCTTCCTCGCGTGGGAACCGCATCCGATGAACATGCGCTTCGACCTGCGCTATCTGAACGGCGGCGACGCGGTCTTCGGGCCGAACTTCGGCGGTGCGACGGTCTACACCGTCACGCGCGCGGGCTATGCAGCCCAATGCCCGAATGTCGGCCATCTGCTCGAAAATCTCCAATTCACGCTGCGCGGCGAGAATCAGATGATGGATGCGATATTGGACCGGCACATGCAGCCGCGCGCGGCGGCCGCGGCCTGGCTGAAAGCCCATCCCCGGGCCGTGTCGGCCTGGCTCGCGGGCGTTTACACCGTCGACGGCAAGCCGGCGACGGACGCGCTGGCGGACGCACCCCGGCGGCTCGGTCCGCGCGGCATCGAGCAGTGGATCACGAGCCACAAGATTCCGGTAGGCGACATGATGGCGGTCGCGATCGACGCCACCAAAAAGCACGGCACGCTGTTCTTCGACGGCGTATCCACGGTGATCTCCTCCACGGTCAACGATCTAACCCGCCTGCTCGAGGTCGTGCCGGCGCTGGTGTTCATCGTCGGCGCGACGCTGCTGTCCTATGCGCTGCGCCGTTCCTGGGGCATCGCCGCCTTCGTCGGCATCGCCTTGTTGTTCATCTTGAATCAAGGCTATTGGATCGCGACGATGGAGACGCTGTCGCTCGTGATCGTTGCGACGCTGCTGTCGACGGCGATCGGCGTGCCGCTGGGAATCGCCGCCGCCCACCGGCCGAGGCTGTTCGCGGCGCTGCGGCCGGTGCTCGACCTGATGCAGACCTTGCCGACCTTCGTGTACCTGATTCCGACGCTGGTGCTGTTCGGACTCGGTGTGGTGCCGGGATTGATCTCCACGGTGATCTTCGCGCTGCCCGCGCCGATCCGCCTCACCCACCTCGGCGTCTCGTCCGTGCCCAGGCCCTTGATCGAGGCCGGCGAGGCCTTCGGGGCGACGCCGATGCAGCTGCTGTGGAAAATCGAGCTGCCGAGCGCGGCGCCGACGATCATCGCCGGTGTCACCCAATGCATCATGCTCAGCCTGTCGATGGTGGTGATCGCGGCGCTCGTCGGCGCGGGCGGGCTCGGCGTGCCGGTCGTACGCGCGTTGAACACGGTCCAGGTTGGCATGGGATTCGAGGCGGGCTTCACCATCGTGCTGCTCGCGATCATCCTCGACCGCGTCAGCCGTCCCAAGGAACCGGGAGCGCCGCGATGAGCACCGCGATCGAATTCAAGTCCGTCGACATCCTGTTCTCCCGCGGCGAGGGACGCGACGGCCGCAAGTCGATCCGTGAGGCGCTCGCGCTCCTCGACTCGGGCGGCACCCGCGCGCAGATCGCCGACAAGTTCGGGGTCGTGGTCGGCGTCGCGGGCGCGAGCCTCGCCGTCGAGAGCGGCGAGATATCGGTCCTCATGGGGCTCTCCGGGTCAGGCAAATCGACGCTGTTGCGCGCTGCGAACGGGTTGAACCGGGTCACCCGCGGATCGGTGCTGGTACACGCCGGCGATGCGCCGATCGACGTCGCGAACTGCGATGCGCTGCGGCTGCGCGGCCTGCGGCGGGCACGGATCGCGATGGTGTTCCAGCAATTCGGCCTGCTGCCCTGGCGCACCGTCCGCGACAATGTCGGTTTCGGCCTCGAGCTGCGGGGCGAGCGGCCGGCGGCGCGGCGCAGGATCGTCGACGAGAAGCTCGAACTCGTCGGTCTGTCGCAGTGGGCCGAACGGCATGTCTCCGAATTGTCTGGCGGCATGCAGCAGCGCGTGGGACTCGCGCGCGCGTTCGCCACAGAGGCCGACATCCTCCTGATGGACGAACCGTTCTCCGCGCTCGACCCCTTGATCCGCGGGAAGCTGCAGGATGAACTTCTCGAGCTGCAGTCGCGCGTGAAAAAGACGATCCTGTTCGTGAGTCACGATCTAGACGAGGCGCTGCGTCTCGGCGATCGGATCACGATCATGCAAAACGGCCGCATCGTGCAGACCGGCACCGCGCTCGACATCGTCATGGCTCCGGCGGACGACTACGTCGCCGAGTTCGTGCAGCACATGAACCCGCTGGACGTGCTGACGGGCGGGATGATCATGCGCGCGCGCGCCGATTTCGAGGGCGACGGCGACGGACTGTGGCTCGACGCCGGCCGCCGCTACCGGCTCCGTCTCGACGCGGCGGACCGGGCGCTCGCGCTGCAGGCGGATGCGCGTCCGCTCGAACTGGTGACCGTGCCGGCCGAGGGCGTGATGCCCGCCGGAGCGGGCGGTGCGCCGCTCGCCCCGGCCTCGCTGTCGCTGCACGAGATCATCCGCCTGCGCAAGTTGTCCGGCCATCCCGTGCTGCTCGAGGCGGAGGGGCGCGTGATCGGCGTCTGCGGCGATGCCGAGATCATCACGGCATTGGCCGCGGCGGGCCGGGACAACAGGACCCCGCGCTAGCCGCCGCGGCGGCCCGCCCGACGTCTGGCGTATTTATTATCATCAATATAATATAACCGCATCGACCGCCGCCGGCGGGACAGGGGATACGCCATGAACCACGATGTCATCATTTCCTGCGCCGTCACCGGCGACGACACCAAGGTCACCAAGAGCCCTCATTGCGCCATCACGCCGGCCGAGATCGCCGCGACGGCCGTTGCCGCCGCGAACGCGGGGGCGGCGATCGTGCACATCCACGTGCGCGATCCCGACACCGGCGCGTTCAGCATGGAGACCCGGCACTACCGCGAGGTGGTCAAGCGCATCCGCGACAGCGGCGTCGACGTCATCGTCAACCTGACCTGCGGGATGGGCGGATACATCGTCGTCGGCGATCACGGTCTCGCGGACACACCGGGACCGGGCAGCGATTTCGTGAGCCAGGAAGACCGCATGCGCCACGTCATCGATCTGTGCAACGAGGGATTGTACCGGCCTGACATCGCGACGCTCGATTGCGGGAGCCTGAACTTCGGCGACGGCAATCGCGCCTACGTATCGACGCCGAACTATCTGCGCCAGGGCGCCCAGATCCTCAAGGACCTCAAGGTCAAGCCGGAGCTCGAAGTGTTCGACACCGGCAACCTCTGGTTCGTCAAACAGCTGATCAAGGAGGGGCTGCTCGAGGCGCCCGCGCTGATCCAGCTGTGCATGGGCATCCCGTACGGCGTGCCCGCGGACGTCGGCCATCTGCTCGCGATGACCAATTCGCTGCCCGCGGACTGCAACTGGGGCACTTTCGCGATCAGCCGCATGCAAATGCCCTGGGTGGCCCAATCCGTGCTCCTGGGCGGCAACGTGCGCGTCGGCCTAGAGGACAACCTGTATCTGAGCAAGGGCGTGTATGCGAGCAATGCCCAGCTCGTCGAGAAGGCGCGTGTGATCATCGAGGCGATGGGCGCACGCATCCTGACCCCGGCCCAGGCGCGCGAGCGCTTGAAGCTCGGCTGAGCCCGCGCCTCGCATGGATGGGTTGGCGCCATATCGCGCGCGGATCGAGCCGGAGTGGATCGACTACAACGGGCATCTGCGCGACGCCTACTACGGCGTCGTGTTCAGCCATGCGATCGATGACTTCATGGAGCAGATCGGCCTCGACGCGGCGTACCGCGAAAGCACGCGGTGCACGCTGTACACGCTGGAGACGCATTTTCACTATCTGCACGAGGTCAAATCCAGCGACACACTGACGGTGCGCAGCCTGGTGCTGGACTCGGACCGTAAGCGCATTCTCGCGGCCGGCCTGTTCACCTGCGACCGGATCGTGGGGCCGGTCGCCGCCGCCGAGGCGGTGCTGCTGCACGTCCGGCAGGGAGAACGACCCGCCAGCGCCCCGTTCCCCGCGGCTGTCGAGACGCGGCTCGCGGCGCTCAACGCGGAGGCGGCGCCCGAATTCCCGCGCTCCCGAAAACTCGAGCTGCCGAGGCGCCCAGGCGCATGACCCCGCCGATCAGGCGATTGATCGCGCCCCGCAGCATCGCGCTGATCGGCGCCGGCGCCTGGACCGACGCGGTCGCGGCGGCGGGCGCGGCCATCGGCTTCGACGGTCCGATCTGGCGGGTACACCCGAGCCGCGCCTCCACCGCCGCGGTGACCTACTACCGCTCCGTGGAGGAGTTGCCGGCGGCGCCGGATGCGGCTTTCCTGGCGGTGCCGAATCACGAGACCGCCGGCGTCGCCGCCGCTCTCGCGCGCCGCGGCGCCGGGGGATTCGTCGGCTTCAGCTCCGGATTCTCCGAGACCGGCACCGAGCGCGGCCGCGCGCTCACGCGCGACCTGACGGCCGCCGCCGGCGACCTGCCCTACTTCGGTCCGAACTGCTACGGGTTCGTGAACTTCTTCGATCGCGCCGCGTTGTGGCCGGATCAACTGGTGGGAACGCCGCCGGAACGCGGCGTCGCGTTGATCTGCCAGAGCGGCACGATCGCGCTGACCCTGATGTTCAACGACCGCTCCCTGCCGATCGGCTACCTGTTCACGGTCGGCAACCAAACACGCGTGGCGGTCGAGGACTTGATCGAAATTCTGACCGACGATCCGCGCGTCACGGCCTTCGGCCTGTACCTCGAAGGCATTCAGGATCCCGCCCGCTTCGCCCGCGCCGCGGCGCGCGCGCGCGCCGCGGGTAAGCCGATCGCCGTGGTCAAGTCCGGGCGCACCGAGGCGGCCGCGCGCACGGCGCACAGCCACACCGGAGCGCTCGCGGGAACCGACGCCGTATTCGACGCGTTTTGCCGGCAGGCGGGGCTCGCGCGCTGCGAGACGCTCGCCACGCTGTGCGAGACGCTGAAGATATTCCACTCCGGCGGACCGCTCCCGGGATCGCGCGTGCTGATCATGGGCGCTTCCGGCGGCGACATGGCGATGACCGCCGACGTGGCCCGCAACCTCGAGTTGGAATTCACGCCGATTCCGCCGGCGCAGGCAACGGCCCTCGGCGGGCTGCTCGGCGATCGCGTAACCGTCGCCAACCCGTTCGACATTCACACCTACCTGTGGTTCGACCCGCCGGCATTGCGCAAGGTGTTCGCGGCCGTGCTGCAATCGGGTTACGACGCCGTCGGCTTCATGCTCGACTGTCCGCCCGACGGCAAGGCCGCCACGGAGGCGTTCGACGTGGTCATCGACGAATATATCGACGTCTGCGCCGGCGCCGGGACTCGCGCGGCGCTCATCGCCTCGCTGCCGGAAACGATGGGTGCGCGAATCCGCGCGAACTGCCTGCGGGGCGGTGTCGTGCCGCTCCAGGGCCAGCGCGAGGCCCTCGAGGCGCTCGCCGCCGCCGGCGCCGTCGGCGCGGCATGGGCGCTGCCGGGGCCGGGATTGAGCCTGCCGGTCCGCGGCCCGGCCGGCACGGCGGTGCGCACGCTGACCGAGCACGAGGGCAAGGCGGAACTGTCGACGTTCGGCGTGCCGGTACCGCGCAGCACGCTCGCCGCGCCGTCGGCCGCGGCCGCCGCCGCGACGGCGCTCGGCTTTCCCGTGGTGCTCAAGGCCGTCGGCGCCCATCTGGAACACAAGACGGAGGTCGGCGGCGTCGCCTTGAACCTGCGAGACGCCGCCGAAGTCGAGGAGGCGGCCGGTCGGCTCGGCGCCCTGTCGCACACCCTGCTCGTCGAGGAAATGATCGTCGACGGGATCGCGGAACTCATCGTCGGCGTCATAGTCGATCCGCAATTCGGCCAGGTTCTGGTGCTCGGCGCGGGCGGCGTGCTCGCCGAACTGCTCGCGGACACGGTGAGTCTGTTGCCGCCGTGGACGGATGCGGCCGTCGGGGCCGCGCTGGCCCGGCTCAAGGTCGCCCGGCTGATCGGCGGCTTTCGCGGCAGGCCGCCGGGCGATCTCCGTGCGCTGGTCGATGCGATCGTGCGCATCGGCGAATTCGCCGCCGCCCGACGCGAGCAGCTGATGGAGCTGGACGTCAATCCCATCCTGGTGCGACCCGCCGGCCGCGGCGTGGTCGCGGTGGACACACTGATTCGGTTGGTACAGGAGTAGCGCATGACGGACGACGACGCGGGCATCAAGACTTCGCGCAGCGGAACGGTTCTCGAGGTGACGATCGACCGACCCAAGGCGAACGCGATCGATCTGGCGGCCAGCCGCCGGCTCAACGACGTGTTCACGGCGTTCCGCGACGATGCCGCGCTGCGCATCGCGATCGTCACCGGTGCCGGCGAGCGCTTCTTCTGCCCGGGCTGGGATCTGAAGGCCGCGGCGGCCGGCGAGAAGTCCGACGAGGACTGGGGCGTCGGCGGCTTCGGCGGCCTGAATTATCCACGCAATCTCAACAAGCCGGTGATCGCCGCGGTCAACGGCATCGCCTGCGGCGGGGGCTTCGAGATCGTGCTGGGCACCGACATCATCGTCATGGAAGAGCACGCGAAATTCGCGCTGCCCGAAATCAACGTCGGCGTGCTGGCCGACGCCGGCACGATCAAGCTGCCGCGCCGGGTGCCGTACCACGTCGCGGTCGAATTCCTGATGACGGGGCGATGGATGGACGCCGCGGAGGCGAAGCATTGGGGGCTCGCGAACCACGTCGTGCCGAAGGGCGGCGCCATGGCCAAGGCGCGCGAAATAGCGCAGCAGCTCGCCGGCGGTCCGCCGCTGCTCTTCCCCGCGATCAAACAGCTCATGCGCCACGCCGAGGTGGTCGCCGAACACGAGGCGTTCGCGCTGCACGACGCGCTCGATGCGGTACAGCGGGTGGTGCGCTCGGACGATCTGAAGGAGGGAACGCGCGCCTTTGCCGAAAAGCGCGCGCCCCGCTGGACCGGGAGCTAGCCGCCCAACGGCCGCAACAGCGCGCGCGAGATGATCATGCGCTGGATCTCGCTGGTTCCCTCCCAGATCCGCTCGATGCGCGCGTCGCGCCAGATTCGCTCGATCGGCAGGTCGCTCATCAATCCCATGCCGCCGTGAATCTGCAGCGCCTCGTCGGCAACCATCGCGAGCACCTCGCTCGCCTTCAGTTTGGCGATTGCCATGTCCATGTCGGTCGAGGTCCCGCGGTCGTGCTTCCACGCGGCCTGCAACACCAATAATTCGGCCGCGCGGATCTCCACGGCCATGTCGGCAAGCTTGAAGCCGACCCCCTGAAACTTGCCTATCGTCTGGCCGAACTGGGTCCGTTCCGCGGCCCAGCGGGTGGCCAGATCCATCGCCCGCTCCGCGCGTCCGAGACAGGTCGCGGCCACCTGCAGTCGCGTCGCGCCGAGCCAGCTGTTGGCGACCTCGAAGCCGCGGTGCAGTTCGCCGAGGATCGCGCTACGCGGCACGCGGCAGTCATTGAACTCCAGGATGCTGTTCGTGTAGCCGCGGTGGGAGACGTTCTTGTAGCCGGCGCGGATCTCGAATCCGGGATGGCCGCGGTCGATCAGGAACGCGGTAATCAGCTTGCGCACGCCGCGGCTGCCGTTTTCCTCCCCCGAAGCCGCGAACAGGATCACGTAGTCGGAGTGATCGGCGTGGCTGATGAAATGCTTCGTGCCGTTGATCACGAAATCATCCCCGGAGGCCACGGCCGAGGTCTTCATGCCGCGAAGGTCGGAACCCGCTCCGGGCTCGGTCATCGCCAGGCATTCGGTGCGCGTGCCGCGCACCGTCGGCAGCAGGTAACGCTCACGCTGTTCATCCCGGCACGCGAGCAGAATATTCGAAGGCCGGCCGACGCAGGACCAGTGCAGCGCGTAGTTGGCCGCGCCGAGCTCCTTCTCGTACAGCGCCCAGGTGACCGTGTCCAGGCCGGCACCGCCGACTTCGACCGGCATGTTGGCGGCGTAGAGGCCGGCGTCGATCGCCCTCGCCTTCAGTTCGTCGCGCAGATCGTCGCGCAAGACCCCGCTCGCCTCGATTTCCGGCTCGTGCGGATACAGTTCCGTGCGGACGAAATCGCGCGTGGTGTCGATGATCAGCTGCTGTTCGTCGGTCAACGAGAAATCCATCGTCGAACTCCTGTCAGGATTGCGCCGCGGCGCGCGGCGTGCGGGTCTCGGCCCTGACCCGCAGCATGTCGAGCTGCAGGCGCAGCTGCGCGACCTGCGTCGCCGGCGGCCAGTCGGCGGGGCTGGTGACGACGCTCGCGGTCAGCCCGTTGATGAAGGTCACGACCGAGCGCAAGGCCTCGTCGCGCACCCTTTTCGGCCAGTCGGTCGAGGCCGGCCAGTGCAGCGCGAAGCAGCGCGCGTAGACGCGCAGGTACTCACGATGAACCCAGGCGTTCAGACGCCTGACTTCCTTGTCCGCGGAAACCCTGCCCCAGAAAGCCATCCAGAAGGCGCATTCGGCGAACCGTCGCTCGTCGAGCGGCAGCGCCTCCGACAACACGCCGAGCAGTCCCGCCCCGTCGTGTCCGCGTTGGTGCGTCAACCGATCCTCGATGCGCTTCAGCATCAATCGCAGACCGGCGAGGATGATCTGCTGCTTCGACTCATAGTAGTGGGCGATCATCCCGGTCGTGTAGCCCGCCGCGGCCGCGATGCGGGCGACCGTCGCGTGCTCGAAGCCGTGGGCGGCGACCACCTCGCACGCGATCCGGGCGATCTCCTCGCGGCGCGCGTCGTGGTCCACGATCTTCGGCATCGCCGCGCCTTCAGGCCCTGGCCGAACCGATCCCGCGGCCGGCGGCGGCCGGCACAGCCAGCGCGGCATGCGCCTTGCGCAGGCGCTCGAGCCGGGCGCGCACGCCGGCCTCGATCGGAGCCGCCTTGGCGGCGGCGGTGTCGACGTGCAGGTGCATCTGTTCGCAGTGCGACAACAGCGCATCGTCGGACCGGCGGTGCAGGCGATGAAAGACGCGCAGGCGCTTGTCGTCGACGTCGAGCACCTGGGTCGTCATGTAGACCGGCTCGCCCGCCTTCGCCTCGCGCAGGTAGGCGACGTGCGACTCGACGTCGTAGAACATGCGTCCGGACCGGCGGTACGCGTCATCGATGCCGACGAGCCGATAGAGCGCATCCTGGGCTTCACCGGCCACGTGCAGATAGCGGTAATCGGTCATGTGGGAGTTGTAGTCGACCCATTCCGGCCGGACGGTCGTGTCGATCAACCGCAGCGGCCCCGGCGCATCGAGGTCCGCAGCCGGTGTTTGCGCGTCGGAGTCCCGGTAGAGCCGCTCCTCGAGCGCACGCAGCGTGGAGCCGGCGCCGATGTCGTACTGCCGCAGGACCTGCTGGATCGCGACCAGGTAATCATCGCGCAGGCGCTCCAACTCTCGGATCGAGCGGCCGCGCGCCTCGGCCTGGGTACCCTCGACCATGCGATCGATCAGCGTCTCGGTGAGCTCCGGCGCCTCGAGCTTGGTCCACGGCCACTTCAGGCAGGGGCCGAATTGCGCCAGCATGTGCCGCATGCCCGACTCGCCGCCGGCGAGGTGATAGATCAGGTTGGTGCCCATGGCCGCCCAGCGCAGGCCGGGCCCGTAGATGATGGCATCGTCGAGCTCCCCGGTGGTGGCGACGCCGTCATTGACCATGTGCAGGATTTCGCGCCAAAGCGCCTCCTGCAGACGGTCGGTCAGATGACCGGGCACCTCGCGGCGCACGTGCAGCGGGTGCATGCCGATGTAACGGAGGAAATCGGACGCCGCGTCGATGGTCGTCTGCGTGGTTTTCGCCCCGCCGACCACCTCGACCAAGGGCAGAAGGTAGACGGGATTGAACGGATGCGCGACGCAAAAACGCTCCGGGGCCGTCATGTCCCTCTGCAGATCGCTCGGCATCAGACCCGAGGTGCTCGAGGCGATGATGACGTCGGCCGCGGCGTGGCGGCTGACCTCGCCCAGCAGCCGCTGCTTCAATTCAAGCTGCTCTGGAATGTTCTCCTGGATGAAGTCGGCCTTTTCGGCCATCTCGCGCAGGTTCGTCGTGAAGGAAAGCCGCCCTTTCGGCGGCAACGGAGCCGAGGTCAGCCGCGCGAGCGCGGGCTCGGCGTTGGCGACCGCGCCGCGCATCCACGCCTCCATCTCCGGCTTCACATCCGCGGCGATGACGTCGATGCCGAAATGCAGCGCCCGCGCCGCCCAGCCGCCGCCGATCACGCCGGTCCCCAGAAGTCCCAGTGTCTTCACTTTTCTCACGATCAACGCCCTCGTTCGCCGCCGCCGGATTTGTAATATCACGAATATAATATAAAAACGCGCGCGCGGCGAGGCGCCCGAGGCCGGCGGTGGACTATTCGAGCAGCAACACCGCCGATTCGGCCGTCCAGCTCAGGTACACCTCGTCGCTCCAGTCGATCGCCCACTGCGAACTGCGGCGCTCGTTTTGCGCGAAAACGGTGACGATCTTGCCGCAGTCGAGTTTGATGCGATACGTGGAACGGTTGCCGAGATAGCCGAGTTCCCAGACCATTCCCCTGAGCTGATTCATCCGGGTCCCCGACACCGGCTCCTTGGTCAATTTGATCTTCTCCGGCCTCACCGCCAGCCACACGCGCTGCCCCCTGGCGTGCCTTCCGGGGTCGTCCGCGACCAGGGCGGTCCCGGTCTGCGCGCAGTTCAGCGTGGTAAAGCCCGCCTCGCTGTGATCGACCTCGCCCTCGAACAGGTTCGTGGTGCCGACGAAGTCCGCGACGAACCGGTTGCGCGGGAACTCGTAGATGTCGGCCGGTGCGCCCACCTGCTGGACCTGGCCATGATTCATCACCGCGATCCGCGTCGACAGGGCCATCGCCTCGTCCTGATCGTGCGTGACGAACACGAACGTGATGCCGACCCGGTATTGGATGTTCATGAGCTCGAACTGGGTCTGCTCGCGCAGCTTCTTGTCGAGCGCGCTCAAGGGCTCGTCGAGCAACAGCACCTTGGGCCGCCGGATCAGCGCGCGCGCGAGCGCGACGCGCTGCCGCTGGCCGCCCGACAATTGGTGCGGCTTTCGCCGGGCGAGCGGACCGAGTTCGACCATGTCCAGCGCCTCGGTCACGCGCTTCGCCTTGACCGCCGCGTCCTCGCGGATGCGGCGCAATCCGTAGCCGACGTTCTGTTCGACCGTCATGTGCGGAAACAGCGCGTAGGACTGGAACATCATGTTGACGGGCCGCTCGTGCGGCGGCACGCCGCTCATGTCCGCGTCCTCGATCAGGATCCGCCCGGAGCTCGGCGCGGCAAATCCGGCGAGCATGCGCAGCAGCGTCGTCTTCCCGCAGCCCGAGGCGCCGACCAGCGCGAACATCTCGCCCTTGTAGATGCGCAGGTCCACCCCGTCGACCGCCGTGAACGCACCGAAGGTCTTGACCACGTTCTCGATGACGATCTGCGGCTTTGCGGCCGGATCGAGCCACGGGCGGTCGCCGGTCGACTGTTGCTGGGCGGAGAGCATGCGCCTCAGAAGTCCGCGGGTGGTGTGGCGCGCCGCCGCTCGGGCGCGAAGAATACGCGGTCCACGACGCGCGCCCGCGCCATGCGCCGTTCCCATACGAGCTCGCGGTTCAAATAGATCTCCACCCAGACGGTTGAACCAAGGGCTGCGTGCGACGCGTCCACGATAGCAAGCGCGATGTTGCGCTTGCAAGTCGGCGACCAGACCGCCGAAGTCACCGCGCCGAGCCTGCGCCTCGCGGACGCGCCGGCATAGATCAGCGCGTCGTGCGCCGGTTTGTTGCCGTCTATGTCGAGCCCGACGAGGCGCACCGACGGGCCGGCGCGCCGCACCTGCTCGAGCGCGCGGCGGCCGTTGAAGTGGCCCTTGCCGAAATCCAGCAGCCAGTCGAGGCCCAGTTCGAACGGGTTGCGGCCGGTGCCGACCCTGATCGTGTGCAGGGCCGACAGGAAGTCGACGTTCGGACTCAGGAATCCGGCCTCGAGGCGCGCGACGTTCAAGGCGCGCGAGCCGATCGGCCGCAGCCCCCAGGTCCGTCCGGCCGTCATCAGCAGGTCCCAGACGGCCTCGGCGTCCGCGGGATTCATCCATAGCTCGTAGCCCAGATCGCCGGTGTAGCCGGTGCGCGAGATCATGACCGGCGCGGCGCCGGCCTCGAAGTGGCCGATCTCGAACGGCTTCAGCCGCATGGCCGCGTCGAGCCCGGCCGCCCTCAACACCGACGCGGAGGTCGGGCCCTGCAGCGCGAGCGCGGCGACTTGTTCCGTCACTTCCTCGACGACGACGTCGAATCCGATCGCCGCCGCGGCCAGCCAATCGATCTGCCGCATCGCGGTGCAGAGGCGGAATTCCCGCTCGGAAAGCCGGAACAAGGTGCCGTCGTCGATCAACAAGCCGGCATCGTCGCACCAAATGCAGTATGCGACCCTGCCTACTTTCAGCTTCGTCACGTCGCGGGTGATCAACCGATTCAGATAGTCGAGCGCATCCGGTCCCGCGATCCGGTATTTCACCATCGGCGTCAGGTCGTAGAGCGTCGCCGCGTTGCGAATCGCGAAGTATTCCTGCTCCATGGTCGTGAACACATCGACCGTCGAATAGCCGGCCCAGGCGATGAATTCCTCGACCTGGCACAAGGGGCGCGCGCGGCGGTGAAACGGCGTGCGCAGCAGCGGCTTCAGGAAATGCGGCGCCGAGACGCTGTCGTCCATGTCAACCCCTCCCCTGCAGGACTTCTCTGGCCGCATTGCGCCCGGCGATGCCCATGACGCCGCCGCCCGGGTGGCTGCCGGCTCCGCATAGGAACAAGCCGGCAACCGGGCTGCGGTACTGCGTCGCACCGGGTACGGGCCGCACGAAGAAGAACTGGTCGAAAGCCAGGTCACCGTGATGCCAGTGGCCGCCGGTGATGCGCAATTCCCGCTCGAGATCCGGCGGGGTCAGCAGTTCCGCGGCGACGATCTGGGATTCGAGGCCCGGCGCGAAGCGCGCCATCGAGTCGATCGCACTCTTCAGCAGCCGCGGCCGCTGCAGGTCCCATCCGCCGCCCGCGGCGTACGGTGCGTATTGCAGGATCGCCGAGAGCACGTGCTTTCCCGGCGGCGCGAGCGTGCCGTCGTTCACGCTGGGAACCGTGATTTCCAGAACCGGTTCGCGCGAAAACTCGCCGTACTTCGCATGGTCGTAGGCGTGTTCGATGTAGCGCATCGACGGCGCAATCAGCAATCGACCGCCGAGGCCGTCGGCGTCGAGCCCCGCGAAGCGCGGCACGCCGTCGAGCGCCAGATGCAGCTTCGCCGCCAGGCCGCGCGCGCGAAAATGGGTCGTGCGGCGCACGAAATCCGTATCCAGATGACGGGCGCCGACGAGCCGCAGCAGCGTCGTCTTCGGATCGGCGCTCGAGATCACGGTGCCCGCGCCGATGCGCGCGCCGTCCGCGAGCACGACGCCCACCGCGCGGTCGCCCTCGATCCAGACCCGCTCGACCGGCGTCGCGGTGCGCACCACCGCGCCCGCGGCGCTCGCGGCCCCGGCGAGCGCCGCGCATACCGCGCCCATGCCGCCGACCGGCTGCCACAGGCCGGCGTCGCCGGCAATGCGTTGACCGGCGAGCCGGTAAAGCAGCGTCAGCACCGTCCCCGGTGAACGCGGCCCGAAATTGGTGCCGAGCACCGCGTCGAAAGCGAGCGCGCCCTTCAACGGCTCCGAGCCGAAGTTTTCGTTCAGCCAGTCGAATGCGTTCATGCCGCCGATCCGCAACAACTCGCGCAGGTCGCGCCGCCCGAGCCGCCGCAGACGCAGCCCGAGGCGCAGCAATTCGATCCGGTCGCTCAATCGTCCGGCGCCGAGGCGCGGCGGCGTGCGCTCGAGCGCCGGTGCAAGCGCCCCCGCAAAGCGGCGCATCCGCGCTTCGTAGTCCGCGTAGGCGCCGGCCTCCGCGCCCGCACCCTGCGCATCGATGCGCAGCGGCGCGAGACCCTGGAGCAGCGAGGTCGTCGGCATGTGCGTCGCCGCAGCGGCAAGACCATGGGAGTCGAGGCGCAGATCGCGCCGCAGGTCCGCAGACAGCGAATGCAGCAGATGGGCGCCGGCCGAGACGCGGTATCCGGGGAAGAACTCGCGGGTCGCGGCGGCCCCGCCGATCCGCTCCGCCGCCTCGAGCACCAGGACGCCGCGGCCCGCCCGTGCGAGCAGGGCGGCGCAGGCGAGTCCATTGTGGCCCGCGCCGATCACGATGCAGTCGTAGCGCGGCACGCCGCCCGCGGCGCTCATGCCGCGGCCTTCCGGCCCAGATCCCGCAGCACGGCGCGGGCCGCGTTCGCCCCCGGAGCGCCCATGACGCCGCCGCCTGGATGCGCGCTCGAACCGCACAGATAGACGCCGGCGACCGGCGTGCGGTATTGCGCGTACCCCGGAATCGGTCTGTTGAACAGCAGTTGATCCATCGTCAACTCACCCTGGAAAATATTCCCCTCGGTCAGCCCCACCTCGTTCTCGATGTCCCACGGGGTGCGGATCTCCGCATGCAGGATCAAATCCTTGAAGCCCGGGCTATGGCGCGCGATCGTCTCGATCACCGTGTCGCCGAAGGCGCGGCGGCGCGTGTCGTTCCAGGGGCCTTCCGCGAGTTCGTAGGGGCAGTACTGCACGAACACCGACATGTAGTGCTTGCCGTTCGGCGCCATCGTTGGATCGATCTGCGAAGGGATCAGCATGTCGATGTACGGCGCGCGCGACCAACGCCCGTCCTTCCAGTCGTCGTAGGCGCGCTCCATCATCTCGATCGTGTCGGTGACATGCATGTCGCCTCGGGTGCACGGCGATTCCGGGGGAATCGCCGGAAACCGCGGCAGTCCGTCGAGCGCGATGTTCAGCTTGCCGGAGGATCCGCGGATCTTGAAATTGCGCACCTGCCGCAGGAAGTCCGGCGGCAGATCCTGCGGATCCATCGTGCGCAGGAATGTGCGCCGCACGTCCAGATTCGACAGCACGAGGCGCGCCGCGAGTTCCTCGCCGTCCTCCAGCACCACGCCGCGGGTGCGCCCGCCCTTGACCAGGATCCGCGCAACCGGCGCGTCGGCGCGGATCCTGCCACCGCTCGCCCCGAACGAGGCGGCGAGCGCATTGCTGATCGCGCCCATGCCGCCGCGCGCGAAGCCCCAGGCCCCGACCGTGTCGTCGATGTCGCCCATGTAATGGTGCAGCAGAACGTAGGCGGTGCCCGGGGACCGGGGTCCGAGAGCCGTGCCGATGATCGAGCTGCCGGCGAAATGCGCCTTGACGATCTCGCTCTCGAAATATTCGTCCAGAAAGTCTGCCGCGCTCATCGTCCAGAAGCGCAGCGTGTCGGCCATGCGCCGCTCGCCGAGTCCATGGAAGCGTCGCGCGAGGAACAGCAACTCCGCGATGTCGCGCGGCTTGAACGAGGTCGGATCCGGTGGCTCGCGCATCAACATCGGCTTGATGAATTTGCACTGGCGCATCACGTCGCGCGAATAGCGCTCATAGGCCTCCGCGTCGCGCTTCGAGTGCCGCCCGATTTCCCGGCGCAGCGCGTCGTGATTGTCGTAAAGCGCGAGGTGGCCGCCGTCCCGCATCATCGTGCACCCGCCCTCGTACGGGATGATCTGAAGCCCGAATTTCGGCAGCTCGAGCGCACGGATGATCTCCGGACGCAGCAGACTGCAGACGTAGGAGCAATTCGAGTACGTGAACTCGCCGTACAGCCGGCGGCTCACCGCGGCCCCGCCGACGAACGGGTTGCGCTCGAGCACGAGCACGTCCAGGCCCGCGCGCGCGAGGTAACAAGCGGCGACCAGGCCGTTGTGCCCGGCGCCGACGATGATGGCGTCGTGCTCGCGCCTCGGCGCCGTCCGCGCGCTCACGCGCGCACTTTGCGCGCGGCATCCGTCGCCGCGAGCGTCGCGTCCACCGCAGTCTCGAAGCCGCGCAGGGTATCCGCGAGGCACGCCGCGTCGTGCGAGGCGCATACGAACCACGGTTCGCGCGAATCCGGCTCACAGAGCACGCCCTCGTCATGCAGGACCTTCGCCATCGCATCGTAGAAGCTGTAGTCGCTTCCCTTCCAATCGCGATAGTTGCGCGGCGGATCCTGCGCGAAATACAGGCCGCTCATCGACGGATGACCGACGAAGCTGTGGGCGATGCCGCGTGCCCCGAGGATCTCGCTCATGCCGGCGCGCAGCTTCGTGCCGTAGTCGGCGATGGTCTCGAGCGCGTCCGTCTCGTCGAGAATCTGCAATGTTCTCTCGGCCGCCGCGAGCGACACCGAGTGCGCGGTATAGGTGCCGCCGTGGGCGACGCCGTGGCCGAGCTTGCGCATGATCTTCTCGCGCCCGGCGAGCACCGAGATCGGGTAGCCATTGCCCATGGCCTTGGCGAACGTGCACAGATCGGCGTGCACCCCGTACAGTTCCTGGACTCCGCCGCGCGCGACGCGAAAGCCGGTTTTCACCTCGTCGATCAACAGCACGACCCCGTAGCGGTCGCACAGCGCGCGCGCCGCCCGCAGATATCCCGGCTCCGCGGCGATGCCGAGGCAGTTCCCCATGATCGGCTCGATCAACAGGCAGGCGATGCGGTCCGCGTAGCGTTTGAACACGTCCTCCAGCTGATTGGCGTCGTTCGCCTGCACGAAATGCGCGAAGCCGCGGGTGCTGAGCGGCACGCCCTCGCTGTAGGGCCGGACCTCGGGGTCGCCGACCTGGGACCATTTGTCCATCGGCGTGAACCACATCGCGGCGTCGAACAAGCCGTGATACCCACCCTCGAGAATCACGTAATCGTCCCGCCCGGTGAACGCGCGCGCCAGGCGCAGACCCGCCATGACCGCTTCGGTGCCGGAGTTCGAATAACGCACGAGTTCGGCGGCGGGCACCATTTTCGCGATCCGCTCCGCGACCGCAAGTTCCCGCTCCGTCGACAGCGCGAACACCCCGCCGATCTCCATGCCCGCGCGCGCGGCTTCATCGACCCGGGGATCCGCGTATCCCAGGATTCCGGGACCGTAGCCCATGCGGTAATCGACATAGACGTTGTCGTCCAGGTCGGTGAGGCGTGCGCCGCGGCCGTGTTTGACGTAGATGGTGCGAGCGTCGCCCCAGTAGCGAAAGTTCGAAGCGACGCCGAGCGGCAGCCGCTTGAGCGCGCGACGGAAATGCGCATTGCTCTTGGTCAGGTTTCTGGCCATCGCGTTCCCCTTGTGGTTTCCTGGATTATACATTCATATAATTTTTTGCCAACCCCGGCTCGGCGCGGCGCGGCGCAAGATCGCGACCTGACGTCACATCTGCTGCTTTTTTCTGCCTAAATCACGCCATCGCTTGCCAGGCGCAGGCTACTCGGCGTAAATTGTATGCTCATATAATTCGAGACCGGAGAAGCAGCATGTCAGTCAGCACGATCGCGGAGAAGGCCGGCGAGTCCGTGGCGGCGGCGCCGCATGCGCTGCCCGCCTGGGTCTATGACCACGCCGAGTTGCACCGGCTCGAGCTCGAGCGCGTGCTGCTGCCGACCTGGCAGATCGTCTGTCACGTCAATTCCATTCCGCGGGCCGGCGACTACGAAACCTTGGATCTGGGACCCGAAAGCGTCGTGGTCGTGCGTGGCGCCGACTCGGGTGTTCGCGCGTTCCACAATGTCTGCCGGCACCGCGGCGCCCGCCTGCTGGACGGCGCGGGCAGATGCCCGGGAACGATCACCTGCCCGTACCACGGCTGGACCTATCGCAGCGACGGAGCCCTGATCGGCGTGCCGACGAAGGAACGTTTTCCCGGCCTGGATCGGGCCGAACACGGCCTGCGCGAGGTGCGCGTGGAAATTGCGTTCGGCTTCGTGTTCGTCGCGATCGCGGGCGACCCGCCCCCGGTCGCGCAGTCCTGGGCGGCGTTTCGCGAGGAACTCGCCCCGTATGAGATCGAAAGGATGATGCCCCTGGGTCCGATCACCACGGAATTGTGGGACGTGGATTGGAAGCTCGCGATGGACAATTACCTCGAGTCCTACCACGTGCCGATCGGCCATCCGGGGCTCAACCGGATGTTCACGCCGGACTACGAAGACCAGGCCTCGGTGCCGACGATAGCCCGCGGCGTCAGCTGGCTGCGCGAACAGGAGTCGCCACGCTGGTCGGAGCGGCTCTATCAGCGCCACGTGGCCCGCGTCGTGACGAATCTGCCGGAACCGTACCGGCGGTGCTGGCGCTTCTTCAGCGCCCTGCCCAATCTCGGCATCGACATCTTTCCGGAACAGATGGATTTCTTCCAGGTGATCCCGCGGGGACCCGGACGCTGCGCGATCCGCAGCGGCGTGTTCGCGCTGCCGGACGCGCGCCCGGAAATGCGCGCCCTGCGCTATCTCGGCTCGCGGATCAACACCCAGGTCAACGACGAGGACCGCCGGCTCTGCGGCCGCGTGCAGCGCGGCCTCGCATCGAGCAGCTATCGGCCGGGTCCCCTATCCGGGCTCGAGAGCTGCATGCTGGAGTTCCATGACCGGTTGCGGGAGCGCATCCCGGAGCTGCGGCTGCCGCATCCGCCCCGGCAATTCGCCGGGGCGCATTGAATCAGCCGAGATGCACCCACGCCGACTTGGTTTGCGTGTAGGACAGCAGACTCTCGAGGCACTTGTCGCGGCCCTGGCCGGATTGTTTGTACCCGCCGAACGGCTGCGTCATGTCGCCATGGTCGAAGCAATTCACCCAGATGACGCCCGCCTCCAGATCGCGCACCGTCTTGTGCGCGACACTCACGTCGCGCGTCCACACGGACGCCGCGAGGCCATAGATCGAGTCATTGGCGATCGCCACCGCCTGCTCGATGCCGTCGACCTCGATCGCCGCCGCGACCGGCCCGAAGATCTCCTCGCGGGCGATCGTCATCCGGTTGTCCACGCCCGAGAACAGGGCGGGTTCGATGAAGGCGCCCGGGGACTGTGGCGCGACGCCGCCGAATTCCAGGCGCGCCCCCTCGCTCTTGCCGCGCTCGATGTAGCTCATCACGCGCGCGCAATGCGCGGCGGTGACCAGCGGCCCGAGATTGGTCGCCGGGTCGAGCGGGTCTCCGGGCCGGTACGCGTTGCGCCCGCGCTCGATGAACCTCGCGATGAACTCCTTGGCGATGGGCCGGTCGATCAGCAATCTCGACCCGGCATTGCAGACCTCGCCCATGTTGCCGTAGATGCCGTTGATCGCGTACGTGACGGCGGCGTCGAGATCCGGCAGGTCGGCGAGAAAAATCAGATCG
>JAJXYR010000157.1 GCA_021780475.1 Pseudomonadota bacterium
GACGGCATCGGCGGGACGCAGCCCCTCGACGCCCGGTCCGCACGACTCCACGACTCCAAGCGCCTCGACACCGGTCAGCGACGGGACCTTGACTGTCACATAGTCGACCGCATTGCGGGCAATCTGCGTATCGAAGATGCCATTGACTCCGCAGAAGCTGTTGCGGACCCGGACCTCGCCGGGGCCGGGCTCCTCGAGCGGAATCTCGACGATGCTTGCAGCTTCGCGGAAAGTCGCCGCAAAACGGTCGAGCCGTATGGCTCGGAACGTACGGTGCAAGCTAAGCCCTCGCCACCGGGAACCCGAGGGCGCCGGGATTGAGGTTGAGATCCGGATCCAGGCACCCCTTGATCGAGTCGAGCAGTTCGATCGAGGCCGCATCCCTGCTTGCGCGATAAGGATAGGTTCGACCGATCTGGAAGTGTCCCGCCCCGTAACGCTCAAAGATCGCGATCACGTGCTTTCGGGTCTCGGCAACCAGCGCCGTCGCCTGCGGATTCGCCGGCCGCTGGGTCAGCCGCGCGAGGTGCGCGGGTTCGATCGCCGAGGCGTGAATCGGGCGCCAGCCGTTCGGCCAGTAGAAGACGGGCTCGATAATGATCGCATTGCTCGACATGGTAGTGAACAGGAAGCCCGTCTTTATGCCAGTTGCCTCGTGCACACCGGCCCTGTTTTCATAGAGGGCCTGTATGTCGGCGAGTGCTTTGGGGGCATTCGACAAGGACAGGACGCCGTGTATCGGGATCCAGGATTCACCGTCGGGGCCCAGCATGGAGTTGAGCGCCGGGAAGGGTGTCGCGCGAAGGACTTTGGCGATGGTGTTCGGAATTTCGACGCCCTTCGCGACGGCGGCAATGCGGCGAACCTCAGCCATATCCGACTCGACCGCGGCGGCTGACCTTCCCTCGCAAATGACATGCAGGGGGAACGCCTCATCCTCGACGAAATTGCGCCCACTCATCGCAATCTTGGCAGCCGACAGCAGCCCCCGGCCCAAAGACTTCTCCTTGGAAATGACCGCGCCCAGCGTCTTCACGTCGCTCGCCAGCGAAGTGCGCGCCAGGCGCACCGCGGTCAATCCCGGGTCGAACGCGCAGGTCTCGCTCGCCACGCCCGCCCGCGCGATCTCGGCCATCGCCTGGAGCAGTGCCGCTCCCGTCGGCATGGAAAACGAAGCGTGGTCCTCAAAAGCGGGCAGCGCCATCAGGCGCAACGTGATCTCCGCCTTGACCCCGAAAACTCCGCAATCACCGCAAAACAAACCGGTGAGATCCGGCCCGTAGTGCCGGTAGAAAGGCGCTTTCCCCTCGGGTCCGCGAGCCCCGGTGCGTAGCAGACGGCCGTCGGCCAGCACGACCGAGAGTGCCACGACGCTTTCACTGGAAGTGCCGTAGTGTCCCGCGCCAAACATCGCGTTGAGCTGTGACACGCCGCCACCCACGGTCGACAGGAGACCGGACATCGGGCCCCAGAACGGTGTCCGCAGCCCTTGGGTCGCAAGTGCCTGATTGAGCGCCTTCCACGTGACGCCCGCTTGCACCGTGACGGTCATGTCGTCGCGGCTGATGTTCAGAATCCGGTCCATGCGGGTCAGGTCGAGCGAAACGGTGCGAGCGTTCACCGGAATGTAGCCGCCGGTGTAACTCATCCCCGCACCACGCGGCGCAATCGCCCAGCCGGCGTCGTGGATCGCGCGAACGACCGCAGCGAGCTGTTCGGTCGAGTCGGGTGCGACGACGAGAGCGACGACCGATTCGGCACTTTGCCAGATGTCCTCGCTGTGGAGGCGTCGGCTCGGCTCGTCGGTGTGCACGTGTTGATCGCCGACGATACCCCTCAGCGCAGCCTCCAGTTCGGCTGTCGCAGGGGATGAGTGCTCGATGGATCGCATTTGCATCGTCAACTCCGCAAATCAGCGTGCGTCCCTCGCACGATCAGCATCACCTTGCCAACCTGCTTGCCCGACTCGAGATAGGCATAAGCGTCGGCCGCACGGTCGAACGGGAAGGTCGAGTCGACGACAGGCTTCAGGTCGTTGGCATCGGCCGCGGCGACGAAGTCAGCCAGCATCGCGCGGCTTCCGGCGGCAATGCCCTTGAGAGTGAGATTCTTGCCGATGAGGGTGCCGAAGTTCGGGAGACCTTCGGTGGTTTGATCGGCGAGTGCGCCGATGATCGCGATCCGGCCATTGGGTGCGGCGGCGGCGATCGACTGGCTGAGCGTGGCCTGACCTCCGGTTTCCACCACGAGGTTCGCGCCGCCGCCCGTCGCCTTGACGACCGCCGCGGCCCATTCAGGTTCGACGCGATAGTTGATCGTTGCGTCCGCGCCAAGCTTGCGGGCCAGTGCAAGCTTCTCGTCGCTCGACGACGTGATGATGACGCGCGCACCATGCATTTTCGCAATCTGCAGCGCGAACATGGACACGCCTCCGGTGCCCAGCGCGAGAACCCAGTTGCCTGCCTTGAGCGTCCCGAATTCCACGAGTGCGTTCCAGGCTGTCAGCCCGGCGGCGGCCAGCGGCGCCGCCTGGGCGTCGTCGAGGCCCGCGGGCACCGGTACCAATGCCGCGGCGGGCACGAGCAGCTGCTCGGCCAACCATCCGTCATGAGTGACGCCGAGATCGGAGGCGAACACCGCAGGAGTGAACGGCCCGCCGAGCCAGGTGAAGAAATGAGCGCAGATCACGCGATCGCCGATGCTGATGCCGGCAGCGCCCGCGCCGAGCGCGACGACCTCGCCGACTCCTTCAGAAACTGGCACACGCTCCGGAGCGCGCCGGACACCGTAGCGGCCCGACAGGATCTTGATGTCACGATGATTGAGACAGACCGAACGCACCCGCACGACGGCCATCCCGGGCCCGGCAACGAGATCTGGCCGCTCCACGGCCGTGAGGGATTGCAGCCCGGCTTGATCACCAATCTGATATGCCTTCACCGCTCGACCCCTCTTGAAAAAAATCCAGCCCGCCGCTGCCGCCGACGGCTGGGCGCCGACTGACTTGACCTATTATTAGATCAAATGGGACTGCTTGTCACCAAGTATCACCATGGGATCGTCGTGGACCCGTCTGCCGGTTCACGATGTGACGACCGGCCGATCGCAACCGCCTCGAGACGCGCCAGATGATGCGCGACTCGCACCGGCCTGAATCGAGGATCACTATCGGGCGCGGCTCCGGACGCTGCGCTTCATGCGGTGGCGCCCGAACGCGATGGGACCGGTGCTGCGGATGGGATGGTCGGGCGAAGGATGGGATCGGGTCCGATGGCGCGACGACCCGGATGCCGGGGTCGGTCGGTCAGCCTGGAATCTCGTGCGCCCGCAAGTCGGCAGGGCGAATCACGATGCCTGCCGCACCGCGAGCGAAGTCCTTGCTGCGATCAGTTCGGGAAGGTCGCCCGTCTGCGGTTCGCTGGAAGGTCCGGCTTCGCGACGGTCCTGATCACCACGGCATTTCCGTACCGTCGAACTGCCAGAAGCGTCCCGCCTTCTCTGGAGTCAACCCATCGATGACACGGCGCACACCGGCAACCGCATCGACTGGATTCAGCGGTGCGTTCGGACCACCCATCTCGGTCTTCGCCCATCCCGGATGGATCGGCGTGGCGATGATGCCGCGGGCGGCCAGGTCGATCGACATGGACTTCATGATGGCGTTCGCCGCCGCCTTGGAACTGCGATACGCGTAGAGTCCACCAGCCGCATTCGTGGCCATCGATCCGACCATGCTGGTCAAGGTGACGATTACCTTTCGCTTGCTCGCGGCCACGTGCTCGACGAAAGCCTCGGCCATGCGCATCGGGCCCAGAACATTGACCTGGAAGAGGTGCTCCCAATCCGCGTAATCCGACTGACCGAAGCGTTGGACGTTCAAGCCGTGCTTCGCAAAGCTCTGCGATCCCATCGTTCCGGCGTTATTGAGCAAGATATCGATCGGTCGGTCCACGAGAGCATTGGCCAAGGCTGTAATCGTCGCGGGGTCCAGCAGATCGAGCTTCTGCAACACCGTTGAGTCCGACGCGAGATCGCCCATCGTGTCTGGGTTGCGTGCGCAGGCGATGACCTGCCAGCCGGCAGCGGCATACTGTCGCACGAACTCACGGCCAAGGCCGCGGGATGCTCCGGTGACCAGAACAGTAGGCATCGTGCATTCGCTCCTGGAATCTTCGTCAACCGGCCTCGTCGTTCGCTTGAATCCCCGCCGGCCCCTTGGGGTTACCAGCGCCGATCGTACGTCAGATCGTCCGACCAGGGATAGCGGGTTGATCCCGAGTACGACAGGCGCAAATGGCGCCTCGTTGCAGTGATGTCGGCGCCTCGTCGCATCCATAAGGAACAGGTGCTCAGCCACTGTGGTGCAAACCTGATGATGTATCCGAATCCGCCTCGGAATCATCCGGATCATCAAATGAGATCGCAGCAATCGATCCGAAGGAATTGCTCGAGAACCAATCTGAATGCGGCAACTGCCTTGACAACCCTCGCTGTGTCCAGCACCATTTTGTCGCCTTACCGCGGAAGTATCCGCAGCGCCACTTTCATCGGTTCGGGGTGAGCAAACCGTCTTGAACATTTCCACCGAGACGGGCGCCCCCACCAAAGCGAGCGAATTCCGCCGCAGCTGGCCGGTCCTTACCTCCGCAATATTCGGTACCGCGCTCGGACTCTCACCGATGCCGTTCTACACGATGGGCATCTTCGCGCCGATACTCGCGCGAGAGTTTCACTGGACGTTCGCTCAGATTTTTGCGGGTCTGACCTTTACTTCGGTGGCCGTGATTTTCTCGAGTCCAGCCGTGGGCTTCGCAGCCGACCGCATCGGCGTGCGACCGGTTGCCCTGACCTCGGTTGCGTTGTTCGGCCTGTGCTTCATGAGCCTGAGCCTGAGTTCGGGTTCGCTCACGCTCTACTACTTCACCTGGGTCATGATCGCAGTGCTGGGAACCGGGACCCTGCCGATAACCTGGACTCGGGCCGTGAACGACTGCTTCGAGTCCGGCAAGGGACTGGCGCTCGGCCTTTCCTTGCTGGGAACGGGCCTGTTCGGCTTCGCGATCAAACCCGTGGCCGCCTGGTTTATCGCCGAATTCGGCTGGCGTGGCGCATACGTCGCGATCGGGGCTTTGCCGCTGTTGATTTCCCTGCCGATCGCCTTGCTGTTTTTCCGTGAGCCCGGCACGGGCGCGAGCGATCAACGGAGTCGGCTCATCGAGTTGCGGCAACAGGCAGACCGCACACCAGGTCTGACGCTGCGCGAGACGCTGGGCGACTGGCGGTTCTGGTTGCTCTCGAGCTGTTTCATCGCGGTTGCCTTCGCGATCGGCGGCCTGATCCCGAACATGGAAAACATCCTGAGATTGTCTGGATTCACGCACGAACGCATCGTCTTCCTGACGTCCCTGATCGGATTGTCGGTTATCGTCGGCCGCGTCCTGGGCGGTTGGCTCATGGATCGCATCTGGGCACCCGCGGTCGCTGCGGTGCTCCTGGGCGCGCCGGCTGCGGGATGCTTGATCCTCGCCGCTCCGGTGATCGATGATCGCGGCGCGATCGTGTCGATTTTCCTGATCGGCCTGGCAGCCGGCGCCGAATACGATTTGCTTGCGTACATGGTCGCCCGCTATTTCGGCATGAAGGGCTATAGCGGCATCTATGGGGCTCTTTACAGCTCCTACGCACTGGGTGCCGGCGTCGGGCCCGTCGTCTTTGGCGCGAGCTTCGACCGCACGCACAGCTACACGGAATCGTTGCATCTCGGGGCCTTGCTGTTCCTGCTGCCGTCCTTGCTGATGCTGTTACTGGGGCCCTACCGCAAGTTTTTGCCCGCCGAACCGGCCGTGGCGGTTGCGAATGATGATGCATCGCGCATTCGAACCTAGCCCGCCTTAGGCCGGAAGGAATCGCCGTTCATGGGCGTAGCGTTCGGCTCGTCGAATCATCACACCATCGCACGATAGTCGTATTCTCGATTTCGCCGCGCCGATCGCGCGTGTCGACGAAGGCGCGGGCACGTGCTGGAACGACCCGCGGGGAAATCGCCCGAGTCCCGATCCCTTGATGATTGCGCTCCGGATGATCGTGTCTGGTGCATTCGCACGACGAAACGTGCAACATCCCCGGCCCCGCGCAGGGCGGCGTTCGCCCGGGTCAATGACTGATATTGTGAAATTGAGCACACGATTGGCTCGCGCCGATTGGCTGCAATTCGAACGTGGCCACAAGGATCGGCGCGGGGGAATCGAGCGCGCAATATCTACGGGAATCCGATTGCATTAGTCCTGCAAGGATCACGGGACCTCCAGAGATCGCTCGGATGATCGAATGACCAAGCGACTCCGAATTATCCTGAGCGCATATACGAAGAAGAGGTTCTGGCAAATGTACCCGAGATTCAGCGCCCGGTCTGTCCAGTCACGCGGGCGATGGCTCCGGAGAGGGGTATCGCGGAAGTCACGTATTTATTGCTGAAATCGCAAGATGCGATCGATCGACATTCCGATTGTCACAATCTTGCAATGCGCCCAAACGCGACTCGGAGTCGTCATCCTGAGATCGACGGTTTCCGTCGTTCGATATGCGCGAGACTGATCTCGACGACGCCGCGCTTTCTTCGCTTCGGATACCGGCGGGCTGCCGCTTGCCTGAGTCTCGGGAGGGGCGTGTGCGTCGACTCTGGAGGCTCCTGGGCCTGCAATTGCCGAAGCGTCGGCCGCGACGCGCGGTTGCGGGTCGGATATCCGACTGCATGGCGCCACGAGGACGAATGCGGTCTGGACCCATGACTTCGTCCACGATCGCCTGGCGAGCGGCACGGCTGTCAAATTGCGATGCATCCTCGATGAGCACAACCGGGAGTGCCTAGCAATAGAGGTGGTACGATGGATCCGATCACGGGACGTCATCTTGACGCTCTCGAGACTAATGAAGCTCTACGGGAAGCCACAGTACATCCGCAGCGACAACGGCGCGCAATTCACGGCCGGCGCCGTCATGCGCTGGCTGCGGGATCAGAACGTGGGCCCGGCGTTCATCGCACCCGACAGGCCATCGCAGAACGGCTTCGTCGAGACCTTCCATGGAAAGCTGCGCGACGAGTGTCTGAACCGCGAGAGGTTCCGAGAGGTACGCGCAGCACGCGTCATCATCGAAATGTGGAGGCAGTTCTACAGCACGCAACGACCGCACGGCGCGCTCATGTACGGCACGTCCGCTCAGGCTCGACCGGATTGGACCAACAGCGGCAATATGGCGGCGGAACTCACCGTCAAATTGGCGTGAAAATCGAACCGCAGGTCAGTGGGTCCTGAACAATGTCAGGGTTCCGAAAGACGATCCCCAGGATCGTGTCGATGAAATCCTGGAAACTCCACATTTCGCCGGCTCGCGAATTCTCATATCATGCCAGTCGAGTCGGTGGTGACGCCGCGCTATCGCGCAATGATGACATCATGAGCAGACCCCATGTTGAATTCGTCCAGGCGCAGTCATTGCCCTGGCGGCCGGCGACCTTCGCGCATCTGGGCGCAGACGTCGAGGTCAAGGTCCTCAGTCGTGACGCTGAGACCGGCGCGACCACCGCGATACTGCGGATACCGACGGGTTGGCGCCAAGCCGGCGCGTTCGCGCTCTCCGCCGATGAGGAATTCTTCGTGCTCGACGGCGCACTCGAACTCGATGGGCGGCGCTACGGATTGCATTGTTACGGCTATCTGCCGGCTGGGTACGAGCGCGGTGCGGCCTCCTCCGCGACGGGCGCCGATATCCTGACCTTCTTCTCTGCGGAGCCGAGCTTGTGCGTTCGCGTCCGGTCGGCATCAGCGGACGTCATCCCGTTTCTCGACGCCTTCGAGATGCCATGGCATACCGACAAGATGGATCCCGCCTACGGCGAGTCCGGCCTGTGCTGGAAGATCCTGCGACGTGACGAGACGGCGCGTGACGTGACGATGTTGGTGGCATCCCGGCCGCATTTCCATCCACCTGACTGGCGCGGACCGCAGGAGCGGCACGATTGCGTCGAGGAAATGTTCCTGTTGAGCGGCGACTACATCGGAGATCGCGGACTCATGGAAGCGGGAGCGTATTTCTGGCGACCGCCGGGTCTCGACCATGGTCCTTATGGATCGCGTGGCGGAAATCTCGGCCTGTTTCGCACGCTCGGTGCCGATCTCGCCAACAATTGGACCGATGATCGGCGGGAAATCGACCGTGACGCTGCGCGCCATGAACCGATCATTGCCGACATGGCAACGCGCGCAAGTATGCGGTCCTGGAAGGCTCCCCCGCGATATTGAGCCGCCAGCTGCAATTCCCGATCACATCGGTTTCGCAATTCCGCAGAGCGCGGCAGCCAGGATAAAGATCCAGATCATCATGACGGCCGGCTTGCTGCGACGCGTGAGGACCCGGCGAATGACCGCGTCGCCCGCTGCGGTCGGGCCGTGCAGGCTCATTGCGCGGACGGCCTCGAACAGCGGTCCCAAGGTCCGGCGGACCAGCAGTCCTGCCACGATGGCAGATGCGAGTAACAGACACTTGAGTGCTATGAAAAGCGGCACTTCCTCAGCGTGACCGGACAGGCGCGCGAGACCGGTCGCGACGAGACCCGCGACCAGTATCCAACGCACGGCGATGTCGATGCGTCGTTCTATCGCGGTCAACGGCAGGTGCTTCAAGTGGATGCGCCAGACGAGCACCAGCCAGCCGGCGGCGGCGATCCATGTCAGGGTCAATGCGGCGTCGGACAATACCAGCCATCCCTTGATCGATGCCAACAGCAGACCGGTCGGCAGCGCGAGGATCAGGCCTGTTCTCGGTGCCATGTCCACGTTGTTCACGACCTTGAGAGCGAACAGCCGCACCTCGACGGGCTTGCTTTCGTCGATCAGCGTGTACGAGGCGAAGAATGCGCCGAGATCACCGCCCAGCCAGTAGACGAAGACCAGGATGTGAAGCAGCGTGACGAGCGAGACGGTGAGATTCATGGTGACGGCTTCCTGCGGATTTCGCGCACTGCGATCGCCCCGAGTGCGCCGGGGTTCATGTGGTTTCCGGGATCGACCAGTGCCTTGATCGAGCGTATGAACTCGCGCGGCGCGGGCTTGAGGCCGTCGAGATAGCGATAAGTCCGCCCGATCTGGCTCGATGCCGCACCGAAGTCGTGGAAGCAGTCAACAACTTCCATACGCACCCGTGCAATGAGTGCCCGGGCCGGGAGGTTGACGGGCGGTTCGGTGTAGCGGCTAAGATCCGGATGTGCCGATCGGTGCAGCGGCAGCCAGGTGTCGAACCATCGAAACACGCATTCGTAACTGAATACGTGATTCGACATCGCCGAGATCAGCAGCGTGATCACCACGCCGGCGTCCTTCATCTCCGCCGCGTGGCGCGCGAATATCGCGTCCGTTGCCGCAAGCAGGCGCTCCGCATCCGAATGAGCCACCTTGCAGTTGAGCGCGGCCCAGCGATCCCCCTCCGTTCCGAGCACCCCCGAGAGATCGGTGAACGGCGCGGCGCGACTCGCCTTCGGAATCGAATTGGGAATCTCGGTCGCGCCGTACCGCAGGGCGATGGCCCGTGCTGCCGCCACATCGGCTGCGACGGCGGGTTCGCTGCGGCCGGCGCACACCATGTGGACGGCGTAGAGATCGGCATCGAGGAAGTCACGTCCGCCGCGAATGAGTTCGATACCCGACTTCAGTCCACGCAGGAGTCTCTTCTCCTGACCGATGACCTTCGCCAGCATCGTCAGGTCCGCGACGATGCTGGCGTCTTTGAGCCGCTGACGTGTCTGAACCGGATCCACGATATAGATCTCTTCGACGAGATCGTCGCGAGCGATGTCGCTGAGGATGTGCGTAGCGGCGGTAACGTTGGGCACGAGAAACGACAGAAAGTCGAGTCGGGCCGGCGCCCGGATCAGCCTGAAAGTCGCTCGGCTCTTGATCCCGAAGGCACCGGCGTCGTGAACGAACAGACCGGTGAGATCCGGTCCGTAGGTACGGAAGAACGGCTTCGAGCGCCCGACCCCCATCTGGCCGGTCTGGAGCACCGTGCCGTCGGCCAGCACGACATGGAGACCGAGCACGATCTCGGCGGCCGACCCGTAGCGCGCGCTGCCGAGAAACATCGCGCCATTGGACAGTCCGCCGCCGATCGTCGCGCCGGCGCCCGAGAATGTACCAAAGAAGGGAAGCCTCAGGCCGAGCGGTGCGAGCGCATCATAGAGTTGCCGCCACGTGGTTCCCGCCTCTGCGGTGACGTACAGATCCTCTGCATTGACCTCGATGATGTGGTCGAGGTCCCCGGTGTCGATGATCAGGTAGCCGGGCGACTCCGGGGTGTAGCCGCTCACGTACGTGAGACCACCGCCGCGCGGCACCACGCTGAGATTCGCGCGGGTTGCCTCCCGAACGGCTGCTGCCAGCGACGCTTCGTCACCGGGACGCAGCACCGCCGCGCAGCGGGCGCCTTCCTGGTAGAGGTCGCCGGAATACAGGCGAAGGCTCTCTTCATCGTCGCGCAATCTGCCTTCCCCGAGGATTCTGCACAGCGAAGCGCGAAGCGCGGCGTCGATCATCCGCGGATCCCGGGGTACGGTGGGGGTGATCCCACGCCGTTCAGTCGGACTCGTGAGAATGCGGTTCGCCCGGATCGTGCTCGTGCGAATGCAGGTCGTATCCATGGGCGTGCAGATGCCGGGCGGCCTCGCGGTACTCCGGACTTTCGAAGTCGTCGGGCCCATGGGGATGGTTGTGACCCTCGGTACGCACCCACTTCCACAGCTCCGGCCGCTCCCGGTAGAGGACGGCGACCGCGCGGCGCTGGTTTTCGTCCGGATTCGTCCAGGGATTGAAGTGGAAGTAGTTGAAGAGTTCACTGTCCGTGCGGCCCAGGGCGATGCAACCGTAGCGCGAGGCGAACGCCCCGTGGTTGATATATGGCGGGCGCCAGAAATAGCCACCCGTGGGCAGGTCGCCGAACTGGAGCATCCAGGACGTGCCCCAGATGTGGTACGACTCCTCACAGCAGTCGTGGTAGGAAATGTTGTCCTGGTAGTACTGCGCAGTCATCGAATACAGGAAGGTCGTGGCTTTCGTGACCGGGTCGATACGCAGCACCTTCACGAGACAGCCCGTCGCGACCCCCGGTTGCCGGCGCGCGACGCCGATCCACGGCGCGTCACGGTAAGCGTTTACGTTGACGTACGCCTGCTGCAGAGCGAGAGAATGACTCTCCTTCGACTCTTCGAAGGTCGGCCACCCCTCATTGTAGTACGCGAGCAGTTCGCAGCCCTTCGCTGATGCCATCGCCCCCATTACGAGGCCGGCCGGCTGGAAAATGTACTGCCCCTCGCCGTAGCTGCGCTCGCCGATGGTGAGGTCGCCATTGAGAACGAACAACTCGATATCCGAGTAGCTCAGGCCCGGCGGGCGGCGATAACCGGGCTTGAGCCGCATCTTGAGCGAACACGCGCCGGTGTCCCGGTCCATAGAAAGGACCTTGTACTCGCTACCGCGCGGGAAACCCCGAAGGTCGAACTTCTTCCAGCGTTCGTTGAGTTCGCAATAGGGTTCGATATGGGGGCGGGTCATCGCGGCTCCGGACTCGCGCCGTGGCGCTCAGTACGTGACCTTGTGCTGCCGTGCAGGCTTCTTCGGCAGCTCGTCCGCGCTGACGCGACGTTTCTGGTCACCGTTTACGTTGTAGCCCGTGGTTCCTAGACGCTCGAAGAACTCAGCGATCCAGCGGTCACGTTCGGACGAGAGCGCATCCATCGCAGCGATGATCGCCGCATGGCGGTGTTCCTGCTCCGCGAGGTTCTCCTCGATCCAGGCGTTGACGTCGGTCGTGCGGGGCGGCGCGTAGTCTTTGACTTTCGGCATGGCGCAAGACTTCATTTACCCAGCCTTGATTTGTCCTATTATTATATATATTGACGACTGTCAATGCAATCGCCGGGTCAATGGTCATTGGGGGACCCCATCGCTAACTGAAAACGGTCGAGCCGTGACGAGCCGGTATTCATCGCCGCAATGGATATGAATGAGTGAGACGGAGGACATGTGACAACTCGAACGATCAAGGGACACATCCGCTACACGTCCAAGAAGCCCGAACGATTGAACCAGGAGCGCGGCCGGGAGGATTTCATCTGGGTTGCTCACGAAAATGGCTGCCGCACGCTGACGGCGCATTGCGAGATCGACGAACCCGAACCGAGGGTGGTCCGCGACGTAATCTACTCCGTCGACGCCAATCACCGTCCCCTCGACGCCATGCTGCGACTGACCGTGGGCGGCAAATTCATGGGTGCTGGTCTCTTCCGGATGGAGGGTAACGTGATCGAGTGTCAGAGCTACGGATCCTCGATCGGGCGGCTCTCGCAGACCGTCGATACGGGCGGCAATTATCCCTGGTTCGGCACGCATCCCCTGTCGGCAGACGGTTACAACACCGTCAACTTCGATCGATCGCAGGGTCCGGTCAAGCGCCGAATGCGCAGCTTTCTGTCCTCGCTCGATCATCGCGGTGCGACCGACCCGATGATCAGCAGCCACCACATCTTTCTCGAGTACGTCGGCGATGAGACCATCACCGTGACAGCCGGACGTTTCAGCTGCCGTCACTTCAGGTTCGTCGGCGAAGCCGACGATCCGATCGGCCACCCGCCGTACGATTTATGGGTCACGGCGGACGATGACAACCTCTTCGTGCTCGGCCAGGTCGGCGGCTACATGCTGACGCATTACGAACTGACGTCGCTCGAGCGCTGAACCGACCGGAGCCGAGGCGGGCGCTGCGGCAGGGCACGAGCGACATCCGCTTCACGAGCCACCACCGGAACGCGCCGAGATCGAACAGGGTCCTCATCGGCAGTACCCGACCCGGAGTTTCCTATTTGATCGCATTCAGATACATTTGATCGAACCGGATACCGAATTCGCTGCGAGACGCTGCCGAGGAGCACCACCCGATGAACGTGAGCTCGAACTCGAACCTCCTGCGCTCCAAACTCGAGCGCCGCGAGTTTTTTCTCGCACCGGGGCTGCACGATATGATGGCCGCCGTGTTGGCGCGGGACCTGGGCTTCGATGTCGTATATGGCTCGGGGTACTGGCTCACGGCATCATGCCTCGGGCTGCCGGACGCCGGGATCGCGACGTACACGCAGATGCTCGAACGCATGGCTACGCTGAAGGCCACGATCGGTAGCGCCGCCTTGATAGCGGACGCGGACACCGGCTACGGTGGCAAGTTGAACGTGCACCACACGGTTCGCGGATACGAAGCGGCCGGGGTCGCGGCCATTCAAATCGAGGATCAAGAGTTCCCGAAAAGTTGCGGGCACTTGCCGAACAAGCGGGTTATTCCGTTGAACGACATGGTCGATAAGATTCGCGTCGCGGTCGAGGCTCGGCGCGACCCCGACGGCATGCTGATCATTGCTCGTACCGATGCCCGGCAAGCCGAGGGACTGGACAGCGCGTTGCGGCGCGCGGAGGCATACGGCGAAGCCGGCGCGGACATCCTTTTCGTGGAGGCGCCGATGAACGAAGATGAAATGCGGCGCATATGCCGTGGCGCGACCAAACCAATGATGGCGAATATAT
>JAJXYR010000110.1 GCA_021780475.1 Pseudomonadota bacterium
TCGGCGAGCTGCGACGCTGCGACATGGCCGATCGCCGAAAATATCGACTCGACCCGCCCGGGGAACCGGCTGTCCCAGTCGCGCAGCATCTCCTTGACGGCGGCGCGCTGCAGGTTCGGCTGCGAACCGCACAGCGAACACGGAATGATCGGGAACGCGCGCGCAGTCGCGTAGCGCGCGATCAAGCGTTCGGGCACATAGGCGAGCGGCCGGATCACGATCTGGCGCCCATCCTCGCTCAGCAGCTTCGGCGGCATCGCCTTCAGCCGGCCGCCGAAGAACAGGTTCAAGAACAGCGTCTCGACGATGTCGTCCCGGTGATGTCCGAGCGCGATCTTGGTGATGCCGTTCTCGGCGGCATACCGGTACAGGGCGCCGCGCCTGAGCCGCGAACACAGGCCGCACATCGTCTTGCCGGCGCCGATCACGCGCTTGACGACCGCGTAGGTGTTCTGTTCGATCACGTGATACGGCACGCCGAGCGATGCAAGGTGGCGCGGCAGCACGTCGGCCGGGAATCCGGGCTGCTTCTGATCGAGGTTCACGGCGATAAGTTCGAACCGCAGCGGCGCGCTCTTCTGAAGTCCGAGCAGCACGTCGAGCAGCGTGTACGAATCCTTGCCGCCCGACACGCACACCATCACGCGATCGCCGTCGGCGATCATGCCGAAGTCGCCGATCGCCTTGCCGACGAGGCCCCGCAGCTGCGCCTGGAGCTTCTTGAAGTTGTTCGAAACCAAGGGCCTACGGCGCCTCGAGATATTTCGTTTCGAGATACCGCAGGTAGGCCGAAGCGGTCAAGGGCTTGCCGGTCGCATGCAGGATGAGGTCCTTGACCGGCAGCCGCGCGCCGACGCCATGCACATTGTCGCGCAGCCATTCGAGCACGCCGGCGAGCGAACCGGCCGCGATCTCCTCGTCGAGAGCCGGGCGCGCGGCGCGCAGCGCCTCGTTGAACTGGCCGGCGATGACCGCCCCCAACGCGTAGGACGGGAAATAGCCAAAATGGCCGACGGCCCAGTGAATGTCCTGCAGACAGCCCTCGACGTCGTTGACGGGGCGCAATCCGAGGCGCTGCTCGAGGCTTTCGTTCCAGGCTTCAGGCAGGTCGGCGACCGCAAGCGCGCCGTCCAGGATCCGCTTTTCGAGTTCATAGCGCAGCATGATGTGCACCGGATAGGTCAATTCGTCGGCATCCATCCGGATCTGGCTGCGGCGCACGTGGATCAGGTGGCGGAACAGGATGTCCTCCTGCCACTCAGGCCCGGACACCTGCAAATACTTCTCGAGCAGCGGGCGCAGGTAGCGGACGAAGGCGCGGCTGCGGCACAGGTTCATCTCGAACAACAGCGACTGGCTCTCCTCCAATGCGAGACCGCGGTCGCGCCCGACCGGCTGGTCGCGCCATTCGAGCGGCAGCCCCAAATCGTACAGCGCATGCCCGGTCTCGTGGACCGCCCCGAGCAGCCCCGAGAACGGATCGCCGACGTCGAATCGCGTCGTCACGCGGATGTCGCCCGGGACGCCCTCGGTGAACGGGTGTTCGCTTTCGTCGAGGCGGCCGCGGTCGAACGGGAAGCCCATCGCCTTCAGCACCTCGACGGCGAGCTGGCGCTGGCGCGCGACGGTGAATTTCCCGGCGACGGGGAGCAGCGGCCGCTCGGCCTGCAGGGCGATCGCCTCGTGAATCAGTCCCGGTAGCTTGCGCGACAGGGCCTTGAATATCGTGTCGATGTCGGCCGTCGAGATGCCGGGCGTGTACACCTCGACCAGCGCATCATACGGCGCCAGACCCCGCGCCTGACCGAGCAGCGCCGCCTTGTCGCGCACCAGGTGCACGACCTCCTCCAGATGGGGCGCGAACAGCTTGAAATCACCCGCCTTGCGCGCCTCGACCCAATAAACCTCGGCGCGCGACGTCGCCTTGGCGAGCCTCGCGACCAACGACGGCGGCACCGCGATGGCATGGTCCCGTTGGCGGCGCATCTCGCGCAGATTGGCGCGCGGCCAATCCCCGAGCTGCGAGGCGCCCGCCTCCGCGCGCTCGAGCAACCGGGCGACCTTCGGCGTCGTCAACAGCGCGTGGTGCTCGGTCTCGAGCGCCGCCAGCTGCTCACCGCGCACGTCGGCGCTGCCGCGCGGCATCATCACGGCCGCATCCCAGCGCAACAAGGACAGTGCGCCGCGAAACGCATGCAGGCGGCGAAACTCTTGTTCCAGCTGTTGATAGGGAGACAGTGCCATGGTAGCCGCGCATGTTACCAGAGCGGCGCCCCGATGGCCTCGTCACCCGGAATTAATTATCCAAAATTCAATGAGTTAAGCCGGAAAGCGGGATCACGCCCGCCTCGTGGAAGCTGAGCGCGCGCAGCCAGGGCGCATCCAGTCGGACGACGCCGTCGAGCTCATAGTCCACCGTGTCCCGGTGCGCATCGAGGTGCTGCGAGATCGCGGCGATGCCGGCGGCCAGATTGGCCGTAATGCGCATGTCGACGCTCGAGTCGGCATGGGCGGCGACGACGAACGGGCCTGTGATGACGCCGCTCGCGACGTCCGCGCCGGCGAGACGCAGGTGCGCATGCACCCGCTCGATCGGCAGTGCGCGGCCGTTGGGATTGTGGATGCGCAGCGCGACCAGGAAATTCTGCTGAAAGAGGTTGCCGCCCTGCATCGTGATGCCGGTCACCGCCACTTCCGGCCGTTGGTAATGCGGCGTGAACAGCGCGCAGCCGGTGACCCACAGCGCGCCGAGCAGACCGCAGGTCGCGCGCACCGCGAGGCCTCTGCGTGGCAGAATCGCACCTGGTTTGTTGCCTAAGTCGAGGTTCACGGGCAGCGATGATACCCATTATGCACAAACTCGTGCGCGCGATCGGATGCGCGCCGACCGCGGCATCGGTCGTGCTCGCCCTTTGCGGCGCGATCAGCTGCCGGGCGGACGCCAGGGCCGCCACGTCCTGCCTGCCGACCGGGGACGGCTACCTGCGCGCCCGCGTCGCCGGCGCGATCGACGCGGACATCGACTGGCCGAACAGCGGCACCTGGTGCGCCGGCGAACCGAAGACGAAACCCGACGGAGTTCGCGTGAGCTTTCGTCGCACCACCGGTACGCGTCCGCGTCTGTTGTTCATCTTCGGCCTGACCGGCGTGCGCGCCGGCCGGCCGCTGCGCGAAGGCCGCGCGAATCTCACGGTCATCGACGAGACCAGCGGGCGCGTCTACGGGACGCTCGGCGACCGGCGCTGTACCGTCGACTCGTTGAACCAGCGGCGCCTCGCGCCCCACGTCTATCGGGTGGAGGCTCACGGCTTCTGCACGCAGCCGGCGCGCGCGGTGCGCGGCGCC
>JAJXYR010000238.1 GCA_021780475.1 Pseudomonadota bacterium
TGTGCGGACGGGATAACCGCTGAAAGCATCTAAGCGGGAAGCCCCCCCCAAGATTAGTTCTCCCTAGACCTTTAAGGTCTCTAAAGGGCCGTCGAAGACTACGACGTTGATAGGCTGGGTGTGTACACGCAGTAATGCGTTTAGCTAACCAGTACTAATTGCCCGTGAGGCTTGACCATATAACACCCAAGCGATTTGTCCTAACGTGCAAATCGTTCGAGGGTGACTGTCTCGAACTGCGACATTGCTTGGGCTAACACCCAAGGGTCGAAACAAATTGTCCGAATAGTGGTGGGGGCGAGACATGACTCGCCCCCATTGCGCCTGTTTTGCCTGGCGGCCATAGCGAGTGGGAACCACCCGATCCCTTTTCGAACTCGGAAGTGAAAACGCTCTGCGCCGATGATAGTTTCGGCTTTGTCGATGCGAAAGTAGGTCACTGCCAGGCTCTTGAATTTCTGCGAAGAAAGAAAAACCCCCGACGGGAGACCGCCGGGGGTTTTTTCGTTTCAGCGCTCCACGCGATCTACGTCATCAACAGCGCGCGCTTTCGATCCTGCAGCGACGGCGGCGTCCACTGATACACCCAGGTTTCGGTCAGCGGCATTCCCCGGATGCGCAAGTAAAGGCGCAGGTCGATCGGGTCGGTGCGCTCGTCGGGCCGCACGTCGAATAGCGCCCGATATCCCTTGAATTCGGGGACGTGGTGCGCGGTGACGTTCTCGATCGAACCGCGCGAGGTCGTGACCACCGCCTCGACTGGCGCATCCGCCGCGAGCGAGTTGAGTTCGCCGCCGGCGAAATCGACCGCGAAATGCCAGGAATAATAGGCGCGTTGCCGGCCGATCACGCCGCCGAGTCCGGTGCGCGTCGCGATCGTCGTGCCGAGCGGCGAAGCGTAGGGCATATGGGTGCCCCAGTAGAGCCGGTAGCTGTACAGGAGTTCGTCGCCCGGACGCGGCTTCGCGGCGGGATTCCAGAATGCGACGATGTTGTCGGAGGTTTCGTCGACAGTGGGTATCTCCACCAGCTGCACCGCACCCTTGCCCCAGTCGTTTCCGCCGGGACCCGCCAGCGGCTCGACCCAGAGGCTGGGACGCCGGTTGTAATAGACTCCGTCGTCCTGATAGTGGTCGAAGTTCCGATCCCGCTGGAGCAGGCCGAATCCGCGCGGCCGATCGTCGAAATATGAATTCACCCGCACCTGCGCCGGATTCACCAAGGGCCGCCAGATCCACTCGCCGGTGCCGGTCCACAACGAAAGGCCATCGGAGTCGTGGATCTCGGGCCGCCAGTCGTAGGCTTCGCGCCGGTCGTTCTCTCCGTAGAAGAACATGCTGGTCAGCGGTGCGATGCCGATCTGCTCGATCGGCCGACGCGGATAAAAGGCGGTGTCGACGTCCATGATCTGGGTGCCGCCCGGCGCGAGCTTCATGCGCACCGCGCCGGTGACGCTCTGAGAGTCCAGCAGCGCGAACAACGTGAGCGACGCGGCTCCCTTGGCCGGCCGCTCGAACCAGAATGACGTGAACCGTGGGAATTCCTCGGGTGCGTCGGGCACCACGGTGTCGATTGCGAGCGCCCGCGCGGAAAGTCCGTACTGGCGCGTGTCGCCGCCGACCGCCCGGAAATAGCTCGCGCCCAGAAATGCCGCCACGTCATTGCGCCAATCGGTGACGAATTGGACGCGAAAGCCCGCGAAGCCCGGTTTACCCGCCATCGTGGCGGGTGCGATGCCGCTGTCGCCGAAGTCGAACATCGCGGGATCGTAGTGAATCTCAGATGCGATTCCGTCCACGACCTCGTACAGCCGCACCGGATCCATGAAACCGCGGCCGACATGGAAGAACTGCAGGCGGAAATCCAGGCCGTCCGCGTTCCAAAGGGCATGATCGGCGCGAAAGCGGATCGCTTGAAAGTGGTCATAGTCGAGCTTGCCGAGGGCGGCCGGCAGCGCGACATGCGGCGCGCGAAAGCGCTGCGTCGCCATCCAACGGGCCCTGCCCTTGAGCCGGGCGTAGTCGAATGTCGCAGCACCGGCGGGTGTCGGCGGCGCGGGAGCCGCGACGGCGGCCGTCCAGGGATCAGCCGCCTGGGCGGCGGCAAAACCCAAGGCTGTTTTCAGCAGATCGCGTCGGCGCAGCATCTCGTACCTCCGTACATTCAAAGTTCGAAAGCCGGCCGCGGCGCAACCGGCAGCAGCGCAAGCTGCGCGAGCATGCGGGCATCGCCGGCGACTTGTACGCGCTCCGGCGGCGTCAACCACGAAAGCGCCTCCTCGAGGGAGCGGGCGTCGTGCAGCTTCTGTTCGGCTGTCAGGGCGTCGGCATTCGGCACGCCGCGTGGCTCGGCCGGCCGCGGCAGGTTGCCGTGGATATGCGCCCAGCGGGCCTCCCGATTGTGAGCGAGATACCAAAGGCCGTCGGCCGGCAGTTCCACGGCCGTCGCCAGCAGGCCGCGGCGTCGCGTGACCAGCGGCGGCGGGTTCTTCTCCTCCGGCGTGCGCAGCAGCGCGACCCGTTCCATTACGCGCCCGGCGGTCGCGCTGCCGCTGATCCGCGACAAGGGCACGGACAAGAACAGACCGAGGAGTGCCGGGGATACCCACGCCAGCATCGGCGGGGACAAAAACCACACGACCACTGCGGTCGCGCAACTCAACAGGAAATGCCGCTTGTGGAACCGCCAGGCGTCCGCCCAGGAATTGCCGTCCGCCTCGCGCCGCTGCGCCTTCCAGCCGGAGTCACGGCCCATGAAGATCTCGAAGACGTGGCGGCACTGGATCAGCATCAGAATCGGCGCGTACAAGGCGGACAGCAGGATCTCCAGCATCACGCTCGCCGCGAGGCCGATGGTTCCGCCCGCGCTGCGGCGGATCGGCGCGACCACCAGCGCGCGGAGGAATCCGAGCAGCTTCGGTACCAGCAGCACGACCATGCTGAACCAGAACAGGCTCATCATCAGCTCCGTATCGAACCGCGGCCAGGTCGGGAAAAGCTGGAAATCCTGCGTGAAATACTCGGGCCGGATCAAGTGCGACTGGAGCGCAAGCGCGAATCCGATCGTCAGCAGGATCAGCCACAGCGGCGAGGACAGATAGCTCATGATGCCGATGCCGAGATGAACCCGGCTCGTGAACCGCAGTCCGCGCGCGCCGATGACCTTGACGTGCTGCAGATTCCCCTGCGCCCAGCGCCGATCACGGATCGCCAGGTCGATCAAGGTCGGCGGCGATTCCTCCCAGGAGCCTCCGAGTTCGGTGGCCATCCGAACCTTCCAGCCGCGCCGCCGGATCAGTGCCGCCTCGACGAAGTCATGCGACAGAACGAAACCGCCGAAGGGCTTGCGCCCGGGCAGTTGCGGCAGTCCGCAGCTGTGGGCGAACGCCTCGACGCGGATGATCGCGTTGTGGCCCCAGTAGTTGCCGCTGTCGCCGGACCAGGCGGCGAGTCCGCGGGTGATCACCGGACCATACACGCGCGCGGCGAATTGTTGCAGCCGTCCGAACAAGGTGCGCGCACCGATCAACTGCGGCGCGGTCTGGAGGATCCCGAGCGCCGGGTCGGCGCGCATCATGCGCGTCAAGGCGAGCAGTGTGTCCGGTTCGATCAGGCTGTCGGCGTCGAGAACGATCATGAACTGGTAGCGTCCGCCCCAGCGCTTCACGAAGTCCTCGATGTTTCCGGACTTGCGCGCGACGTTCTGCCAGCGACGCCGATACCAGACGGGCAAAATGCCGGCGACCGCGGCCCGCAGCCGGCTCACCGCGATCGATTCGCGAATCCACGCGTCGGCGTCGGTCGAATCGGACAGCACGACGATTTCGAATCCGCCTGCGGCGGTGCCCAGCGCTTCGGCCATCGCTTGAAGCGCGGTCGTCGTGCGCAGCGGATCTTCGTTGTAGATGGGCATCACCAAGGCGGTGAGGCCCGGATCCGCGGTCCCGCCAGACTGGGCAGGCGGCACGCGATCCCGGCGTTTCGATGTTCCCGCCAGCACCGAACCAGCCGCGAACGCGATCCATGCGAGCGAGATGGCGAAGAACAGGATCATCAATCCCTGGAGCATCGTCATGCTGGCGAACATCACGACCTGCAGCATCTGATAGACGCCGTAGCCGCCTATGGACAGGGTGGCGCCGACCAGAATGACCCGGGCGGACAGCACCTCGCTGGTGAGCCGGGGCTCGTAGTCCCTCGTCGGCTTGCGCTCGAGATCCTGCTCCGGCATTGCGAGCGGCGACTCCGGCGGCATGCCGCCGATCCGCTCGTGCGGCTCGAGCGCGGAAGTCCGGTTCAGCGCGCTGTCCATCGGTACAGCCAGGTCTCCGTAACGGGACGGCCGGCACGCATGATTTGTAGCCGCAATTCGATCAGATCGGCGCCATTCGGCGCAAGTTCGAAACTCGCTCGCACCCCATGCATCGCCGGATTCGACAGCAGCATGACATTGGATATTCCGCCGGACGAAGCGGAAACCGCGACGTGCATCCCCGCCGTCCTGTCGCCGGCTCCGACGAAATCGATCTGGAACACGCGGCGCCGGCCATCCAAGCTCGCCCCGGACCGGGTCGCGACCACCATGCCGAGGCCCCTGGGCAGCTGCGGTTGCGCGAGCCAGGTCAAGCGATACGCAAAATGCGCCGCTTGGCCCCGTCTCAAGGTGCGCGCCGGCTGGAAGAACGCGTCGATATTGTCGTTCGTCTCCCGCCCCGACGGAATCTCGACGAGTTCGACCGCGCCCGCGCCGAAGCCGCTCTTCGGTTCGATCCACGCGCTGGGGCAGCGCTCGTAATGTGCGTCAAGATCCTCGAAATCACTTTGCCGGCGCGAACGCTGTATCAGGCCGAAGCCGAGCGGTGCGGCGGTCGTGAAGGCCGATATCTGCAGTTTCGCCGGGTTCGCTAGCGGTCTCCAGACGTGCTCGCCCGAATCGGTGGTGATTTGCAGGCCGTCGCTGAGGTGAACCTCCGGCCGGTAGTCATCCATCAGGCCGCGATTGGTTTCATCGAACAGGAACATCGATGTCAGCGGTGCGATGCCGTAATTACGCAGGTCCTTCCTCGGAAAAAGCGTCGCCTCGACGTCCATGACGGTCGCGGTGCCCGGTTTGACCGTGAATCGATAGGCTCCGGTCGTCGACGGGCTTTCGAGCAACCCGTATATGACGACGTCGCCGGACTTTCGCGTCGGTCGTTCTATCCAAAAATGTGTGAATGACGGAAATTCCTCGCCCGCCGGGGAAGCGGTGTCGATCGCGAGCCCGCGGCCGGATAAACCGTAGGCTTCGCCGCGCGCCACGGCCCGGAAATAACTCGCTCCCTGAAACACGAGGAACTCATCCCACGCCTTCTTCGAGTTGATGCGGCCGCGCAAGCGAAAGCCGGACAGGGGGATTGCGGCGTTCGCCGGAGGTCGAGGAACGGACGCGCCGAAGTCGAACATCGACGGCGTGGCGGGGACGTCGTGCGCCACGCCGTCCTCCACCGTCGAAATCCGCACGGCCGCCTGGAAGCGGTAGCCGACCGGCAGCACCTCCAGCCTGAATGGGGAGTCGCCCCGGAGCCAGATATCCGCCGCGGGCTTGAATTCGATGCTGCGGTACTGATCGGGATTCAGTCTGGCGATCCAGCGGGGCACATCATTGCGCCGCCGCTGGTACGCGGAAGCGGCGCGCAACCTGGCCTCGGCGAGCACCGTGTCGAATGAGAACCGCGGGACGGCCGCACGCGGGGGCGTCGCCGCCGCGATCCCCGCGAAAGACGCGTACGCCAGCAAGGCGAATGTCGCGAACGTTTTGGCCGTTGAACCTCGCATAACCCCACAAAGCGCGTCAGGCAGACGAATCAAACTGCCAGGCCGGCCCTCGTCATTCCGCTCGTGGCAATTTCTTAAGATGGTCAAAGAGGCGCTTGATGTCAACGGGCAATGATCCGGCGCGCCCGCCTGTGGTAGCGTGCGCGCCATGCCCCATCGAGAACCGCAAAGCGCCGGAGCCGTGTTCATGGTGCGTCCCGCGCGCTTCGGCTTCAATCCCGAAACCGCCCCGACCAACGCGTTTCAGGACGGCTCGGCGTGCGTGTCCGCGCAGGCGATTCAGGCGGCGGCGCTGGCTGAATTCGACGCCGTCGCCGCCGCGCTGAGAGCGGCTGGGGTCGAGGTCATCGTCGGGCAGGACACCGCCGACCCGGCAAAGCCGGACGCCATCTTTCCGAACAATTGGGTGAGTTTTCACCGGGACGGGAGCCTCGTGCTGTACCCGCTGCACGCGCCGAACCGGCGTCCCGAGCGGCGCGAGGAGCTGATTGAACAACTGTTGCACGAAGGCCGCTTCGGTGTCGTGCGCACCGTGGACCTGCGCCATCGGGAAGCGGCGGGGCAGTTCCTCGAAGGCACCGGCAGCCTGGTGCTCGACCGGGCATCTCGTGTCGCCTACGCGTGCCTGTCGCCCCGCACCGATCTCGATGTTCTCGGCGAATTCGCCCAGCGGCTTGATTATGACCTGGTGCCGTTCGAGGCCACCGACGAGTCCGGCACGCCGGTCTATCACACGAACGTGTTGATGGCCGTCGGTACGCGCTTCGCGATCGTCTGCGGGGAGGCCATCGGCGCGCCGGGACAGCGCGACGAGGTCTATCGCCGCCTGGCCTTGACCGGCCATGAGTTGATCGAAATCACCCGGGCGCAGATGCGGGCATTCGCCGGTAATAGCCTGGAACTGGAATGCGCCGGTGTCCACACGATCGCCGTGTCCGAGTCAGCCTGGGAGGCGCTCGAGGTTGCACAGCGAGCCGCCTTGCAGCGGCACGGCCGGATACTGCGCGCCGCAATCCCGACGATCGAACGCCATGGCGGCGGCGGGATTCGGTGCATGCTCGCAGAAATCCATTTGCCGCGGCGCGCGTAGAAAAATCGAAGGCCCCGGGACGTACAGGAATGTCATAATCCGGCGATGCTGGAATTGGGTCTCAAGACGCTGATTGCCTATTTGCTCGGCGCGCTGGTCGGGAGCCTGATCCTTGGGCGGCTCCGCGGCGTCGATATTCGCGCGATGGGCAGCGGCAACGCCGGAGCGACCAATGCGCTGCGGACGCAGGGCAGGGCCTTCGGCCTGACGGTTCTCATCGTCGATGTCGCCAAGGGGGTCCTGGCCGCGGCCTGGCTTCCGGGGTTGTCGCTTCCGGGGGTCGGTCACGACCCGGGATTGCCGCGAGAGTGGTTGACCCTCGCCTGCGGTTTCGCCGTGGTCATCGGCCACGTGTATCCCGTCTGGTTCGGGTTTCGGGGTGGGAAAGGCGCGGCGACGATACTGGGTGTCATCGGCGCGATCGACCCGCATCTGCTCGCACCGATGGTGCTCTGCTGGTTCCTGGTGGTCGTGGTGACCGGCTACGTTGGCCTCGCCACCATGCTCGCCGGTGTCGCGGCGACCGTCGCCGCTTATTTCATCGAGCCGAGGAACGCATCCTTGGTCGGCTTTTGCGCGGCGCTCGCCGCGTTCATCGTGTTCACGCACCGCGGCAATATCGCGCGCATGCGCGCCGGCACGGAAAATCACGTACGCCGTCTATGGCTATTCCGGCCACGGACGGTTTGAGCGGTCGCGCGCTGGTCGCGCGACTGGCCGACGGGCACATCCAGTCCGGAGAGCGGCTCGCGCTGGCGCTCGGCGTATCGCGCACGGCCGTCTGGAAGGGGATCGAGCGGTTGCGCGTCGCCGGGATCGCGGTCGAGGCGCTGCCGGGGCGAGGATATCGCCTGCCCGAGCCGGTCGAATTGCTGGAAACGCCCCGGCTTCTGGAGGCCATCGAACCGCGGCGTCGGCGGTGGTTGCGGAGCGTGGAGATCCCGTTTGCGGTCGAATCGACGAATTCGCGCCTGCTCGCCCGCGATCCGCCGCCATTCGGTGTCGGCGACGCCTGTCTATGTGAATTGCAGAGCGCCGGCCGAGGCCGGCGCGGCCGCAGATGGATCGCCCCGTTCGGCGCGGGCATCGCCCTGTCGCTGGGATGGCAGTACCGCGAGATGCCGCGGGATCTGCCGGCGCTGAGCCTCGCGGTCGGAGTGGCGGTCGTCCGGGCCTTGGGTCGCGCCGGCGCGATTGGCATCGGCCTGAAGTGGCCGAACGACATCTGGCTGCTCGACGCGAAGCTGGGGGGTATTTTGATCGACCTGCGCGCCGAGGCGGACGGGCCAGCGTTCGTCGTCATCGGCATCGGCGTCAACTTGGCGCTGTCCGCCGCTGCGCGCGCGGCGTTCGCCGCCGACGGCGTCAAGGCGGCGGCAGTAGCCGACGCCTGCGGCGCGCCGCCGTCGCGCAACCTCACCGTCGGCCTGATCCTCGATGAACTACTGCAGACGCTCGTGGAATTCGAGCACGCGGGCTTTGCGCCGTATCGGCAGCCGTGGGCCGCGCTCGACGTTCTCGCCGGCCGCAGGGCCGTCGTGTCGGCCGGCGATCAACGCATCGCCGGAACCGCCAGGGGAATAGACGAGGACGGGGCATTGCGGCTCGATGTCGGCGGCGATGTGCGTCGCTTCGTGGCGGGCGACGTCAGCCTGCGTCCGGAAGGCGGTGTCGCGTGAGCGCCCTCCGGGCCGTGGTGCTCGCGTTGATTCTGGCCAATGTGCTCTATTTTCTTTGGGCGCAAAATATCGCCAAGCCCGAGGCGCCCGGCGAGTCGGCGCCGGCACCGACCTTGCAGCTCGCATCCGAGGCCCCGCAGGCCTCCGTTGCGGCCACCGTCGCGCCTCCCGCCCAAGCTGCGACACCGAGCGTGCCGGACGGCTCCCCGGGTGCGTCCGCGGCGCCGGCGCCGGCCGCTGCGCCCCGCTGCATCAGCATCGGCCCGTTCCTCGACGTTGCCGAAGCGGCGCGCGCCGCCGCCACGCTGCGCGGCGGTGGGTACCAGCCGCGACAACGTGCCGCGCAAGGTGATGTCTGGGCCGGTGTCTGGGTCTATCTCCCGCTGCCCGCGTCCCCCGCGGCCGCCGTGCAGATGCGCGCGAAACTGCTGGCCGCAGGGATCGACGACGCATTGGAGATGCCCGGACCCCACGATGCGCCGGTGCTGTCGCTCGGCCTGTTCAGCGAGCCGAAGCGGGCCGAGACCCGCATTCAGCTCGCCCGATCGGCCGGCTACAATCCCGCAGTCGCCGACCGCAAGCGCACCGGCGATGTATATTGGGTCGACGTCGACTTGAAGGCCCGTGATGCGAATCTGAATCCCGCCGAACTCGGCGGCGAGAGCGGCAAAATCCTGAGACTCCAAGTCATCTCCTGCCCAAGCGCATGAAGCACGTCGCAAAACTGACTCGCATCGCCGGCGCGCTCGTCGCCTATGGCGCATTCGCCGCATGCATCGCCCTGGTCGGTCTGCAGCTGGTTCGCTGGTTTCGCAACGGCGAATGGACCCATATCGGCATCAGTGACGGTTTGCGCAGCCTGCTGGGCCTTTGGCGTCTTCGCGACGGCGGACGTCTGGCCGGCTTGGCTCAATGGCTCGATGCGCCGACCGATTGGTATGGATGGCACCGGGTACTGGACGTGATTCCCGCGTCGGTTGGTCTGTTCGCGCTCAGCATCGCCGGCAATTTCGTACGAATCCGTGCCGAGGAGTGCGACGATGACGGGCCGCGGGAGAGTCCCCCATGAGCGAACCGGAGACGTCGCGGCCGCCGCTGCCGCCGTTCGACGCGGATACGGCCGCCCGGAAGGTGCGGGCCGCCGAGGATGCCTGGAATTCACGCGATCCCGAACGGGTGTCGCGGGCTTATACGGTGGACAGCCGCTGGCGCAATCGAAGTGAATTCCTGTTCGGGCGGGAGGCCATCGTCGGATTCTTGAGCCGCAAATGGAAGCGAGAGCTGGATTACCGACTGATCAAGGAGCTGTGGGCTTTCGGCGGCGCGCGGATCGCGGTGCGCTTCGCGTACGAATGGCACGACGAGTCCGGCCGTTGGTGCCGTTCCTACGGGAACGAAAACTGGGAATTCGCGGCGAACGGCTTGATGCGCGTGCGCATCGCCAGCATCAACGATCTGCCGATCTTGGAGACGGATCGAAAATTTCATTGGCCGTCGGGGCCGCGTCCGCCGGATCACCCGGGCCTGTCGGACCTGGGGCTCTAGGGCCGGGCGACCGCACGCATCAATTCTTTCGACACCCGCTCGTCGATTTCCGCGGCGTGCGGCAGGTGAACCGGATAGCGTACCCGCGCCTCGACCGCGGCTGCGCCAAATTGCAGCTGCACCTCGGGCGTCGCATTGCCGCCGGATTTCGACGCGGTCGCGTCCTGGATTTCGGCCGCTTGCCGGTCGATTTCGTCTCGATAGTCATGCAGTGCCTCGTTCACCGCGGCGAGCAGGCGTTCCTTGGCCACGACCGGATCTGCATCCGCGGGAAGCGTCAGTTTGACTTCGTGCCATGCCATGTCGACGCCCGGAATTTGTTTGAACAGGCCGCTCGAAACCTGGAAGACGATCGAATTCGCGAACGCGACCACCCTGCCGGTCGGGCCGAGCCTGCCCTGTCCGCCGAGTTCCATCAGGTGCATGCGTACCAGGCCCAGTTCGATCACTTCACCGGTGACATCGCCAATTTGTACGCGATCGCCGATGCGGATTCCGTATTTTCCGATGAGGAAGAAATATCCGACGATCGACACCAAGACGCTTTGCATCGCGACCGCGACGCCCGCGGTGATCAGGCCGGCAAGGGTCGCCACCGATCCGAGTTCGCTCGCAAAGGCGATGCCGACGATCACGACGACCACCGCCCAAAGCGTGATATTGCGGAACAACAGCAGCTGGTGGCGGCGGCGAGAATCGTGCGAATACCGATAGACCGCACGCTTCCAGAATCCTGCCGCCACGAATATCAGAATCAACGCCAGCGACAGCATGCCGAGCCGGATGCCGAGCGCGCTCAGCGCGCTGCGATATTGCCCGTCCGCAGCCGCCCGCCAGCTGCGCAGGTTGGCGCGATATTGCATCAACAGCACGTTGACCTTGCCGAACGGAATCATCACCACCGCGAGTTGCTTGTATTGCGCGGCAAGTGCATCGAGCTGCGCGCGCATTCCGTTCAAGGTGCCGGTGTCGGCGGTATCGGCGAGCGCCGCCAGCGCGTCGCCGCGCGCGGTCAGGGATTTGACGCGCGCGATCAACGGCGCGCGCGCCAGAATGAACGCGTTTTGCAGATCCGATGCTGCCCGCTCCCGCGCATCGATGTCGCTGCGCCGCGCCGCCATGTCGATGACATTGCGCCCCAACTGCCACAGTCCCCCGGGGCTCGTCGAGGTCGGCGGGGCGGACGCCGGAGCGGCCACGGCGGCCTTTGAGTCGCCGGGCAGTGCGAGCGCCATCGCTTCGATTTGCATCATCAGGGACTTGGCGCCCTTGCCGGCGCCGGCATCCGCGTCGATGAACTCGACCATGGTGTCGACGAGGCCGATCCTGGCGTCCGTCAGATCGCGCTCCCCTTGTAGTTCGGAAATCTTCGCGAGCAGCGCCGCCCGCTGCGCGCCGCGGGCGTGCGTCAAGTCGTGCCGCGCGGACGCCAGTTCATCGTCGATCCCCTTCTGATCGCCGGTCAATTTCGACTTGAGCCGGAACAGCCCCGCCCCGGGTGCGTTGGGGTCGGCGCTGGGCACCGCGCCCGAGTCCGACTTGGCGATCAACTGCGCGTCGGCGCGGGCTATCGTGAAGGCGAGTTCGAGCACCTGCCGGGCCGTACGGGTATTCTGCAGTTGGATCAGCAAGTCCGCCGGCCCGATGGCGATCCCGCGTTCGGCGCTCTGCGCGCGATACCATCGAATGGTTTGATCCAGCAACAGGATCACCTGCTGGGCGTCCATGGGCGGCGGCGCGGCCTGCGCCGCCGGCGCGGGTCGCGCATTCGGCGCCGCCGCGGAGGCGGCCTGCGGTGCGGCGCCTGCGCTTATGCTCGTGAGGAGCGCCGCCAGCGTCAATGCGAGCGGCGGAATTTTCGCGGCAATCCGCCGCGCCGGGGGGGTTCCAGTATCCACCGCCGCATCCTACCGCAACGCCGGCTGAAGTCGACGTGGCGATCAGGTCCGCGACCTGCGCGCGACAGGCCTATCCGTGTCGGTGCGGGCCGAGGACCAGGTGTCCGCTCCGCAGGTCGTGGCCAAGGTGCGACTTTTTTGCCGCTGCGGTGTTTTCTGAGATGAAGCCATACCAGGAGTTGAGTCATGACGCTGGCCGAAGAGCTGAATCAATTGGCGGATCTGCGCGCCAAAGGCGCACTGAGCGAAGAGGAATTCACCCGGGCGAAGGAGCGCTTGCTGCATTCCGCGGCGCCGCATCCGGGCGATTCGCTCACCTCCGCCGTCAGTGCGTTTCGGCGCAGCCGTACGGATCGCTGGCTCGGCGGCGTCTGCGGTGGAATTGCCCGATCCACAGGAACAGAGGCCTGGGTTTGGCGGTTGATCTTCACGGCGCTGTGCATCTGGGCGGGAGCCGGGCTCCTCGTGTACCTGTTGTTGTGGATTTTCGTGCCGGCCGACTGATACCGGAGTTGCGGATGCGGCGCAACTGCGCGGCGCCCGCCGCTGCGCACGGACTTCGAACCGTGGTAGATTCCTCCGCGACAGGGTGGGTCGGAGATGCGAAGGATGCGCGGGAATTTTGCCCGAACGGTGCTGTTCACGACACTTGCGACCCTGTCTTTTTTTGCCGCGCATCCGTCCCGCGCTGACTTGATCACGGCCGATGCGGCGTACGAAAAGGGCGACTTCAAAACCGCCTTCCAGCAATTCAAGGATTTGGCGCAGCTCGGTCAGGCGATTGCGCAATTCAATCTTGCGGTCATGTATGCGCGCGGCCAGGGTGATTTCGAGGGGGCAATGCGCGCAGAAGCCCACGCCACCGGCCTGGCTGCGCGGCTTGGCTGGGACCTCGGTCCCTTGCAGCAACGCGCATCGGCCTATGCATCGGGCAAGGTCTGGACGGGCAACGTATTGAGCTTCTGAGCGAACCGACCTCGTGCATCGCGAGCATGTCGTCGCGATGTTCACCATGAATACTTTGTGACCGTTTTTTATCACAAACTTGTCGTCGCGCGCTTTCTGGAGTATGTTTACGTCGACTCAAAGGGTTGAGTGCGCCGCGAGGTTTCGGCTTCGCGACGAGCCATTGATCTTGGCAGTGCTTCGCGATCGTTCTTACGTCGCGAACACATAAGGACGCCATGGGTAGCAGGGACGCTTTTTTTTAGGTCACGCGTCCGGCCGTCGCGTCCCCCCGACGGCCGGACGCCCATGCCCAAGGCTGCCGGAGCGCCGCGAGTCGCGGACCCGGATGGTCGGATACTTTGCCAAATCGACTCTGGTAGCATCGTCGCGGTCATCCCACGATCCGACGGTTCCATGATCCCATCCAAACTGCCTCGAATCCCGCCTTACCCGCTGCTTGCGTTCCTCGCCGCTTTCCTCGCCGCTTTCCTGGCCGCCACGTTTGCGCCCGGCGCTCACGCGCTGGCTGCCGACGTCCCCGCGCACGACATCGCAAATTCGGTCGTCAAGATATTCGCGACGGTACGGTAC
>JAJXYR010000236.1 GCA_021780475.1 Pseudomonadota bacterium
CGCGCAGGGTGCCGCGGGCACGACGATCCTGCGCGCCGGCGCCGCCGGCACCGTCACCGCGGTCAGCGCGGGCCGCGGCGCGATCGTCACCGAGGGCGCGCCGCTGCTCGAACTGGCGAACTCAGGCGGCCTGGTGCTGGTCGCGGGCGCCGTGCCGGCGGACGCCCTGCAGATCAAGCCGGGCGATGCGGCGCGCGTCACGCCGATCGGCGCCGATCGCACGCTCGCGGGCTCGGTGCGCATGCGCGGCGCGGCGGTCGATCCGGCGAGCGGCCTGGTGCCGATCGAACTGACCCTCGCGGCGGGGGCGGCGCTCCCCGGCGAGAGCGCCTCGGCGCGGATCACGACGGCGATGATGCGGGGTTTCGTCGTGCCGCATGAGGCGTTGCTGGTCAACGATGCGGGCAAGACCTACGTCGTCCAGGACGTGAACGGCGCCGCCAAGTTCGTGACGGTGCGGGTGCTCGCCGCGGCCGGCGAGCGCGACGCCATCGACGGCGCGCTCGACCCGGCGGCGCCGCTGATCCTCGCCGGCGCCTACCAGCTAGAGGATGGCATGAACGTACGCCTGTCGAATCCCGGTCCGCAGGCCGCCCGATGAGCCTGGTCGGGATTCTGGAGCGACACCGCGCGGCGCTGTTGTCGGTCGCGTTCGCGCTCGCGTTCGCGGGCCTGTTCGCGGCGATCGGCCTGCCGGTCGGGCTGTTCCCGGTCACGAGCTTTCCGCGCATCCGCATCGAGGTGAGCGCCGGCAGCATGCCGGCCAAGCAGATGCTGATCGACGTCACCCAGCCGCTCGAAGAGGCGGCCCGCTCGGTGCCGCTCGCGGTCGACGTGGTCTCGACGACCTCGCGCGGCTCGGCGGAGATCTTCGTCGATTTCCCGTGGGGCGCGGACATGAACCAGGCGCTGCTGCGCGTGGCGACCGCGTTCGCGCAGACGCTGCCCGACCTGCCGGCCGGCACCACCTACGATGCGATCCAGATGAGCCCGAACGCGATCATGCCGTTCGTCTCCTATGCGCTGATCTCCGACGCCGTGCCGCCCGCCGAACTGCGCCGCCTGGCGCAGTACCAGATCGCGCCGCTATTGACCGGAATCGCGGGAATCCGCCGCGTCGGCGTCACCGGCGGACAAACCCCCGAGATCCAGGTCACGGTCAACCCGCTGAAGCTCGCGGCCCACGGACTGAGTCTCGCCGACATCTCCCAGGCGATCGCCGCGACCAACACGATCAGCGCCGTCGGCCGCCTGGAGGACAATGACCTCCTGTATCTCGCGATCGGCAACAACGCCTTCACGTCGGAGCAGTCGGTGCGCGCGGTGACGCTGCACACGCCGAACGGCGGCGTCGTGCGGCTCGCCGACGTCGCCGACATCCGCTTAGGGTCCGTGCCGCAGTGGCTCCTCGTCGACGACAACGGCAAGCCCGCGGTCACCTTCGACGTCTATCAACAGGACCGGGCCGATTCCTTGAGCCTCGCCAAATCGGTGCAGACGACGCTCGACGCCTTCATGAAATCCCAGCCGACGGCGATCCACCTGTACAAGTGGTACGACCAGACCGAGCTGGTGAGCTCCTCGATCGGCGCCGTCGAGGAGGCGATCCTCGTGGGCCTCGTGCTCGCCGCGTTCGTCGTGCTCGGATTCCTGCGCAACTGGCGCGTGGCGCTGGTGGCGATGGCGATCGTGCCGCTTTCGGTGCTGATCACGGTGTTGCTGCTGTACGCGCTCGGGATGACGTTCAACATCATGACCCTGGGCGGCATCGCGGCGGCGATCGGACTGCTGATCGACGATGCGATCGTGATGATCGAGCACATCGCCCGGCGCGCGGGCGCCCCGGGAATCGCCGATGCCAACGGCGCCGTGCTGCCGGCCGCGCGCGAGTTCGTCGCGCCGCTGCTCGGATCGAGCCTCGCGACCATCATCATTTTCGTGCCGCTCGCATTCCTGTCCGGCGTGACCGGCGCGTTCTTCAAGTTCCTGTCGCTGACGATGGCGAGTTCGCTGATCATCTCCCTGATCCTCACCGCGCTGATCGTGCCGCTGCTCGCACGCGGACTCATCGACTTCCAGGCCTGGCACGACCCCGGGCACGGGCGCGACACCTGGCTCACGCGCGGCCAGCGCCGCGCCCTCGACGTGCTGTTCGCGCGGCCCGCGCTGATCGGCGTCGCGGTCGCGGTGCTGATCGCCGCCGGCTTCCTCGCCTACCGCCACGTCGGCACCGGATTCCTGCCGCGGATGGACGAAGGCGGGTTCGTGCTCGACTACCAGACCGCGCCGGGCACCTCGCTCGCCGAGACCAACCGCGAGATCAGCGAGGTCGAGGACATGCTCAAGCACAACCCCTACGTATACACGTACTCACGCCGCACCGGCGCCGGCCTCGGCGGCGACCTGACCGAGTCCTACCAGGGCGACTTCTTCGTGCGCCTGATCGCCGCCGCCAAGCGGCCGCCGATCTGGAAGGTGATGGACGACATCAACACCCAGATCACGAGCCAGGTACCCGGCATCAACTTCGACACGCACGAACTCCTCGACGACATGATCGGCGACATGGTCGGGCGCCGCCAGCCGGTCGTGATCCAATTGACGGCCAAGGACCCGGACGTGCTCGACGCCGTCGCGCAAAAAGTCGCCGACGCGATCGGCAAGGTCCCGGGCGTGCAGCCCGCGTCGATCAACAACGGCGTGATCCCCGCGGGCGACGCGCTCGAGGTCAACGTCGACGCCGCGGCCGCCGCGGCCCAGGGCATGACGCCCGCGGACGTCCAGGGCCAGCTGTACCACTACCTGCACGGCTCGGTCGTCACCCGCTATCTCGGCAAGGTCCAGGACGTCGGCGTGCGCCTCTGGCTCGCCGCGCCTCAAGGGAAGGTATACCGGGATTCGCTCGCGCAGCTGCCGCTGCGTGCACCCGGCGGGAAGCTCTTCCCGCTCGGCAGCGTCGCCACGGTCAACTTCGTCAGCGGCCAGCCGCAGATCACGCGCGACAACCTCGCCGAAGTCGTCGCGGTCACCGCCGAGATCGGCGGCGGCCATGACTTGGGATCGACGATCGCGGGGGTGCGCAAGGCGCTCGCATCACCGGGCGTGCTGCCCGCGGGCGTGTACTACACGATCGGCGGCGCCTACAAGCAACAACAGCTCGCGGTCAACGGCATGATCAAGGTGTTCGCGGCCGCCGCCGTCGCCGAGTTCATCCTGATGCTGTTCCTGTACGGCAGCTTCCTACTGCCCGTCGTCATCCTCGCGAGCGCCGTGATCTCGAGCGGCGCGGTGTTCATCGGCCTGTGGGCGACCGGCACGGAATTCAACATCACCGCGATG
>JAJXYR010000192.1 GCA_021780475.1 Pseudomonadota bacterium
CGCCGCGCCGATGGCGACGACCGTCGCGTCGCCGCGCACGACCGCCCGGGCACTCATCGGCCGGCCGAGTCCGCCGAGTTCGGGCAGACTGTCGCCGTCGATCAGCAGCTGCGCCGGCGGCAGGGCGAGCGCCAGCACCGCGCGCCGCATGGCGAGGTGGGTTGCCCGCAGGATGTCGAGCGCGTCGATCTCGGCCGGGTCCGCCCAACCGATGCCGTAGGCCGCCGCCTCGGCGCGGATCGCCCGCGCGAGGCGCTCGCGCTCACGCGGCGCCAGCGTCTTCGAATCGGCGATGCCGCCGATGCGCGCGGCGCGGCCCAGGATCACCGCCGCGGCGACGACCGGTCCGGCGAGCGGCCCGCGTCCCGCCTCGTCGATGCCGGCGACCAGGCGCTTCATCGCGCCGCCGTCCGCCCGAGCAGCGCGAGGATCGCGCGCGCCGCGCCCGCGCTCGCGTCGCGGCGAAGCTCAGCGTGAATGCGCGCGAATTCCACGCCGATCTCCTCCCGCCGCGCCGTGTCGGTCAGCCACGCCAACAGTTCCGCTCCGATCGATTCCGGGACGATGTCCGATTGGAAATACTCGCCGACGAGGCGCCGGTCCGCAAGCAGATTCGGTTGCGCGAAAAAACGCGATTTGACGATCCGCATGCGCCGCAGCAGCCAGGCGGTCGCCGCGCCCAGCCGGTAGACCACGACCATCGGACGCTTGCAGAGCGCGCACTCCAGGCTCGCCGTCCCGGAGGCGACGAGCACGGCGTCGGCGGCGATCATCGCCGTCTGCGCCTGTCCGTCGACCAGCCGAAGACGCGCCTCGGGCACCCTGGCGCCGACTTCGCGCGCGAAGTACTCGCGAATCGCCGCGCTCGCCATCGGCGCGACGAATTCCAGGTCCGGCCGCCGCGCCGCCAGCCAGCGCAGCGTCGCCGCGAAATCCGGCGCGAGCCGCCGCACCTCGCCGCGGCGGCTCCCGGGCAACAGCGCGATCACCGACGCGTCGGCGCGCAAGCCCAAGGCGGCGCGCGCCGACGCGCGGTCGACGTCGAGGGGAATCTGATCGGCGAGCGGATGGCCGACGAATTCGGCCGCGAGACCCTGGCCGTCGTAGAAGCGCTTCTCGAACGGCAGCAGGCATAGCACCAGATCCACGGCGTCGCGCATGCCGGCGACCCGGCCCTGGCGCCAGGCCCAGACCTGCGGACTGACGTACTGCACCGTCGGAATGCCCGCGGCCCGCAGCCGGCGCGCGAGACCGAGGTTGAATTCGGGGGCGTCGATGCCGACGAACACGTCGGGGCGGGCCTGCGTCATGCGGCGGCGGATGCGGCGGCGCAGCCTGAGGAGCCGCGGCAGTTCCAGGAGAATCTCGAACAAGCCCATGACCGCGAGCGATTCGGACGTCTCCCAGGCGTCCATTCCCAACGCGCGCATCTTCGGTCCCGCGACGCCGAAGAATTGCGCGTCCGGCGCGAGCGCCCGCAGGGACTTGATCAGCTCCGCGCCGAGCGTGTCGCCCGACGCTTCTCCGGCCACGAGACCGACCCGCAGGGGAACCGGCATGGCTAGCGCACGATGCTGCGCGAGCTTTGCTTGATGAACGCGACGAATGGGGCGATTTCCGGCTGCGTCAGCGAGGCCCGTTCCAGCTCCTCGATCGCCGTGCTGAGCTTGAGTCCCGAGCGGTACAGCGTGCGATACGCCCGCCGGATGTTGCGGATTTGTTCCGTCGTGAAGCCGCGGCGCTTCAGGCCCTCGGAGTTGACGCTGTGCGGCACCGCCGGCTGGCCGATCGCCATCACATAGGGCGGCACATCCCGGGTGATGGCCGCGTTGTTGGCGATGAAACAGTGGGCGCCGATGCGCGCGAACTGATGTACCGCCGACAAGCCGCCCATGATCACCCAGTCGCCGACCTCGACATGCCCGCCGAGCGTCGCGCAATTGGCCATCACGATCTTGTCGCCGACCCGGCAATCGTGGGCGACGTGCGCGTAGGCCATGAACAGGTTGTCGTCGCCGATGCTGGTGACGCCGCGGTCGTGGGTCGTGCCGCGGTTGATCGTGACGAACTCCCGGATCACGTTGCGGTCGCCGATTTCCAGCCGCGTGGGCTCGCCCCGGTACTTCTTGTCCTGCGGCGCATCGCCGATCGACGCGAATTGGAAAATCTGATTGTCCCGGCCGATCCGCGTCGGACCATTGATCACCGCGTGCGGCCCGATCCGGGTCCCGCTGCCGATCGTCACGTCATCGCCGATTATCGTGAAAGGCCCGACGTGGACGTCCAATCCAAGCTCGGCCCGCGGCGAAATGATCGCGCGCGCATCGATCATTGCGCCTCTCCGCCGTTCTCGCCGACCTTGGTCTCGGGCGCCACCATGATCTCGGCCGATGCGACTTCGAGACCGTCGACTTCGGCGACACCGTGAAACTTCCAGATCCCCTTGATCGCGCGCAGCAGCGTCGCCTTCAGCATGATCTGATCGCCGGGCTCGACCGGCCGGCGGAACCTCGCCTTGTCGATCGCGACGAAATAGAAGCGGGTGTTGTCGGTCGGCACGACCCCCGCCGTCTTGAACGCGAGGATGCCGCAGGCCTGCGCCAGCGCCTCGATCAGGATCACGCCCGGCATGACCGGCCGGTGCGGGAAATGTCCCGGAAAGTACGGCTCGTTGAACGTCACGTTCTTCAACGCGAGGATGCGTTCGCCGGGGACGCACTCCAGGACCCGATCCACCAGCAAAAACGGGTACCGATGCGGCAGCTGCCGCATGATCGCCTCGATATCCAGCTTCAGGGGTTCGGTCATCATCGCTCCTTAAATATACCGGTACAGAGGCCTCAGGACCGTGGATCGCGGCGCCCGAGGCGCCGCAGTCGTGCCACGGTGCGGCGCCACTCGGGCGTCGGCGTCGCCGGGATCCCGGCCGAATAACTGCCGGATTCGCGGATGGACGCGCTGACCAGCGTGAATCCCGTCACGGCGACATCATCCGCGATCGACAGATGGCCGGCAAAGCCCACCATGCCGCCGATCATGCAGCGGCGGCCGATCGACGTGCTGCCGGAGATGCCGGTACACGCCGCGATCGCCGTGTGTTCGCCGATCGACACGTTGTGCCCCACCTGGATCTGATTGTCGAGTTTGACGCCGTTCTCGATCACCGTATCGTCGATGGACCCGCGGTCGATGGTCGTATTGGCGCCGATTTCCACGTCATCGCCGATGCACACGCCGCCGAGCTGCGGCACTTTGATCCAAGCCTCGCCGTCACGGGCGAACCCGAAGCCGTCCGAGCCCAGGACCGCGCCGGAATGGACGATGCAACGCGCGCCGATCCGCACGCCCGCGCCGACGGTGACGCGCGCGAGCAGCCTCGAATCGTCGCCGATGCGCGCGCCCCGTTGGATCACGCAGCCCGGCCCCACCGAAACCCGCGCGCCGATTTCGACCCCCTCCTCGATCACGCACTGGGCCGCGATCGCCGCGCTGGACGAGACCCTGGCGCCGGCCGCAACGACCGCCGCCGCATGCACGCCGGGCTCGAACGCCGGCCCGGGATGCAGCAACGCCGCGATCCGCGCGTACGCGAGATAGGGGTTCGAATCGATCAACACCGCCGCCGCGCAATGCGGGGCGTCCGCCTCGCTCAGGACGACGGCGGTCGCCGACGTCGTCCCGAGGTGGCGCCGGTATCGGCTGTTGGCCAGGAAGCTGATCGCGCCCGCCGCCGCGTTCGGCAGCGTCGCCACTCGCGACACCCGTAACCCGGGGTCGCCGCGCAGGCAGAGCCCGAATCGAACCGCCAGCTCGCCCAAGCTGTGTTCGTCGGTCTGCACCTGCGCACGCGAGCCGCGATCCCTTCGGGCGCCCCGGGGACTACTGCTTCTTGCCGCCGGGCTTCTTCGCCGCGCCGCCGGTCGTATCCGGCAGGTTCACAGGCTTCGTCATCAGCACCGCCAGCACGCCGGGGGTGATGTCATAGGCCTGCTTCGCGTAGAACACGCCGTCACCCAGGATCAGGTCGAATCCCTTCGTCGTCGCATAATCCTGGATCTGGAGCAGCAGGTAGCGCTGCACCTTGCCGAGTTCGGCGTTGCGCTGCGCGTTGACGTCATCCTTGAACGAACTCGCCTTGCTCTGGAACTCGCTCTGCTCGTCGCGCAGCGCCGTTTCGGCCTTGACGCGCTCGGTGTCGGCCATCATCGGGCCTTCGCGCTGCAGCTTCTCATCCTTTGTCTTCAGATCGCTCTGCATCGACAACAATTCGCGCTGCCGGGGCGCGAACTCGGCCTCCAAGGACTTCATCGCAGCCTTGGTCTGCGGCGCTTCCTGCAATAATTGTTGGAAATTGACGACACCGATCTTGGTCTCGGCGCCGGCGGGTCCCGCGAGAGCGAGTCCGCAAACGCACAGGGCCAGGAGCGGAATGGTTCGAATGAAGGTCGACATGTTGACGATGAGTCCTCGCACGTTGGGTTTGATCAAAATGCCTGTCCGATGGAAAACTGGAACCGTTCGGTCTCGTCGCCGTATCTGATCAGGTCTCCGTGATAGGCATTCAACGGGATGCCGTAGGAGAACCGGAACAGACCCAGCGGCGCCAGCCACTCCACCGCGAGGCCGGCCGAACGCTTCAAATTAGTATAGCTGAAATGGTAATTGACCGGCGTCACGCCGTCGAGGCCGTAGAACTTGATCTTGTTGCCGGTCTGGAACACGTTCCCCATGTCGTAAAACAGGCTGACCCGGGCGGCGCTCTGCCACTTCTCCGGGACCGGCAGGATCAGTTCCAGCCGGTTGACGACCCGGAAATTGCCGCCGTAGGGGTTGCCGATGCCGATATTGTCCCGGGGCCCGAGGCGCGACTCGCGGTAGCCCCGGATGCTGTCGGGACCGCCCGCGAAATAGTTCAGGTACGGGGGCAGCGCGGTGGTGCGGCCGAGCGGCGAGGCGTAGTCCAGCGACGCGTTCTCCGACAGCACGAACTGGTGCCACAGGGGCACGTACTTGATGAACGCATAGTTCAGCGCGTAGTAGCGCACGTTGCTGAACGGGGCGGCGATGCGGCCGGACAGGGAATTACGCATACCGCGGGTCGCGAACAGAGCCCTGTTTCGCGAGTCCATCGACCAGCCGGCGCTCAGCTCGTAGGTGTAGAAATCCGTGCCGTAGACGGTGTAGGGATTGTCGAGCGAGTTGACGACACCGTCGCCGTTCGTGTCGGCGATCACGCGGGAGAACGTGTTGCCGTTCGACTTGACCCAGTCGACCGCCTGTTGCGCGCTGTAGCCCTGCGAGGTTACCAGCGAATTCTTGTTCGCCGAGAGGCCGAGCTCCACGTACTGGTATTCGCTGATCGGATAGGAGTACGTGACCGCGCCGGTGAGCTGCTTGGTGCCGAACACCGACGACGAGGACACGAACTGGGTGATGTCCCGGTACGTGAACGAGGTCGTGCGAGAAACGCCGTCGATGGTCGTGTACGGATTCGTGTGCGAGAACGTGTAGGTCTTGCTGTATTTGCCGGCGTTGACCTCGAGCGCGATGCGATCGCCCGTGCCCATGAAATTGCTGTGGACGAAGTTGCCCTGAAGGCTGAACTTCTGCGCGTCCGAGTAGCCGATGCCGCCGCCGAACTGGCCCGGCAGGCCCTCCTTGATGTCGTAGTTCACGTCGACCAGGTCCGCGCTGCCCGGCACGGGCTTCGTGTCGAAGGAGACCTTCTTGATGTACGGCAGCCGCTGGATGCGCTCCTTGGAGCGCTCCAGCGCGGAGTTCGACAGCCAGCCGCCCTCGAGCTGGCGCATCTCGCGCCGCAGCGTCTCGTCGTTGATCGCGGTCTCGTTGTTGAAATTGATGTGCCGCACGTAAACACGGTTGCCGGGCTCGATGTAGAACGTCAGCGACACGGTGTCCGTCTTCTCGTCGGCCGTCGGCACGGGATCGATCTTCGAGAACGCGTAGCCGTCGGCGCCGAGCCGGTACTTCATCAGTTCCTCGGAACTGGTGATGAGTTTGCGGTCGTAGGTCATGCCCGGGTGGATCAGCAGCAGGCGGCGCAGGTCCGCCTCCGGCACGACCATCGTGCCGGCGAGCTTGATCTGCGACACCTTGAAAACATGTCCCTGGGTGATGTTCACCGTGATGAACATGTCATGCTTCTCGGGCGTGATCGTCACCTGGGTCGAGTCGATGCGGAAATTCGCGTAGCCGCGGTCCATGTAGTACGAACGGATCTTCTCGAGGTCGCCCTGCAGGGATTCGCGCGAATACCGGTCGTCCTGCTTGTACCAGGACAGCCAGTTCGGCGTCTTGAGCTCGAGGGTGTCGAGGACGTCCTTTTCCTTGAACGCGGTGTTGCCGACCAGGTTGATCTCGCGGATCACGGCGCGCTTGCCTTCGACGATGTGGATCGCGATGTCCACCTTGTTGCCCGGCACGTCCTTGACCGTGGCGTCGATCTGCACGGCGTACTTGCCGCGGCTGAAATACTGGTCGGTCAGGTACTGCTTGACCTCGTCGAGGACCGAACGGTCGAAGATCTTGCCCTCGGCGAGGCCGACGTCGCGCAGGCTCTTCTTCAGATCGGGCGTCTTGATGTCCTTGTTGCCCTTGATCGTGAATTTCTCGATCGACGGCCGTTCGATGACGACGACGATGAGGGTGTTGCCGTCGCGGCGCATCTCGACGTCGCGGAAGAACCCCGTCGCATACAGCGCGCGCATGGCCTCGCGGATGCGCTGCGCGTCGAGGTGGTCGCCGATGTTGACCGGCAGGTAATTGAACACCGTGCCTTCGGATATGCGCTGCAGTCCCTCGACGCGGATGTCGCCGACGGTGAATTGCGCCGGATCGGGCGCCGCCTGCGCGTGCACGACCGACACCGGCTGGACGGCGATCAACGCCGCGCCGAAAAGGCCCAGTTCAAACCGCACGCGAATAAAACCGGCTGGATTTCCGCAGAATTTCGGCGTGCGGCGAACGCTCCGCGCAAGCCTCGAATTTATGGTTTGGCATGGTTTCCAATCAGTTCCAGTGTCTTGAAATATCGTTGTAGAACGCGAGGCTCATCAGCACGACCAGCAGCGCAATCCCCACCTGTTGCCCGAACAGCTGCATTCTCTCCGAAAGCGGGCTCCCTTTGACGGCTTCTATCAATTGGTACAGCACCTGGCCGCCGTCGAGCAGCGGAACCGGGGCGAGATTCAGCACGCCGAGGCTGACGCTGATGATCGCGAGGAACGACAGGAACGCACCCGCGCCGAGGTAGGCGCTGATACCGGCGAACTCGGCGATGCTGATCGGACCGCTGATGTTCCGGGCCGACACCCGTCCGGTCGTGATCCGCCACAGCATCTGCACCGTCAGCGCGGACATTTCCCAGGTGCGGTGCACGCCCAGGGCCAGAGCCTCGACGGGCCCGGAGCGGCGGGTCACGATCAGGCCGGGCGGCCAGGATCGGGGTCCGTCCGCGATCGTGATCCCGAGCCGGCCGACGGTTGCGCCATCCACGCGGACCGCGGGTACCGCGGCCGCCAACTCGAGTTTCGCGCCGGCGCGCAGGACGCCGATGTCGACCTTGCGGCCGGCCGCGGCGCTCACCGCGGCGACGAACGCATCGCTGTTGGCGAGCGTCCGGCCGTCGATATCGACCAGGCGGTCGCCGGGTTCAAGGCCCGCGCGCGCGCCGGCACTCCCATCCGGCACCGTGCGCACCGTCGCCGTCGCGGTCCAACTGGCCAGATCGAAGCCGAGTCCGGGCAGGAGCCGGCCGGGTTCGGTCAGCGCCAGCCGGTCGCCGCCATAGCGCAAGGTGAGCGGCAGCTGGACGCCGCCGCGCCGCACGGTGAGCGGCACCGCGCCGCCGCCCGAAAAGCGGGTCAGCAGCGCGATCTGCAGCTCCTCCGTGTCGCCGGTGGCGCGATCGCCCACCCGCAGGATCTCGTCGCCGCGGCGCAGGCCCGCGTCGGCCGCCGGGCTCGCGGGCAGCACGTCGCCGACCACCGGCTTGACCGCCTCGGTGCCGATCATCGCGAGCACGGCGTAGAGCACCGCGGCGAAAATCAGGTTCATCGCGGGACCCGCGAGGAGCACCGCGATGCGCTGCAGGACCGGGCGGCGCGTGAACGAGCGGGGCAGCTCGGCCGCGCTCACCTCGCCCTCGCGTTCGTCGAGCAGCTTGACGTAGCCGCCGAGCGGTATCGCGGCCAGGCAATATTCGGTTCGATCCGGCGCCCGGCCGACCTTGGTCAACAGCGGCCTGCCGAAACCGATGCTGAAGCGCAGGACCTTGAAGCCGAGGCGCTTCGCGACCCAGTAATGACCGAATTCATGGACCGCGACCAGGATCCCGATCGCCGCCAGAAATGAACCGATGAATATCAAGATCCTCACAGGGAAGCTCCTTGCGCGGGCTCTATCAACGCGACGGCCAGCCGGCGTGCGGCGGCGTCCGCATCCAGCACGTCGCCGAGAGCCCTGACGGGGCAGGAATCGAGGCGTTGCAAGACTTCGTCAATGACCGCGGCAATGCCGGTAAAGTTCAAGCGCCGGTCGAGAAACGCCTGCACCGCCACTTCGTTGGCGGCATTCAGCACCGCGGGCGCCGTGCCGCCCGCCCGGGAGGCGGCCCTGGCGAGGCCGACACTGGGAAAACGCACGTGGTCCGGCGATTCGAAATCCAGACGCGCGATCGCGGCAAGATCCAGCAATTGTACACCGGAGTCGATCCGCTCCGGCCACGCTAGCGCCTGCGCGATCGGCGTGCGCATGTCCGGCGCGCCCAGCTGGGCGAGCACCGAACCGTCCACGTACTGCACCAACGAGTGTACGACGCTCTGCGGGTGCACGACGATCTGGACCGCGCTTTCCGGCAGGCCGAACAACCAGGTCGCCTCGATGACCTCGAGACCCTTGTTCATCAGCGTCGCCGAATCGACCGAAATCTTCCGCCCCATCTTCCACTTCGGATGCGCGCAGGCCTGTTGCGGGGTCATGTGCGGCAGCAGCGCCGCCTCGGTGGTGCGGAACGGTCCGCCGGAAGCCGTCAGGATCACGTGGGCGACGCCGCGCGCGGGCGCGCCGGGCAGGTAATGCGCCGGCATGCACTGGAAAATCGCGTTGTGTTCGCTGTCGATCGGGATCAGCGCCGCGCCCGCCGCCTGCACCTCGTCCATCATCAGCCGCCCGGCCATGACCAGCGCCTCCTTGTTCGCGAGCAGCACGCGCTTGCCGGCGCGCACCGCCGCGAGGGTCGGCATCAGGCCTGCGGCGCCGACGATCGCCGCCATCACGGTGTCGACGTTCCCCGCCCGCACCGCCTCCGACAGCGCCTCCTCGCCGCTCGCGACGCGCGTCGTCGAGCCCTCCGCCCGCAGCGCGGCCTCCGCCTTGGCGGCGGCGGCCGGGTCGGCCAGAATCACGCAGTCCGGCGAGAAGCGGCGCGCCTGGGCCACCAAGGTCTCCCAGCTCGTGCGCGCACCCAGCACCCGCACGCGATAGCGATCGGGATGCCGCTCAAGCACGTCGAGCGTGCTCACGCCGATGCTGCCCGTGGAACCGAGAATGGCGACGCCGCAAACACCGCTCATGTGAACATCCTCGAGCCGAACAATCCCAGCGCATAGAGGGGCGCGGCCGCCGTGATGCTGTCGATGCGGTCGAGTATCCCGCCGTGTCCGGGCAGCAGCGAGCCGCTGTCCTTCAGGCCGGCCGCCCGCTTGAACATGCTCTCGGTCAGGTCGCCGACGATCGAGAACAGGCCCACGGCGCACCCGAAGCCGACCGCCGCGGCCGCCGGTATCCGAAACACGGCCGCGCCGCACCAGGCGATCGCCGCGACCGCCAGCATGCCGCCGAGCGCCCCCTCCCAGGTCTTGCTCGGGCTGACCCGCGGCGCCAGCTTCAGCTTGCCGAAGCGGCGGCCCGCGAAAAACGCGCCGATGTCGGCGCCGAACACGAGCAGCAGCAGCCACAGCACCGCGAACGGTCCGCGCAGCACGCCATGGCCCGTCTGGATGCGCGCCATCGCGACGAAGGCCGGCACCAGCACCGCGACCCCGCCGAGGAGCGTCGCCACCGGCCGGTGGCGGCCGGGCGCGAGCGTGAGCCACAGGAAGGCGAGCGTCCACCATAGACAGGCCGCGAACAGGATCAGCGTGAGGCGCGCGGGGTCGGCGCTCCCATACCAGCCGAGCGCCAGCAGCGCGCCGATCAGGATGGCGTAGCCGGCGCGCGCCCAGGCCCCGCGCAAGCCGCCAAATTGCGCCCACTCGGCGGCGCCGCCGGCGAACACGAGGCCGAACACCACCACCGCCGCGACCGGCGGCAACAGGAACAGTACGATCAGCAGCAGGCAGGCCAGGACGGCGGCGGTCGCGATACGCGTCTTAAGCATCCGAGTGCGCCGCCACTTGCGCCGAAGTCATGCCGAAGCGCCGCTCGCGGCGCGCGTAGAACTCGAACGCCGCGTCGAGATGCGCGGTGGAGAACTCGGGCCACAACACGTCGGTGAAGTACAACTCGGTGTAGGCGAGATTCCACAACAGGAAATTACTGATGCGCGACTCCCCGCCGGTGCGGATCAACAGGTCCGGATCGGGCACGCCGGCGAGCGCAAGCCGGTCGGCGATCGTTTGTTCGCAGATACCGGCCGGCGCGAGGCGCCCGGCGACAGCCTCCGCGGCGATCCGGCGACAGGCCTGCACGAGATCCCAGCGGCCGCCGTAGGCGACCGCGACCAACAGGGAGAGGCCCTGGTTGTCCTTCGTCAGTTCCTCGGCGGCGAGCATCCGCCGCAACAGTTCGGCGCCGAGATTCTCGCGGTCGCCGATGAACCGCAGGCGCACCTGGTTGCGGTGCAGATCGTCGATTTCCCGGACCAGCGCGTCGAGGAACAGGCTCATCAGCATGCCGACCTCGTCGGGCGGACGCCGCCAGTTCTCGCTGCTGAATGCGAACAGCGTCAAGTGAGCGACGCCGCGGTCGCTGCATTCCTCGACGACGCGGCGCACGACCTTGAGGCTCGAGCGATGCCCGGCGACCCGCGGCAGGCCGCGCGAACGCGCCCAGCGGCCGTTGCCGTCCATGATGATCGCGACATGTTGCGGCGAGTCGGCCATTGCCATGGGTGAAACGGGCAGGTCTCGTGGCTCAGACCTGCATCAGTTCCTTTTCCTTGTCGCCGCTCGCGTGATCGATCTCGGCGACGTATTTGTCCGTGAGCTTCTGCACGTCGTCCTCGGCGCGGCGCTCCTCGTCCTGCGCGATCAGCTTCTCCTTCAGCAGCTCCTTGATCGCGTGAATCACCTCGCGGCGCACGTTGCGCACCGAAACGCGGGCATTTTCGGCCTCGGCGCGCACGACTTTGGTGATGTCGCGCCGGCGTTCCTCGGTCAGGGCCGGCATGCCGATGCGGATGAGCTGGCCCGCGGAGTTCGGCGTGAGGCCGAGGTCCGACTTGTAGATCGCCTTTTCGATGATCGGCACCATCGCCTTCTCCCAGGGCGTCACCGTCAGCGTGCGCGCATCCTCGGTGGCGATGTTGGCGACCTGGTTGAGCGGCAGCTCGGAACCGTAATAATCGACCTTGATGTGCTCGATCAGGCTGGTGTGGGCCCGCCCCGTGCGCAGCTTCTTCAATTGGTCCTTGAACGTCACGACGCACTTCTGCATGCGCTGCGCGGCATCCTTCTTGACGTCATCCAGCATGTTTCACTCTCCTGAAAGTTCGGCGGTGACGATGGTGCCGACGTCCTCGCCCTGCACGATGCGCATCAAATCGCCCGGATTGAACAGGTTGAAAACCTGGAGCGGCAGATTGTTCTCGCGGCACATCACGATCGCGGTCGCGTCCATGACGCCGAGCCGGTCGGCGAGGACCTGGTCGAACGTCAGGCGCGCATACCGCTTCGCCCCCGGATTGGTCATCGGATCGCAATCGTACACGCCGTTCACCTTGGTCGCCTTCAACAGCACCTCGGCGTTGATCTCGATCGCGCGCAGGCTCGCCGCGGTGTCGGTCGTGAAGAACGGGTTGCCGGTGCCGGCCCCGAAGATCACGACCCGGCCCTTCTCGAGGTGGCGCACCGCGCGGCGCCGGATGTAGTCCTCGCAGACCTCGTTGATCCGCAGCGCCGACATCACGCGCGCGTAGATGCCGAGGCTTTCGAGCGCATCCTGCATCGCCAGCGCGTTGATGACGGTGGCCAGCATGCCCATGTGGTCGGCCGTGACCCGGTCCATGCCGGCGCGGGCGAGCCCGGCGCCGCGGAAGATGTTTCCCCCGCCGATCACGACCGCCACCTGGACACCGAGTTGCGTCAGGTCGCGGATCTCGCCGGCGATCCGCTTCAAGATCAGCGGGTCGATGCCGTAATCCTCGCCCCCGAGCAGCGCCTCGCCGGACAATTTCACCAGAATGCGCTTGTAACGTGACGTGGCGGTCTTGTTGGTCATGGTCGTGTGTGCAGCCTACTATACCGTCCCGGCCTCCGTGGCAGCACTACTTGGATTGCGCCGCGACCTGGGCCATCACCTCGCCGACGAAGTCGTCCTGTTTCTTTTCGATGCCCGCACCCACCTCGTAGCGGACGAACTGCACGACCTTGGCGCCCGATTTCTTCAACAGGGCATCGATCGTGACGTCCGGATCCTTGACGAAGGGCTGGCCGAGCAGCGTGATCTCGCCCAGATACTTGCGCAGCCGACCTTCGACCATCTTCGCGACGATCTCGGGCGGCTTCTTCTCGCCCTTGGTCTGTTCGGCCAGAATCGAACGCTCCTTGTCCAGGATCTCGGCGGGCACCGCCGCGGCGTCGAGGTAGGCCGGATTCGCGGCCGCGACGTGCATCGCCAGGTCCTTCGCGAGGTCCGGGTCGCCGCCCTGAAGCGCAACCAAGGCGCCGATGCGCGTGCCGTGCAGGTAGGCGCCCAGCACCGTCGGCGCCGTCAGGCGCGCGAAGCGGCGCACCGTGATGTTTTCCCCGATTTTCGCGATCAGCGCGCGCCGCCGCTCCTCGATTCCGATCCCGTCGGCCTGGAGCGCGAGCAGCGCTTCCAAGTCCGCCGGCGAGCGTTCGAGCGCGAGGCGGGCGACATCCTGCGCGAAGCCCTGGAACTCGTCGCTGCGCGCAACGAAGTCCGTTTCGGAGTTCACTTCGACCAGCACGGCGCCCGCACCGTCGCGCGCCATGGCGACCGTGCCTTCGGCGGCGACCCGCTGGGACTTCTTGTCGGCCTTGGCAAGACCGGTTTTGCGCATCAGCTCCGCGGCGGCGTCCAGGTCGCCCCGGGTCTCGACCAACGCCTTCTTGCATTCCATCATGCCGGCGCCGGTGCGCTCGCGCAGCTGTTTGACGGCATCAGCGGTGATGTTCATGGCTTGCACCGCTCAACCGCCACGCGCCGGCGCGCGCCGGCTCGGCGTCTTGCGCCGCGGGGCGCTCGCCGGCCGCGTGTCCGCCGGCGCGGCTCCGGGAGCCTCCGGCTC
>JAJXYR010000306.1 GCA_021780475.1 Pseudomonadota bacterium
TCCGAAGGCCTGAAGGGCGGCGCTGGCGGCGGATCCGCGGGGGGATGGAGTACACTCCCCCGCGGATCAACGCATGACCAACGACGCATTGCTTGATAAGGCCACGGCGCGGCACCGCGCCGGCGATCTCGCCGAGGCCCGCCGACTCTACGAGGAGGTGCTCGCCGCGGCGCCCTCCGACAGCCGCGCGCTGTTTCGCAGCGGTTTGCTCGACCTGCAGGAAAGCCGCCCGGCCTCGGCATTGGCGCGCATCGAGCACGCACTGGCCCTCGAACCCGACGATCCGCGCTACCGCATGGGCTTCGGCCGCTCGCTGCAAGCCCTGGGGCGGTTCACAGAGGCCGTGGCGGCCTACCGAATGGTATTGGCGACCGCTCCCGACGACGCCGACGCGCGCTTCGCGCTCGCGACCGCGCTGCATTCGGCCGGTCTCGGCGCGGAAGCCGTCGCCGCGTATCGCGCGGCTCTCGCCATGGATCCGCGAAACGCCGATGCCGGCAACAACCTTGGCGTGCTGCTGTGCGAGGGGCGGTATTACGCCGAGGCCGCAGAGGTGCTGCGCCGCGCACTCGCCGTCGCCCCCGCGCACGCGGCGGCCACGTTCAATCTCGGCAAGGCCTTGCAGGGTCAGGGCGATGCGCGCGCCGCGATCACGATGTACCGGCAAGCCGTCGCGTTGGGCGAGAACAGCACCGAGGCGCTGTGCAATCTCGGCAACGCGCACAAGGAACTCGGCGAACTCGACCAGGCCCACGCGTGCTATGCCGCGGCGCTGCGCGACCAGCCCGACTCGGTCGTCGCGCTGAACAATCTCGGCTGCCTGCTGCGCACCCTCGGGCATCTCGACGAGGCGGAGCAGACCCTGCGGCGCGCGATCGCGCTCGAGCCTGGGCGGGCGGCGCTGCACGGCAATCTCGGCAACGTGCTGAAGGACGCCGGCGAGCTCGACGCGGCGATCGACGAGTTCCGGCGGTCGCTCGAGTTCGATCCTTCGTCCGCCGAAACACACAGTAATCTCGCCTATTCGCTGTCGTTCCAGGCCGCGACCCATGAACCCGCGCTCGCCGAGTGCCGACGCTGGAACACGCGGTTCGCCGCGGGCTTGTCCCGATGGGCGCAGGCCGGCGACCTTCGCGGTGCGCCCGACCGGCGCCTGCGCGTCGGCTATGTCTCGCCCGATTTTCGGGACCATTGCCAGACCTCGTTCACGTTGCCCGTGCTGTCGCATCACGATCACGATGCCTTCGAGATTTTCTGCTACAGCGACGTCGCCAGAGCCGATGCGTGCACGGCACGGATCGCGGCATGCGCCGATGCCTGGCGGGAAACGCGCCGGCTCGACGACGACGCGCTCGCCGCGCGGATTCGCGAGGACCGGATCGACATCCTCGTCGATCTGACCATGCACATGGCCGGCGGCCGGCCGGGTGTGTTCGCGCGCAAGCCGGCGCCGCTGCAGATTTGCTGGCTCGCCTACCCCGGCACGACCGGGATCGACGCGATCGACTATCGGCTGTCGGATTCGCGCCTCGACCCGGTGGAACATGATGCCCATTACAGCGAGCGCACGATCCGGCTGCCGGATTCGTTTTGGTGCTACGACCCCCTCACCGCGGGCCCGGCGGTCGGCCCGCCGCCCGCGCTCGAGCGCGGATTCGTGACGTTCGGATGTTTGAACAATCCCTGCAAGCTCACCGATGCGACGCTCGACCTGTGGGCCCCGGTGCTGCGCGAACTGCCCGAATCGCGGCTGGTGTTGATGACGCCGCCGGGCCGACGCCGCGAGCTGCAGGCGCGGCGCTTCGAAGCCCGGGGCGTGGATCCGGCACGTCTGGATTTCGTCGGCTTCCGTCCGCGGGCCGAGTATCTCGCCGGCTATCTCGGCGTCGACATCGGGCTCGACACCACGCCGTACAACGGCCACACGACCAGCCTCGACGCCCTGTGGATGGGCGTGCCGGTCGTGAGCCGCGTCGGGCGCACCGCGGTCGGTCGCGGCGGCCTGAGTCAATTGCACCACGTGGGCCTTGCGCGGCTCGCGGCCGGAAGCGACGCCGCGTTCACCGCCGCGGCCGCCGGCCTCGCGCGCGATCTGGCTCAGGTCGCGGACATCCGCGCGACGCTGCGCCGGCGGCTCGAGGCCTCGCCGCTGATGGACGGCGCGCGGTTCGCTCGCAACCTCGAACACGCGTATCGCTCGCTGTGGAGCGAACACGCCGAATCCCCGGGGCGCTAGATCGCGGCAACTGTCTGCGCTCGGCGACAGCGCACCGCGATTCGCAGGCCCCTGTCAACGCAGCCAGGCACGAGCCGTTCCTCACCGCATCAGTCATCGTCACCCAGGGAGCACTCAGTCATGGTACCGACCAGTTGGAAGATGATTCTCGTCGCCGCGGGCGCGGCGCTCGCCGCCGCCTGCGGCGGCGGCTCGAGCGGCACCGCGCCGACGCCGGTGACACCGCAAAGCGCAACCGTCTCGGTGCTGCTGAGCGATGCATCGACGGAGGACTGGGCGACGATCGGCGTCAAGGTCCAGTCGATCGCGCTCGTGCCGCAGGGCGGCGGCGCGAACGTGACGGTGTTCAGCGCGGCCGCGGCGCCGCCGATGATCAACCTCGCGCAGCTCGACCAGCTCGGCGAGCTGCTCGGCAATGCCACCATTCCGGCCGGCACCTACAGCGCCGCGGTGCTGACGCTCGCCGCCAACCCGGGCGACGTCACGCTGACGGCGGCCGCCGCGCCGGAGGCCGGTTTCGCGGGCACGCCCGGCGCCACGATCCCGTCCAGTCAGATCCAGATCCAGCACGCACAGGGCACGGCCCCCGCGATGACGGTCGCGGCCGACGTGAAATTCGACTCCCCGCTCGTCGTGAACGCGGGTCAGAACAACCAGCTGGATCTGGAGTTCGATCTGTCCGATCCCGCGCTCATCGTCGGCCACGTGCCGGTGACGTCGGGGGCGACGATCTGGGCGGTGAATTTCGACGGCCCGGTGCGCCGTCACCCGCTGCGCGACATACGCAGGCTGGTGCTGCGGCACATGTATGGAAACGTCACCGCGATTGCGACCGATTACGGCTCCATAACGATCGACAAGGAGTATCCGACCAGGCCGATCCTGAGCCCCGAGACCGCGGTGTCGTCCGGTCAGTCTCTCACCGTGCTCGCCGATGCGACCAACGGCACGATCTTCTACGACCTCGACGCGAAGACGCGCAGCGTGATCAAGAATTTCTCCACCGAGACCGCCCTGACCGGCAAATCGGTACGCATCGCCGCGCGCTTTCAGCAGGATGGCACGCTGGTCGCGGTGCGCATCTGGGCCAGCAGCCAGTTCAACCCCGTGTGGTTCAGCCCCGAAGGCCACGTCCTGCACGTCGACACGGCGAATGACATCGTCACCATCCAGAATGGAACGGGTGTGGGCGTGCCGCTCGTCGTCGATGCGAACACCCAGTTCTTCTTCCGCCAGCCGCAGAACCCCGCGGCCGACGCGATGCCGATCGCCACCGGCACGGCGTTTCTGGCCAATCATGACCTGGTGCGCGGGTTCAAGGTGCACGCGAGCGTCGTCGATCCGCTGGCGACGACCCTGGTCGCGCAATCCATCGACATCGAGACGGCCGTCTATGGCGGCACGATCTCGGCGGCGGGCACGACCGGATTCACCTACAAGCGCAGCTTCGTCGATGCGGCCGACGATTATCTGTACCAGATGGGCTATATCTCTCCGACGACCGCGAACGGCACCGACGCCAACGGCGTCGCGATCAGCGGCTTCAAGTGGTGGAATTTCGCCTATCCGACCGTCGTCGACAGCGGCGTCGGAGCGGTGGGCGATTTCGTCGCCGCGGTCTCCGGCGGCGTGAACTTCGGCGGCACCGTCGGCGCGGTGGCCGCGCGCGGCGCGAGCTACGCGACCTGGAACGACCCGGCCAATCCGAACGCTTGGTCGGCGCCGGTCGCGGTCCTGACCCCTTCGCGCCTGCCGCTCGGCAGCGTCGCCACCGGACTCGTGAACAACGCCTTCACGATGACCATTGCCGGCGGCGCAACCGCCGCGACGGTCGATGTCGACACGACCCCCGGAGCGGCGACGCTCGTGTACCAGGTCGATCGCACGAACGGCGTCGTGACGGTGAGTCCGATCGACGTCACGACGAATGCCGGACTCGGCGCGCTCACGACCGGCCTCAGTCCGGGGAACATGGTGCGCGTCTACGGCATTCCGCAGTCCGACGGCACGCTGAAGGCCTACGTGCTGACCTACTTCACCGGCACCCAACCGGCGAACTAGCGCCCGCGGCGTCTGCACCGTGCGGCGGAACGTCGCCGCACGGTGCATTTCCGGTCACGCCGACGCCGTGACGATAGACGTTGAGGTCGCCGCGATAGCCGGCATACAGCAGCGCGGCGACGGCGACGGCCAGCAGAATCAGCATCGCGTTGCCGGGTCTCTCATCCTGCGCATTGCCCGCGCCGCGCCAGACGGCGAGCAGCACCAGCATCATCGCCGCCAGCATCGCCCACTTCACGTGCGTTGAGATGGCCTCATGGGCGGCCGCACCGACGTGCAGCCGCATCAGCGCGGCGATGCCGGTGCCGATTGCGAGCAAGGTCGCGGCCGCGCCGGCGCAGAGGTTCCAGGTGCCGACGATCGCGAGACTGCGCGCCACTGCCTCGTTCGCGACCCACCGCGCGCCGAGCAATGCGACGGCGCCCGTCGTGCACAGTGCGAGCGGAAAGTGAACGACCAACGGATGCCAGCCGGGGATCATGATCGCAGCTCCTTGCGCCACCAGGCGATGGTATCGGCGAGACCCGCCTCGAGCTCGAACCGCGGCGTAAAACCCACCTCGTCGCGCAGGCGCCGCACGTCGGCGACCAACACCGCCGGCTCGCCGGCCGGCGCGGGCCGGGCGCCGAGGCGCACCAGCCGCCGGCGGCCGATCTGCGCGGCGATGACGTCGATCAGGCCCGCGAGCGAGATGCAGCGATCCGAAGCGATGTTGACGGGACCTTGCACGTCGCCCGCAAGCAGCGCGGCGAACGCCGCGCCGACATCCGCGACGTGCATGAACGCGCGGATCTGTCGACCATGGGTGCAATGAGCCTCGCGCTGCGACAGCAGCGCGCGGATCACCGACGCGACGAGCCGATCGGGATGTTCGGCCGGGCCGTACTGGAAGAAGATCCGTCCCCAGGCGGCGGCGGTACCGGCGTGGCGGCACTCCGATTCCCAGAACCGCTGCAACGCAAGCTTGCACTCCGCGTACGGACTCGGGGCCGGCGCGTCGGCGAGCGGCGAGCGGCCCTCGACGCACAGGCCCGCGCCGGTCGCGGCATATTCGGCCGAACTTCCGGCGGCCACCGCCCGGCTTCCGCCGGCAGCCAGGAACGCGGCCAAGAGCGTGCGTCCGGCCTCGAGCCAGCGATAATTGTCGGTGCTGGCGGCATAGACGCCGGGCTTCGCGATCCACGCGAAATGCAGCAAATCCGTCGGCGCCAGCGCGGCAACCAGCTCCACGGCGCGCTCCGGCACGATCAGATCCGTCCGATGCAGCGTCGCACCCCGCAGTTGCTCCGGAACCGGGCGGGCGGGGTCCGGTGAAATCACCGCGTGCACGTCGAATCCGCGCCGCAACAGCGGCGGTACACTCCAGCGGCCGATGAAGCCGCCTGCCCCGGTGATCAGAACGCGCCGCGGACGCGTCAAATCGTCGCCCCATCGGCGAGCGGCGGGAAGCTCTGGTCGCGCGGCGCAACGATGACCGGTTCGATGGGCCATTCGATGCCGATCGCGGGATCGTTCCACCTGAAGCCTCGGCTGAAATCCGGGGCGTGCGCCACCGAAATCATGTACGAGACCTCGGTCGCGTCGAGCAGGCTGATGAAGCCATGGGCGAATCCGCGCGGCACGAACAAGGCCCGCCGGTTCTCGGACGACAGCGTCGTGCCGAACCATCGGTGTCTGGTCGGCGACCGCGGGCGCAGGTCGACGAGGACGTCGAAAACCGACCCCGCCGTGCAGCGCACCAGCTTGTCTTCCGCATGCGGTTCGGCCTGATAGTGCATGCCCCGCAGCGTGCCGCGACCGGCGTTGAACGAGACGCTCGACTGACGGAAGACGGCATCGATGCCCTGCGCGCGGAATTCCTCGTCGCAATACGTCCGCGCGAAAAATCCGCGATCGTCGCGCCGCGGCTCGACGTCGATGAGGAAGGCCCCGGCGAGTTCCAACGGCGTGAAGATCATCCCGGCTTCCGGCCGCCGTGGGTCAGCGGTCCCACAGTTTCCACGGCGCGGAGCCGCCGTCCCACATCGCACTCAACGTGAGCTTGTCGCGCAGCGTGTCCATCGGCTGCCAGAATCCGGTATGGACCCAAGCGGCGAGTTCCCCCGATGCCGCCAGGCGCTCCATCGGCTCCTTCTCCCAGACCGTCTCGTCGCCCGCGATCAAATCGAGCACCGCCGGCCGCAGCACGAAGAATCCGCCGTTGATCAAGCCGCCTTCCGACTGCGGCTTCTCCTCGAACGACACCACCTTCGCTCCCGTTGCGACGATGCGGCCGAAACGCGCCGGCGGCCGCACGCACGCGACCGTCGCGGCGAACCCGCCGCGCTCATGGAACGCGATCTCCGCGGCGATGTCGATGTCCGCGAGACCGTCCCCGTAGGTCATGCAGAACGGCGCGTCCGGCTCGAGATACTTGCGCACCTTCAGCAGTCTGCCGCCGGTCATGGTTTCCTCGCCGGTGTCGACCAGCGTCACCTTCCAGGGTTCGCTGCGGCAATCATGGTACTCGACCCGGTTGCCGCTCATGTCGAAGGTGACGTCAGCCTGATGAAGGAAGTAGTTGGCGAAGTACTCCTTGACCATGTAACCCTTGTAGCCGAGGCAGACGACGAACTCGCGCACGCCGAAGGCCGCGTACAGCTTCATGATGTGCCACAGGATCGGCCGCCCGCCGATCTCGACCATCGGCTTCGGCCGGGTGTTCGACTCCTCGGCGATTCGCGTGCCTTTACCGCCCGCCAGGATCACGCACTTCATCAACGCACCTCAAATATCGTGCCGAAAGCGGCTGATCTGGTTCAAAGAATAGCGCTTCATGTCGTCGCCGGCGCGCATCGCCCGATGCCATTCGGCGGTCCAGGACAGGGCCTCGCCGATCGGCAGGCGCGGCCGCCAGCCGAGCGTGCGCGCCGCGAGCGCCGACGAAAGTCGCAGCGTCGCCGCCTCGGGCGGGTGCGGTTGGGGATCCCGCACCCAACCGGGCCTGCCGCCAAAGCAGGCGCTGAAGGCATCGACGACCCCGGCGACGGTGCAGAAAGATTCCGGATCGGGGCCGAAATTCACCGCGGGCGGCGCGGCCGCGGGCGCCGCGAGCAGCGTCTTCGCGAGCAGGAGGTACCCGGCGAGCGGATCCAGCACGTGCTGCCACGGCCGCACCGCGTCGGGGTAGCGCAGACTCACCGCGGCGCCGTGGTCGAGCGCCCGCACGCAATCGGGGATGAGCCGGTCGGCCGACCAATCTCCGCCGCCGATCACGTTGCCGGCGCGCACCGTCGCCATCGGCGCGCCGCCCTGGAAAAAGCTGTCGCGAAAGCTCGCCGTGACGAGTTCCGTGCAGGCCTTGCTGCTGCTGTACGGGTCGTGGCCGCCGAGCCGGTCCGTCTCCTCGAACGCGGCGGCGGCGCCGTCGTTCGCATACACCTTGTCGCTCGTGACCACGACCACGGCGCGCAAGTCGCGACGGTCGCGGCAGGCGTCGAGCAGATTCGCGGTGCCCATCACGTTGGTCGCGTAGGTGCCGAGCGGATCGCGGTAGGAATCGCGCACCAGCGCCTGCGCGGCGAGGTGGAATACGACCTGCGGGCGGTGGCGATCGAGCGTCGCGCGCACGCAGGCGGGATCGCGGATGTCGCCGATCGTCGAGTCCGCGGGCGCGCCGAGCAGCGACCACAGATTCGGTTCGGTCGCCGGCTCCAACGCGAGGCCGGCCGTTTCGGCGCCGAGGCTCTGCAGCCAGAGGCACAGCCAGGCTCCCTTGAAGCCCGTGTGACCGGTGACCAGCACGCGCCGGCCGCGCCAGAAGTCTTCGTTCATCCGCGCCGGTCCCAGTAGGCTCCGAGCGTGCGCAGCGCGGGCCGCACCCGCCGCGTGCCGAGCAGATCGCCGACCCGCACCTCGAAATTCAACATCTTGCGCAGTCCGCCCAGCATCACGAACACATCCCGGTATTGCGGCCGCCCTTCGGTCGCGTACGCTATTTTCAAGGCATCGCAGACGATCGCGAGCGGCAGCTTGTATACGCGCGCCGCGGAGGCGAATGGGTCGGGCGCGAGCGCGGCGAAGCCGCCGTCGGCGCACAGCAGCCAGGTCGCGATGCGTTCCATCACGAAGATCTTCATCTGCACGTCGCGGCGTCCGCGATACGGCACCGGCGTGCGCAGGCGTTCGCCAAGCGGGTCCGCCGGGTCCTCGGCAATCCGGAACATCGCCTCGTTGACCTCGAGCCACGCACGCCAAAATCTCGGCTTCGCGAGAAAGAAATTGGAGTTGACCGTGTTGCGGCTGTCCGAGACCAGCCGATCGAGATCGGTCGGACGCCCGATGCGGGCGAACAACTCCGCGGCGACCGCCTTCAGCCCGGGATGCTCGGCCTCGCCGTGATCGAACACGTTCCAGTGATGCGCGGTGTTGTGGATGCTGGGACTCAACAGGATCACATCGACCGCCGGATTCGCGCCGCGCACGATGCCATCGACGGCCCGGGCGTCGAGGTTGGTCTTCAGCTTGAACTTCGGCGACAGGAACCCGTAGAACGCCGACTCGTCGAGCGGTGCGTTGATCAGATACCGGCGGATCGGCCAATACTCGTACCAGTCGGGGCGCTCATTGGCGCGGTTGTCCAGGACCTCGAACCCGGGATCGAGAGCCTGCGGCGGCGTGTAGTGGTTGAGTATCTGATGAACATGAGCCGCGGGCATCCTCGAAGCATACCCAAATCGCGCCGGGCTTGCAGTCACGGCTCGGCGCCGCCGCGCCCGGCCAGCCGCGCGAGCAGGGCGATGTAGGACTCGCGGTACGCCGTCATGGAATAGCGCGCCTGCACGTGCGCGAAGCCCGCCGCGCCGAAGCGCGCGCGCAGCTGCGGCGAATCGATCAGCGCCTGCAACCGCTCCCGCCAGTCGTCGACGGTGGCGGCATGCAAGCCCGTGACCCCGTCGATCACGGCCTCGGCGTTGGCGCCGACCGGCGAGGCCACGCAAGGCAGCGACGCCGCCATGTATTGCAACAGCTTGAACGCGCATTTGCCGCGCGCCCACTCGTCGTCCGAGAGCGGCATGATGCCGATATGCGCGCCCGCGAGCGCCGCGGCCTCGCCCGCCGCGCTCCACACCACCCGTTCGATCGGCACTTCCGGCCAGTCCGGAAACGACGAACATATCACCCGCAGCGTCATGTGCGGATTGGCGGCCGCGAGGCTCGCGAGCGCAGGACGGATCATCTGCAGGTACACCAGGTTCTCCGGGCTTCCGATCCACGCGATCACCGGTGCGGCGTCCGGCGGCGCGTCCGTCGGCATGTAGGTTGCGGCATCGATCGATGTCGGCAGGATCGTCACCGCGCGCGCGGCGGGGCGCGCGGCGCGCGCGAGGACCTCATTGCCCGCCGCGACTTCGTCGACGAGACGGCAGGTGGCCTCGAATTTGCGACGGCGCCAGCGTGAGTCGTCCGCCGGCTCGCCGAGGCGGCGCGGCTTGCGCACGTAGATCGCGTCGTCGAAATCGAACACCCGCCGCCGGCAGTAGGCCGCGAACAGGCGCGCCTCGGCCGCGCTCAATTTGATCTGGTGCAGCACCGCCACATCCGCCCAACGCAGCACCTCGCGCCGCTCCCAGGTGCGCAAGCCGTAGCGGCCGCTCGGAAACCGCTCGGTGCGCACGCCGAAGCCCGCGGCGCGCAGGGCCGGCACCAGCGACTGCATGCGATGGCGGAACGACGGCTGGTCCGGGTCGTAGCCCAACAGCAGCACATTGGCCATGCGCGTCAGGCCCCCGCGGCGTGCGCGCGGCCGCGCTCGAGCAAGCCGGCGAGCGCCGCCACGGCCACTTGATTGCCGTCCGCGAACGGCGCGGCGGCCGCGCGCGCCGCGAGCGCGGCGAGCGCCCGGGGATCCCTCAACAGGTGTCGGGCCTCGCGCACGATCGCATCGGCACGCAGCGGCGAACCGCGCGCCACCCCGGCCGCCACGGCGCGGCCGATGCGCGCGGCCTGGTCCTTGGCGATCGGCGCCGCGACACAAGCCGCGCCGCACGCGATTGCCTGGGCCAGCGTCGAGCCGCCGTTGACGACGACCAGGCGCGCGGCGCGCATCAACTCGACCAGGTCGGCCTGGGGCAGCGCCGCTCGGCCGCTTAGGGGCGTCGCCGGCGCCGGCGCCTGCGCGCGCCACGCGGGTCCCACGTAAATCACCGCGTCGCCGTCGGCCGCGAGCGCACCCGCCACGTCGAGGAAGATCGCGGCCGCGTCGGCGGCGCCCGGGTGACCGGTACCGCCGCCGGGCACGACGAGGATCGGCGCCGCGCCGCCGGACAGATCGGCGAGCAGCGCGGCGCGGCGAGCCGGATCGGGCGCCGGCAGCACGACGTCGAGATGGCGGATGACCGGCCGCCCCAGCCAGCGCAGCTTCAGAGCGTCGAAGCGCCCCGGTGCGGCCGACAAGAACCGTGGATAGGCGGCCCAATGCTCGTCGATCAAGCGCATCCAGCGCAGTCGGTGCGCCTTGCGCCACTGGCGCGCACGGGCGCTGATGTAAACCACGGCGGCGCCCGCCGCGACCGCGGCGCGCAGCTGCGCCGTGCGGCCGGCGTTGTCGAAAATCACGACGTCGGGGCGCATGGCGGCGATCGCCGCGGCGACCTCGGCGCTGTGAAACGTCGGCGATGACGGCAGCAGCGTCGCGTCGAACGGGGTCGCCGCCGCATAAGGCGCCTCGCGGCTCAACATGAAACGGATCGAGGCGTCGGGCCATCGGCCGCGCGCGGCCCGCGCGATCGCGAGCGAGCGAGCGTACTCCCCCATGCCGAACGCACCGGACACCGGCACGAACAAGAATCGCGGCGGGTGCGGACGAGGCTGGCTCACGCGCTCAGCCAAAGGCGCTGAACCAGCGGTCGAGCACGAGCAACTGCCACGCGCGGCGAAACTCGGTCGTCACCGGCCGGCGCAGCACGCCGCGTTCGATCAGGCGCGCGACGGCCCGTTCGAGCAGCCGCGGATGCGCTTTGATCCACGCGTGCACCGGCAGTCCGAAGCCCGATTTGGGGCGGTCGAGGTGTCCGGGCGGCAACCTCGGCTCCATCAGCCGGCGCTCGAGCAGTTTTCCGCGCCGCGCGCGCACATCGACGAGCATCGCCGGATCGACGCTCAGCATGAACTCGACCAGGCGATGATCGAGCAGAGGCGGCCGGACCTCGAGTGAATGCGCCATGCTGGTGCGGTCCACCTTGGTCAACAACCCCTCCGCCAGATCGGTGTTCAGGTCGAGCCAGCGCAGCCGCGCGAGCGGCGGCAGTTCCGGGCGCCAGAACCGGCGGTAGAACCAGAGATGGTCGTAGCCGGATTCACTCCACTGTGGCGTCAACAGCGCATCGACCTGCACCGGGGTCAGGCCGCCCTGCGCCGCGGCGAACGCCGGCAGTCCGGTGTAGGCGCGCCGCTGCATCGACTGGCCGAGGCGCGTCAACGGCGGCAATATGCGCGCGAGCAGGCGGTAGAACGGGCTCGAGCGCTCGCCGACTCGCGACCAATAGCGTGGATAGCCGCAAAAAATCTCATCCCCGCCCTCTCCGCTCAACGCGACCGTGACCTCGCGTCGCGCGAATTGCGCGATCAGATAATTGGACCACGCCGCGCTGTCGCCGAACGGTTCGTCGAACAGCGCCGGCATCGCGTCGAGCGCCGCGGTGAAATCGGCCGCGCGGGCGGTCGTCTCGGTGTGCTGCGTGTTCAAGTGCCGGGCGACCCGCCGCGCGGCGTCCGCCTCCGACCGGCCGTGCCGGTCGAAGCCGAGAGTGTAGGTGTGCGGGCGGTCGAGGTAATACGCGGTCAGCGCCGAGTCGATGCCGCCGCTCAGGAACACGCCCACCGGCACGTCCGAGAGCGTATGCGCGGGCACCACGGTGCGCAGCACCTCATCCAGCATGCCGAGCGTGTCCGCTTCGCTGCGCGCGGCAAGCTCGGCGCTCGGACTCCACCAGCGCTCCACCCGCACCCTGCCGTCCTCCCAGCACAGCGAATGGCCGGCGGGCAATTTTTCGATGCCGCGATAGATCGTCTTCGGCGCCGGCACATAAGTGTGGAGCAGGTAGTCGCGCACGGCGCTGCGGTCGACCTCGGGTGTGCCGAGCACCAACAGCGCCTTCAGCTCCGACGCGAACGCGATACCGTCCGGCAACAAGCGATAATAGAGCGGCTTGATGCCGAGCCGATCGCGCGCCAGCAACAGGCGGCGCCGGCGCCGGTCCCACAAGCCGAAGGCGAACATGCCGACGAGACGGTCGAGCGCGGCAGCGCCTTCCACGGACAGCAGCCGCAACAGCACCTCGGTGTCGCCGCTCGAGCGCCAGGGACCCGGCAGGCCGGCGCGCAGGGCGCCGTGGTTGTAAAGTTCGCCGTTGTAGGTCAACACCTGGTCGCCATGGACCATCGGTTGCCGCGCATCGTCCGACAGGTCGAGGATCGACAGACGGCGATGCGCGAGCGCGACGCCGGGCTCTTCGAAGACGCCCTCGCCGTCCGGGCCGCGATGGCGCAGGCGGTCCGCCATTGCCGCCGCCGTCCCGCCGCTCGCCAGCGAGCCGATGATGCCGACTATTCCACACATTGGCGGCAGTCTAACGCGGCGGCGCCGCGAACACAGGATCCGATCGCGCGCCGCTGGCGATCCGGCGGCGGTTCGTTTAGGGTGCGCATTGGAGTTCATCAATCATGGCCACGCCCGCCGATCAACGCTTGCTCGAACTGCTGGACAAATGGATCGGCAGCCTCGATTTACATCTCAAATATGCCGCGCTGGACGATGACCGGTACTGGCGGATCCAGCCCTGGATAGAACACCAGCGGCCGAGCCGCTGGATCATCGATTTGGCGAAGGAAAAAGCGCTCGCCCTGCGCGGCCAGATTGCCGCGAGAATCGCGGCGGGGGACGAGAAGTTCGCCGATGCGCTGGAACTGACGATTTTTCTCGCGAACTTGGTCGGCTCCCAGCACATCGAACGCTTCATCCCCCTGGCCGAAGCCGAAAACGAGCGGATGCCGGCCCCGCCGGCCCCGCCGGCAACACCGGCAACACCGGCGGCACCCGCGGCACCCGCGGCGCCCGCGGCGGCGCCCAGCGCCGACACATCGACCGGCACGCGGGAAATGCCGCACTA
>JAJXYR010000156.1 GCA_021780475.1 Pseudomonadota bacterium
TTCGCGGTGGAAATGCCGCACGCGCTGTTCCTGATCCGACCAGAGCGGCCCGCGAAAGCCGCGCGACTTCTGGCCGCGCTGCACGGCCGCCACCAGGTCGACGTCCTGGTCCAGCACCTCGCCCAAATCCGGCTTGACGTCGACGGGCACGCGCTCGACCGCGGGACGGGTCGCGCCCGTCACGTCGAACTCCTTCGGCAGCCCCATCCAGCCCGGCACCGCGTAGCCCGGTTCGTCGACGTAGCGGAACATCGTCATGTTGTCGTAGTAGAAGCGCTCCGGATCGGTCGGGTGCGGCAGGAAGCGCATGATGAACACGCCCTCCGGGTGCATGCCGATCTGCACGTTCGGAAAATAGCCGGTCGCCCAGCTGTCGGTGAGCTGTGCGTCGGTCAGCTTGTCGTAATAGGCGAGTCCGAACCGCTTGCCGCGCGCGCGCTTGGCGGCCTGGATCGCCGTGCGCACGTCGCGCGCGCCGCCCTGGAACGTCGCCGGGTCGATTCCAGCCTCCTGCATCATGTACTTCTGGTATGGATCGACGGTGTCTTGATCGGCGATCCGATGGGACTTCACGCCGATCGGCACGATCATGCGGCTGAAACCGTTCGGATAGAGGTCGTACTGGCTGAAGTCCTCCATCACGCCCTGCGTTTGCGGATGAATATGCGGCAGGTGGTAGGTTTCGTAGAACGCGTCCACGCCGGTCTTCCAGTTCGCGCGCCATTCGCTGCGCACATGGCGCACCACGTGCATCTTGTCTATCTCGTAGTTTTCGATGTAGCCGGGCGGCAGGCCGATCCAGTCGCGCAAGTCGGGCGCCTTGCCGTCCATGTTGATGAAGATCAGCCCGCCGATGTGATCGCACCGGACCTCCGTGAGGCCGGGCCGGTGGGCGATCAGGCGCTTGTCGAAGGTCGCCTCGTCGGTGATCTTCTCGAGCCGGCCGTCACAGCCGAATTGCCAGCCGTGGAACGCGCAGGTGAAGCGCGCGACGCTGCCACGATCGTTCAGGCAGACCCGGTTCGCGCGGTGCGGACAGACGTTGTAAAACGCCTTGATCGCGCCATCCTCCTGGCGCACCACGATGAACTCTTCGTGGCCGATCTCGAAGACCGTGTAATCGCCGGCTTCGGGGATGTCCGGCGTCACGCCCGCGAGCAGCCAAACGCGCGGCCACAACGACGTCCACTCCTTCTGCATGAATTCGCGGGCGTAGTAGCGCGTGGGGTCGGGCACGTCGAGGCCGTTGTCGACCGCGGCCTGCTTGGCCTCCAGCGAGTCCGCCGGAGCTTGAAGGGTCATTGGCCACTCGGCCTTGAAATTTACCGACATGTTCGGACTCCGTCGATGAGGCTGGGAGAACCCGCACTCGATGGTAAGCACCCGCGGCCATGAAAACAATCAGGACTGACTGTTTTCATGGCTTTGAGGTGCGTTCGCGCGCAGGCTGGCGTTGATTTCGCGTGGGTTCGGGTTGCGGCGCAGGGTCAGGCCGCCGTTGATCTGCAGCACCTGCCCCGTGAGGAAGCTTTCCTCGGAAGCGAGCCACAGCGCGGCATTCGCGATGTCTTCCGGCGTGCCGATGCGTCCGAGCGGATATTCCTTGACGAATGCCTCGATGAGACCGGGCAGGGCCATTTCACGCTGGGTCATCGGGCTCGCCGTGAGACCGGGCGCGATCGAATTCACGCGCACGCCGCGCGCGCCGAACTCGTTCGCGAAACAGCGCACGAGCGCATCGCCCGCGGACTTCGTCGCAATATAGGCCGCGTGGTTCCAAAGCAGCGCGTAGGCCGACGCGGACGACATCTGCACGATCGAGCCGCCGCCGTGGGCGGCCATCCGTGCGGTCATGTGCTGCAGGAAGAAGTACACGCCCTTGAACTGCAGCTGGCTGAGCCGATCGAGTTCCTCCTCGCGGACTTCGAGCAGCTTGGTCATCGGCGCCCAGCCGGTGCAGTTGACCGCTGCGTCGAGGCCGCCGAAGCGCTCGACCGCGAACGAGGCGAGCGCGGCGACGTCGTCGCCGCGGGTGATGTCGCACAGCCGCCAATCGCCGTCCAATTCTGCGGCCAGCGCGCGCAGCGGCTCCTCGCGCCGCCCCGCGACGATCACGCGCGCGCCCTCGGCGGCGAAGCGCCGCGCAATCGTCTGGCCCATGTTCTGCGGGCCGGCGGCGCCCAGAATGACCGCGACCTTGCCGTCAATGCGTCCCATCGGCGTTCCTCGTGGTTTGGATCATGCGCAGCGGATCGGCGCCGTCCCAGCCTTGCGCCGACTTCTCGACGTAGCGGTAGAACTTCGCGAGACCGCCGTCCGGCTCGTACAGTTCCACCATGTGACCGAGCGTGCCGCGCAGGTCGAGCATCGCGAATTCCGTGCCGGTCGTGGTGGTCGCCTCGAGCGCGATCTCGACGCCGGCCGTGCGCGCAGCCGCGAGAGTCGCGTCCAGGTCGTCGACGAAGTGCGCGACGTGGTGGATGCCGACCGCATCGCGTGCGTACACGTCGCGCAGCACCGACGGGGCATCATCAGGCTGGCTGATCAGTTCGACCATCAGCGCGCCCGCCTGGCCGTACGCGGACGTGTGGTCCCAGCGTGTCGGACGGCCCCGATGGAGGCAGCGCGCGAGCGGGATGCGCTCGAACAGGTGGAACGGCCCCCAGCCGAACGAACGCGCAAACTCGACCGCCGCGCGCGCCGGATCCGCCACATGATAGGCGATCTGCACCGGACGGGAGGGGAGGCCGAACATGGATCCGCGACGCGCGTCGCCAGTTCCGCTTCAGGTCAGCCGGCGCAGCGGACGCGCGCCGTCCCAGCCGCGGGCCGCCTTGCGGACCATCGCGAAGAACGCCTCGACGGCGGGGCCCGACTCGATCAGTTCGATCATGGCCCCCGGATGGGCGTCGGTCGACAGGTACGCGAACCGCATGCCGTTCGCGGTCGCTCCGTGCTGGACGGGTGCGATGCCGGCGGGCGCGAGCCGGCGCAGGTGCTCCTCGACGGATGCGGTCATCACGCCGACGTGCTGCAGTCCCTCCCCATGGCGCGCCGCGAACTCCGTGTAGATCGACGGCGCGGTGTCGTGCTGTACGATCAACTCCACTTGGATCTCTCCCCATTGCGCTATCGCGACCGACAGGTCGAGGTGCAGCGGCGCGCCGCGGAACCACACGTCGCCGAACCGAATGTGCTCCATCAGGAAGAACGGCCCGACGCCGATATTTCCGGCCCAGTGCGCGACCGCCGCGTCGATGTCGCGGACGACGTAGGCATTCTGGACGATCGGGCCGAATTGCGGCGCGGAGGCG
>JAJXYR010000104.1 GCA_021780475.1 Pseudomonadota bacterium
CGGCCGCGGCGGCCGAGCGTCGTGGCGGCGCGCGGCCGTGGGCTGCGAAGGACAAGGCGGCGCCGGCCGCCGCCAAGCCGCGCGTGGCCCGGGAAGCGGTGGCGAACGGCGCCGACACGGAATGGCAGGAGTTCTAGCGTCGCGGGCTGAGGCGGACTGGGGTCGGGCGGCGGCGTCGAGCTTGGAAACGGAGATCTAAGATACATGCTGACGGCGCCGCCCAACACCGCCCCCAAGACGCCGAAGCCGGCCGCGGCGCCAGGCTTCTCGAACATTCAGCGATTCTGGGATTCCCACACCGGGCATTGGACCGCGAGGATCCTGCCCGGTGAGTTCTACGTGACCCGAAGCGACGAGGGAGTTTCCACGGTTCTCGGGTCGTGCATCTCCGCGTGCATCCGCGACCGGGTGAACGGGGTAGGCGGCATGAATCACTTCATGCTGCCCGAGGATAATTCGGTCGGGAAGGATTCCTGGAGCATGGCCGACGGCACGCCGTCGACGCGCTACGGAACCAATGCGATGGAAAGCTTGATCAACGAAGCCTTGAAACTCGGCGCAAGGCGCGACCGGCTCGAACTGAAGTTGTTCGGCGGCGGGCGCATCCTGCCGTCGATGACCGACATCGGTGCCCGCAACATCGCGTTTGCGCGCAACTTCGTGCGGATCGAAGGCATTCCCGTCGCCGCCGAGGACCTCGGCGACACGGTGCCGCGGCACGTGGTGTATTTTCCGGCGACCGGGCGGGTGCGGCTGAAACGGCTGCGTGCGCTCGAGACCCAGGTCATCGCCGCGGGCGAGTTCACCTACCGCGACCGCTTGGCGGCGCAGCCGGCCGAAAGCGACGTCGAACTGTTCGATTAACGCGCCATGATGCCGGACAACAACAAGAAAACCAGGCGGATACGGGTCTTGATCGTCGACGACTCGGCGCTCGTGCGCCGCCTGCTCACCGGCATGCTGGAAAGCGACCGGCACATCGAGGTGCTCGGGTCGGCGAGCGATGCGTACATGGCGCGCGAGAAGATCAAGGCGCTGAATCCGGACGTGCTGACGCTCGACGTCGAGATGCCGAAAATGGACGGTGTCACGTTCCTGCGCAATTTGATGCGGCTGCGGCCGATGCCGGTCATCATGGTCTCGTCATTGACCGAGCATGGTGCCGACATCACCCTCGATGCGCTGTCCGCCGGCGCGGTGGACTACCTGCCGAAGCCGAAGATCGACATTGCGGCGACATTCGCCGACTACCGCGACGAGCTCATCGCGAAGGTCAAGGCCGCCGCCTCCGCGCGGGTGCGGCCTCCGAGCCCGCTCGAGAGCATCGGTATGCAGGTCACCGCGCGCTACGGCGTCGAGGCGGTGTTGCCGAAGGCGGCGCCGCGCCATTTCCGCACGACCGACCGGATCATCGCGATCGGGGCATCGACCGGCGGCACCGAGGCGATCAAGGAAGTGTTGATGGGATTTGCCCCGGACACGCCGGGGATCATGATCGCCCAGCATATTCCCAAGGCATTCAGCACGCCGTTCGCCAAGCGCATGAATGCCTGTTGTCGGATGGCGGTCTGCGAGGCCGAGGACGGACAACAGGTACTCCCGGGCCACGTGTACATCGCTCCCGGCGACCGGCATCTGCTGTTGGTCCGCGACGGCGCGCGCTACGTGTGCCGGCTCGACGATGGCACGCCGGTCAACCGTCACAAGCCGTCCGTCGACGTGCTGTTCCGCTCGGTCGCCCAGCAGGCCGGCAGCAACGCCATCGGCGTGATCCTGACGGGCATGGGCAAGGATGGCGCGATCGGCTTGCGCGACATGCGCGAGGCCGGGGCGCCGACGATAGCCCAGGACGAGGCGACCAGCGTCGTGTGGGGCATGCCCGGCGAGGCGGTCGCGGTCGGCGCCGCGGGCCAGGTTCTGGCGCTCGGTGCGATCAGCGAGGCGGTCTCGCGGCTGGCGTCGACGGAAGCCGAGGCGGTGACGCCATGATCGCCGCCAGGGAGCCGGGGGGTACGGCGCTAAATATCGCGGCGCGACAGCCGATAGACGGTACGTGGGCGAAGAAATCGTCGACCGCCGCCGGTCAGCGCCGTCGGAAATGTCACCCGGTCGATCGGATTAATCTTCGCGAAAGGACATGCACATGACACGAACCATTCTCGCGGTGGACGACTCGGCGTCGATGCGCCAGATGGTCGGCTTCACGCTGCGGCGCGCCGGCTACCAAGTCGTCGAGGCGATCGACGGCGTCGAGGCGCTGGAGTTCGCGCGCGGCAATGCCGTCGACCTGGTGCTCACCGACGTCAACATGCCGAGAATGGACGGCATCACGCTGGTGCGCGAATTGCGGCAGCTCAGTCCATACAAGTTCGTGCCGATGCTGGTGCTGACGACCGAAGCCGGCCCGGAGAAGAAGCTGCAGGGCAAGCAGGCCGGGGCGACCGGCTGGCTGGTCAAGCCGTTCAACCCCGAGAAGTTGTTGGCGACGATCGCCAGGGTCTTGTAGGCGCATGTCCATCGACCTCGAAATGGAGGAGATCCTCAAAGTCTTCTTCGAGGAAGGCTCCGAGTGTCTCAGCGCGATGGAGTCGGGCCTCCTGACGCTCGACGCGCACGCCGACCGTGAGACCATCAACACGATATTTCGCGCGGCGCATTCGATCAAGGGCGGCGCCGGCACGTTCGGCCTGATGGAAATCTCGCACTTCACCCACGCCGTCGAAACCCTGCTCGACCAGATGCGCAACGGCACGCGCGCCGTCTCGGCCGAGGCGGTGCAGATCCTGTTGCAGTCCGTCGACGTGATCCGGGAAATGCTGGACGCCGCGGCCGCCAAGCAGCCGATTCCGGCGGCATCGGCGGCCGCCGTGACCGCCCAACTGGAACAACTCCTCGCCACCGCGGCACCGCCGGTCGAAGCGAGCCCGCCGCCGGCGGCGGCCGCGCCGTCGGCATCCGCGCCGCTCGTGCAGGCGCCGCCCGCCGAGCCGGCGCCGCCTGCGCCGGGTCTGGGATGGCGCATCGAGTTTCGGCCCGACGCCAGCTTGTTCAAGACCTGTAACGACCCCTTGCGCATGTTCGCGCAGCTGTCGATGCTGGGTGAATTGAAGGCGACGCCGCATCTGCACGCGCTGCCTGGGTTCGACGAACTCGACCCCACGCTATGCTTGACATCCTGGACGCTGATTCTGCTTGGTCCGATGGAAAGGACCCAGGTCGAGGAAATATTCGACTGGGTGGATGCGAACTCGGCGATCGAGATCGAACCGCTCGACCCGGCCAGTGCGCCCGAGG
>JAJXYR010000012.1 GCA_021780475.1 Pseudomonadota bacterium
CTGCAGCGATACGCCGCCGCCGTCCCAGCCCGCAACATTGTTGGCGATGATGTTGTTGGTCACCGAAACCGTGTACCAGCGGGCGGGATTCTTCGGGAACACCGACACTTCGGGTCCGGTCACGGACTGGAAGCGCAAGCCGCCGCCGCTGCCGCTTTCGGCCGAGTTACCCATGATCAGGTTCGCATTGATCTTGAGTCCTGGACCCGTGCCGTCCGGCAGGCCCGGCGGGCAGTCGATGTCGACGATGCTGCCGCACTCGAGCCCCGTCGTGGTGAATCCATCCGGCGCCGCGCCCTCGATGATGATCCCGCCGCCGTTGGTCGCGATCGTCGGGTTCGAACTCAGGTTGAACAGCACGTAGTTGTGCGCGATGGTGCCGTGGTAGATGAACCCCAGGTGCGACACGCCGCCGCCGTCGCCGGTGCTCATGTTCCCGCAAACCCAGTTGTTGTTGAACTTGTAGTAGTCCGCGCCGGTGCAGAAGCTGACTCCGCCGGCGCCCGCGGGGGTGCCGGAGAACAGCTCATCGCCGATCGAGGTGTTCAAGGTGACGTCGTTGTTATGCACGTTCAGGTGCAGGTCGAAGCAATACGGCAACTGGGTATTGGTGATTGCGCTCGATTCGCAGGAGCCCGGATCGGAGTCCGTCGGCGTGCCGGCGAAATAGCCGTCCGGCGATTCGCCCTGACCGACGTTGATGCCGCCCGCGAGCGTGCCGATGTTGTTGTAGATACGGTCGTTCGCAATCTGCAAATTGTGCGCCCAGGCGTGCACGAAGATGCCGCCGCCGCCCTGCGAACTGTCGGTGATCGCGAGGCCGTCGATGCTCGACGGGTTGCACTGGAAGTTGCTGGGATAGGGATTCGAGTCGTTGCGGCCCGAGGTGCAATCCGCCTTCGTCAGCACCGTCGAACCCGTGGGGAACGCCGCCTCGGCACCGCTGCCGTAATAGCCGCTCTTCGCCCCGTGGGTGTTCACGCCTTTGGCGAGTACGGTGATGCCCGCCCCTTCATAGGCGCCCATCAACGTCGGCTCCTGCAGCATCTGCGCGAGATTGCCGTTGGTTGTCGTATCCCAGCCGACGATGCCTTCCAGAGGCAGGCGGTCGATCTGCGGGTTCTGCGTCTTGCCGCTGAACCCATTGACGCCGGCAACCTTGCCCTCTTGGGCGCACTTGACCGCGCCGGTTGCATCGTAGGGGTGGCCGGGGCCCATCGGGCTGCCGTCGAGCGCGAGCCCGAACAGGCAATTGACCTCGTGCCGCCAGGGATCGAGCTTGCCAGCCGGTTGGGTGTTCGCATTGATGATGCTGGACGCGGCGCCGACGCCCTGGAGCCGCACCGGCTTCCACATGATCAGCATTTCGTTGTAGTTTCCCGGCGGCACGATGATCAGGTCCCCGGGCAGCGCCGCATCGATCGCGCGCTGGATCGCGCCCGGCCCGGTCGGCGTCAAGGGGTCGCTCGCCGTGAGCACGGTCGGCGCCTTGCCGCCGATGGTCACGGTCACCGTGTCGATCGACTTCTTGCCGTTCCCCGCGCGAATCAGTAGCTCACCGCAGCGCGCGGTGGAGCCGCCGTACTGCTCTTGTTGCTGGACCGCGCACTTCGGCACGCCGCGCGGCACTTGGACGACGATCGTCGTGTCGCTCCAGCTCTGCACCGGGGCGAGCACGCCGCCGATCTTGACCCATCCCGATCCCTGGCTGCCGCCGAACCCGTAGTGCCGTGTCACGGTCTTTTGGTTGAATGGCGCCTTGGTCGCCGAGGGCCCGGAGTAGCCGTAGTTGTTGACGATCTGATTGCCGAGCGCGTGGATCGTCAACAGATGGCCGCGCTCCTTGACCCAGGGGCCGACTCCGTCGCCGTCGACCTCCTTGATCGCCGGAGTGGCGTTCGGGTACGCGCAATCCACGTTGTTGTAGCCCGAGCCGGTGAACGCGGCGGTCGGAACCACCGGCGTGTCCATGTATTGCGTCTGACCGGGCATGAACGGAATCTCGTAACAGAACTGGCTGTAGTCCGGATTGAACAAGGGATCCGTGATCATCGTGCCGTTCGGGCCCGGCACCGGGCCCGGATCGTTCATGCAGGTGACCATCATCGTCGGCGAGTAGCCGGTCGGATTCGGCGGGTTCACCTCCCACGATGAGTAGGTCATGCCATTGAACGCGCCCCACTGGTCGGAATAGACCCGCGAGATCTCGGTACCGGTGTAATCGCGGAACGCGATCGGCATGTTGGGCGGCGAGAACTTCTCGCCGAACGCCGGCGAGAATGGATCGAACTCCGACGTGAAGTCGTCGGTGATGACGCCGGTGAACTTGGCGGCCTCGTGCGTCGAGGTGTAGATGAAGAACTTGGCGATCGCGCCCATCTCATCGCCGAGCGTGACTTCCTTGCGGTCGCACAGATGCCGCGTCGCCCCGGCGAACGGCGCCACCTGTTTCGTTTGCGGGAACAGGCTGATGTAGTCCGGCACGATCCGCGCCTCGCCGACGCAGGGCCAGCTCGGCTCCGGCACGAAGCCGGGGACGATGCCGTTGCGCGGCACGGAGCCGAAACTCTGGGTCGAATTCTGCGCATTGTTGGCGTTGTACTGGCTGCCGATCGACGCCTGGTCCGGCAGGATGAAAATATTGCCGAGGGCACCGAATTCCTGGGTGACCGGCGCGATGAAATCGTCGCCGATCAGGATGTTCTTGTCCTCCTCCTTGACGAGTTCGAAGCCGGGCGGCACGACCACCTCGACGACGTACTTGCCCTCCGGCAGCATCGGCTGGCCATAGTACAGATCGGTCGTGGGCACCGCGTGGTTCGGCGTGCAGATCTTGCAATTCGTGCCGTTCGGCTTGCCGGTCGTAGGATCGAGGCCGGTCACGCTCGGGAAGGCGTACATGCCGTCGTACGGCGCCGGCTGCAGCTGGTTCCAGTTGTGCATGCCGTCATAGCACTTGAACTGCGAATTATCGGGAATCGCGGTCGGTGCGGGGCCGCCGTGCTGGCTGTTGTAAACGTCGAGATAATTCGGTTGATTCTTCAGCGTGAAGTAGAACAGGTCGTTCTGTGACTGTCCGGGGCAGCTCATGTTCGGAATTTCGTTGCCGCTCGCATCCTTGTGGAAGCCCTGCGCCCAGTCATCCCAGCTGCTCGTCTGGGTCGTGTCGACGAGTTTCAGGGTCGGACGGCCATCGGCCCCGGTGCCCTCCTGATAGAGATTGACCGTCACGTGCGGGACGAGCGGCTCCCATTGCGTCTGCACCAGCAGCTGCGGATCGTCGAACGGCCGCGTCGACGCGTACACCACGTGACCCTTGATGCCGCCGTTCTCGCCCGGTTGGTACGGCTCCTTGCCGAATTCCAACCAGTTGTTCTGCCCGGGGAAACCCTGCCAGCCTTCGGTGCCGCCCACCCAGGGCGGATCGATGCGACCGGTCGACAGGAGCGTCGAGCAGCTGATCGATCCGCCGCTCGGCGCGTTGTTGGGATTGGAATACGTGCACACGCTGGGTGGATCGCTGCTCGACGGTCCGTTCAGGATCGACTTGCCGGTGCAATCCGCCCCCGCGCAATACACGGAGCCCGGCACACGCAGGTCGAGCGGCAGCGAATTGATCTCCGCGGTGTTCGCCATGAACTTGCCGATGACCGAGTTGCCACAGGGCGGATAACCCGGCTGTGAACAGGCCGGCGTGCCGTCCGCGGGGCCGCCCGCATCATAGACCACGTGGGTGCCGGTGTTCTTGTAGCGCGTCGTGTCGGATTCCACCACGTACCAGTTGAACAGCGGGAAGGTCTCGTTGAAATTCGCGATTCCGGCGAAGTCGGTGTTCAAGGTGTTCGCGAGGCTGCCGTCGCGGTAGCGCACCGACACGGGAATCAGGGGAACGCCGCTGTCCGCGCTCGTCGATACGCCGCTCTTGTCGTCGTCGATGAACGTGCGCGTATAGATATTCGATTGCCACTGATTGGTCGCGATGTCGCCGATGTCGCAGACGGACGCGGACGACCCGGGACCGCACTGCTGATCGTTGCTGGTCGTCGCGGGGGCCTTGACGGTGCTGCCGAGCGACACGGGCGTCGACAAGCCGTCGACCAGCATGTCGTTCCATTGGTCGAAGACCGTGACGCGCCAGGTGCCGTCCGGTAGGTTGTTCAACGTGAACGTGCCGTCGGGATTGCACTTGGTGAACGCGAAGTCTTCGCCGTCCGGATCGCCGAAGCTCACATAGCACTGGGTCCAGTAGAAGCTGTCGTGCGAACCACTGCTGTAGAGCCGCTCGTCGGGCGTACGGCTCATGCGCTCGGTCGTGATCTTGCCGGTGAGCGTGTTGGTGCAGTTCGTCGCCTGCAGATTCACGTCCTTGCCCGCGCAGACGCCGTCGTGGCGGCCGTTGATGATCGCCGGATTCGCGAAGCCGATCGTCACGTGATAATTCGCCGGACCGTATTCCTGGAAATAGCTCGGCTCGCCGATGCGCACGAACGAGTCGTGCGCCTTCTGGCCGTCCAGCGTGTTCGTTTGCAGCCATTCCTCGCCCTTGGCGATGCGGTCGGCGCCCGGCGTCGCGATGACGCCAAACAGTCCCGGCATCAGATTGGCGATGATCGCCTGCCCCGCGAGCGGCGATAGGGACTTGCCGTCCGACTCATATTTCGGACAGGTCACGATCATGCCGGTGATCCCGGCCTGCGTCGGATTGGAGTCTTGCTTGGAAATCGGGCAGGCGTCGAAACCCGTCACCGGATCGATCGTCCCGGCGAGGCTGTTCGACAGCGGCTGGTTGAACATGTCGTAGGTCATCTGGCCGGTGAAATCGCCGTAGCCCGCCATCATGTCCCAGAGCTCGATGTTGAAGCCGCCGAGCCCGGGTTCATTGGGTGCGAGCACGTCGACGCCGCCGCCGGAGTCATTCTCACCGTTCAGCGGAAAATCGTCCTCGAACACGAACACCGACAGCTTGCCCGGCTGATACGGGCTGGGTTCGGAGATCACCTTCACGCTCGTCTGTCCGGCGGCGATCGGCGCACCGCCCATGCCGTGACCGATACAGGTAGACCCCGCGGTCGCGGTCGCGGCGGCGCAGGGCGCGCCGGTGTAGCCACCCGAGAACGGATTCGCCGCGTCCCCGGGCAGAATCGAAATGTAATAGCGCTTGGTCGGGTCGAGCGCGACTTCGCCCGGGAGCACCGCGGTCTGCTGGCTCGCGGTCGTCCGGCACGCGCCGTCACCGACGTCGCAAACGGCTGGTTGGCCGAGCAGAGTCTGGCCTGCCTCGCAGGACAAGGGACCGGTGCAGCCCTGCGCGACGAAATTCATGTGGCTGGTGTGAAAATTGGTGCCGAAGGTCGGCACGATGCCGGCGCTGGCATTGGCGCACGGCAGGCCGGTGACGGTGCTCGTCGCCGGCGGCGGATTGGTCGTGCAGCCGGGGTCGACGTAGAACGTGCGGTCCTCCTCGATGATCCAGCGGTAGTCCGTGATCGGCGTGGTCTGATCCTTGCCATCGACGACATTGACCTGCAGATTGCTGGGCGTCGGAAAGACCAGCGTGACCGTTGCCGAATTCGTGCTCTCGGTGCCTTGCGAGTTTTGTGCCTTGTACGTGAACGTGTAGGTGCCGGGGCCTGGCACGCTCGCATGGAACCCGCCGTCCGGATCGAGGACCAGTGTGAGCCCCGTGCCCGCGACGACGCTGCCCGGCGCGACCGTCAGCGGGTAACCCGACCCGTCGCTGTCGACCGACAGCACGCCGGGGGATGCAATGCTGAGCGCGGTCGCCACCGTCGACGTATACGCGGTTGGCGCGACACTGATGCCGGACGCCGACTCGATCGTCGCGGCGCCGAGGGTCACCGTCGCCGTGACCGTCGGGTTGCCGTTTGCCATGTACGTGAAGCTGTCGCTGGTCGCGGTGCCGGCGGTGAAAGCGACGCTTGCGGTGGCGCCGGTGCCGGTCGGATCGGTGATCGTGAGCGTCGGCGCGGCGGTGTACCCGGAACCCCCGCTGAGCGTGATGCCGGCGATCGTACCGGCGGCTGGGCCGGTGCCGAGCGTCGCGGTGGCGGTCGCTGCAACGCCGCCCGCCGCCGGAGCGCTCACGGTGACGACCGGGGCGGTGTATCCCGATCCCGGACTCGTCACCGTCACCGCGCCGAGGGATCCAAAGGGCGTATAGGTGAAGGTGCCGTTGGTGTTGAGCGCCACGGTGCCGTTCTTCGGCGGCGTGGACACCGCGACGCCGTAGACGTTGGTATCGTTCGCGATCAACCCCAGCGAGGGATCCGTGACGCTGAGCGTCTGGCCGGCGATCATCCCGTTGTAGGTGTCCGCCCGCGCGACCGCGCTCGCGAACGCGCCCGCGGCGGGCAGCGCGGCGCCGTTGACGCCGATATAGGCGAGCATTCCGGCGTCGCGTTCGGTCTCGTCGCCCGACAGTCCGAGCGCGCGATCGAACAGCCCGAGCGCCGGGGCGCCGGCGGCCGGCGCATTGATCATGAGGTCGTAGGTCTTGCCGGCGGCCATGAACACTTCGCTCTGCGCGCGCGCGAGACCGGGCAAGGGATTGCCGTCCTGTGCGATCAACGAGAACCCGGCCGCCGTCCCGCCGCCCGCCGCCGCCGCCACGGTGGTCGAGCCGACGATCGACGGCACGTGCATCCGCAGGCCCGCATTGACCAGGCGCACCAGGATCGTGCCGGGGGCCGTCGCCGGCGCGATTTGCGCGGGAGTCGTCGAATACAGAGAGGCCGAGGCGTTGGTACGGTCGAAGCCCGCGCCGTTGATCAGGTAATAGAGGGGCGTGTAATTGACCGCCGGTGGATAACAGGTCTGGTAGTTCGCCGACGCCGGATTGCCGCAATGGTTCGGTTGCCCGGACCACACCGCCGTCTCGCTGAAGCCCGCGGTGTTGACCGCGGCGCTGACCGCCGCGTTCTGTACGGGGTCGATTTCGCTGAGCAGCAACGGCACCTCGGCATCATAGGAGACGCCCGGATAGGCCACGCCCGGGGCCGTCTCCTTGCCCGTCGTGTCCGCGGTCGGCGCCTGCGTGACGACTAGGATCCCATACAGACCCATTGGTCCTTGAATCGACGGATGCGTGCCGGATTCGATCAAATAGGTGCCGGGATTAGGTGCGGTCCACGTCAACGCCGTCGTCGTCCCCGCGGCGACCTCGGTCGCGAAGGATTGAACACGCGGGCCCTGCGCGGGTGGGTTGAAGGTCGCCGCGCCCGGTCCGGGTGCCGCCGCGACCGGCCAGGTCACGCCCTGGGGCGCATGCACGGGACTCGCGGTGTAGGTCGCCGCGGACCCCAGGCCGCCACCCAACTGACCGACGATGACGATGGACGTCGGCACCGTATTCGCCGCGCACGGCGGCGTCGCGCAGGTCGCCGGAGTGAACGACAGGTTGTTGGTCAGGTTGATCTGCAGATCTTGACCGGTGGGCACCGTGATGATGACCGGCGACCAGACCGCGGCGGTCGTCGCGGCCTTGTCGAGGGCGGCGCAAGTCGCCGTCGATCCGGTCGCGGCGGCTCCGCAACTGTAGCCCCACATGGGCACGGACTTGCCGTCCGCCATGATGGCGGTCGCGGGTCCCGCGGAGAGATTGACGACTTGGGCTCCGAGGGCCGCAGCGCCGGCATATAACGCGAGCGCGGCGACGGTTGCGGAACGGCGAAGGACGGATATGAATGTGTCGGATCGCATGGCGATTCTCCTGGTCCTACTTCGACTCGTCGATCACGAATTCGCGCGAATCGACGAGCATCATCATGAACATGCCACCGGGAAAGACGTTGTTGGTGGTGATTTCCCGCTCGTTGTGCGAGTGCCACATGAACGCGAAGCCGCGTTCCTCTGGCGGATTGGCCTGCGTGTTCGCCGGCTGAAAGCTGCTGTTGGGTCCGGTCGCGCGCACGGTGGCATCCGGACCGAGGTACGGGCTGCCGCTGAACCACGCGCCGTTCGTGAGGATGTTCGGATTGGGCAGCGTCGCGGGTCCGCCGGCCGGCACGTCGCCGACCGGCGTCGCCTCGAGCGGCTTGTTGTGATCGGCGCACCACTCGTAATAGTTGATCGCGCCTGCCACCGCGGTGTTCACCGGACCGCTGTACGTCGTATCGGTCGGCGCGAAGCCCGTGTTGTAACCATTGGCGTCGGGCGTGCACGCAAGCGTCGCGAGCGGATCGGTGGACTTCGGATTGTGCCCGTACGCGTCCCAGTTTAGCCCGCGCCCGGTCCAATAGAATATGCCGTCCATCGCGACGCCCGGCGTCGTCGTCGTGGTGAACAGCAGCGGGCCGGCAAGATCAGTCGGATCGACGACGGCCGGATTGCTGCCCGGCACCTGGCTCAGAATCAGATTGCCGTCGCGGGCGAGGATGCGCACGTGATTGGCGTGCTCATGAAACGGATGCTGCCAGTGACCTTGACCCACGATCCGCAGCAATACCTGCTCGCCCGGATGCAGGTGCGGATTGCCGTTGTACGGCTGGTTCGGGTACTCCGACGCATAGTTGGCGTCCATGTCGTCCGGCATCGAACGGCCGTTGATCAAGAAATACGCCGGATGATAGGGCTCGGTCGGGACCTGGAGACTGCACCCGGGCGCACCGGCGACGCAGCCGTTCAAGGCATTGACTTGGGCGAAAGCGGCCTGGTGGATCGTCGGGTCCATCTCCGCGAATTGAAACAGGTATTCCCGGTCGTAGCAGGTCTTGGGATTGTCATACGCCGCCGCCGCCAGCCTGAAGTCCTTCTCGCCGTGTGCCGCCTCGGCCGCGAGATTCGCCGCGTGCAATCCGCTGGTGCAGACCGCCGGCACGTTCTTGGGCAGCACGATGATCACGCCGTACAGGCCCATTTCGATCTGCAGGTCGCTCTGCGTTCCGCTGTAGTAAGTGCGCGTCCCGGGCGAGGTCGCGGTGAACGTGTAGGTCACGGTTCCGCCGGGAGCTGCCTCCTGGGCCAGCAGCCCCGGCGTGCCGCCGACCGATTTCACCTGGAATCCCGGAAACAGAATTGAGGTATTGCCCGCGGCGGTCGGCAGATTGTTGGTGAGGTTCACCGTGACCGAGTCCCCCTCGGTCACGACCAGGGTGGGCCCGGGGATCTGCATCGCCGGACACTTCGCATTGGTGATCGCCGCCGGCACGTAACCCGGCGCCGGCGCTGCCGGATTGCAGCCGTAGCCCCAGGAATAGACCTGGTTTCCGTCCGGCTGATTGATGTTGGCGGGCTCGGCGATCAGATTGAACGCGGGCGTACCCGGCGCTCCCGTGATCCCCGGTGCGGCGGCCTGCGCGGCCGCGCACAAGAGCGAGGCCAACGCGACGGGCAGGAGCCGCTCGGTCCATTCCTTCAACTGTGTGATCAGCATGGCGGCTCTCCTAGGTACAAGCCTTGGTCGCAGGATCCACGGTCCCGGAGCAGATGTGCACCTCGGTCATCAGGCCGCCGAAATTCTCGGCGTCGTTCGAAAGATGATCGAGGTTCGGCGTGTAAAGAAAGAACGTGCTGCCCGCCGTGTATTTCGTGGTGTCGGACGCGTCGAGAATCACGTCCAGGGACTCGCCGCCGCCGAGCGTGATCGAATTCGACTTGTAGTACAGATTGTTGCCCGCCTGGTCGCGCAGAAGCTTCGCGTTGCGCGCGATGACCAGCATCGGGATGCCGAGCGAGGCGAGCGTTTGATACTCGGTGACGTCGAGATCGGAGATGCGCAGCAACGCGCGTCCGCCGAGCGGAATATTGACGATCGCCGGCAGCGGCTGCGAGAAGTGATGGGCGCCGTCGGACGAGGGCGTCTGCATCGGCCCCGGCGTCACGGTGTCGGGATAACTGCGGCCGTTCAACAGGAAGTACTTGTCCTTCATGTCGACGAACGGCTCGGCATTGAAGGTCATGCCGATGAAATGGAAATTCGGATCGAAGCCGTGAATCTGCATCGCATAGCCGATGTCGTAGCGGGTCGTGCCGTCGCCGTCGTTGTAGGCGTAGCGGTACGGCCGATCCGTCGAGGTGTGCGGATCGTCGCCCTGCGACGCGCCGGTGTTGACCGCCGGCAGCGGGTTGCTGCACATGATGTCGGCGGCCGAATTGCAGGCCGTCCGCAGATCCTCCTCCTGCCACTGGAGCGCCGTGTACAGCGGCGTGCCTAGAGGAACCCGGTTCTGCCTCGGGCGCACGTAGATCTGGCCCACCATGCCCATTTGCAGGTGTTCCGGCGGCGTGATGTGACAATGCCAGAAGTAGGTTCCGGCGTCGGGCGCGAGATAGTAATAGGTAAAACTGCCGCCGATGTTGATCGCGACCGACGCGTCCGGCACACCGTCGTAGAACGACGAGGCATTCGGGTAGCCGTGGAAATGCACCGTGTGTTGTTCGAACAGGTCCGGCCGCATGATCATGCCGACGTTCGTGAGCGTCAGAAAGTACTCATCGTCCTCGTCGATCGCCATCAACGGCGCCGGGATGTTGCCGTTCATGACGCCGACGTCCTCGATCTGGCGCGGGTCGACATGGCCGTCGATCGCATTGGAGTTATCGCCGTCCGGCGCCAGGCCGATCGCACCGTTGTAGGTGAAGGATCCGGGGCTCGTGTTGTCGCTCGTAGCCGGGTCCCCCGGCGCGAGGATCCCCGGATACACCGTGTTGAACACCGACGGGAATTCCGTGCCCGGCCTTCCCGCCGCGATATCCGCGAGTCCCGACAGCGGCCCGAAGGAGAACATGTACGTCTGTGTGCCGTCGGCCATCGTCGAATAGCCGTCGCCGCCGGAGATCTGTTGGCAGCGGATCGCGCCGTTGACGTTTCCGGTGGGCACGAGGTAGCCGTTCGCGCCGGGCCCGAAGGTCGTTGGGCCCTGGTACAGCGGCTCGGCGTTGTTGTTGGCGGCGACCGGATGCGTGATCGTGCTCGTCGGGCACTGCACCCGGAACGACTGCGCCGACGCCTGAAGCGCCGGCAGCAGCGCGGCCGCGACGAGGCTAGCGACTACCCGGATCATTCCGGCCGATGGGCGAATGGCTCGCATATGGCTAATCCTCCCGGGCTCGCCGCCGCCGGTGCGCACCGGCAATTCACGGCTGCCCCACTTCGGTTTACGTCCGAATTCCTCCGGCTGTGATGCTTGGCGGCCTGTGCCTCCACACCCGTCACGGAGCCGGTCGAACGCTAATATGCGACAGGCGCGCGCCGTAGTTCGGCAGGCTTGACTGCATGTCGACGGTAGGAATCACCCCACTGGAGCGGGGACGAAGGCGGGACGCGGTGGAGCGAGGAGCGCGCCTCAGCGCGTGGCCGGCAGGCGCTGACCGGCGGTGAGAAAGACGAACTGCCAGTCGCAATAGCACTTGGCATTCTCGAAGGCGTAGTCGACCGGGCGGAACCCTTTGCGCTTGATGGGCTTTCCCTTGGATGCGCTGGCGACGCCCAGGATGCCGCCGTCGGTTGCGCGGATCAGCGTCCAATCGGCGGCGCCGGTCATCGGATCCGCGTAGATCGTCCGCAGATACCGCTTCACCATCGGCGCGCGTGGATCCTGCAGCAGATCCTTGAGCTCGTGCGGATAGGCCCAGGCACCCCCGGGAGCGGCCAGCACGTAGGCTTCGATCGCCGCACGGATCGCGTCCCCCCGCCACAGGAGTTCCGCTTCGCGCTCGCGCTGCGCCTCGGTGCCCCACACTTCTCCCACCATTGCGAGCGCCGCGCCGATCAGTACGATCGCGATCAGCAGGCCGATGTACGTGAAGCCGCGGTCCGGGCCGCGGCCGCGAACGTTCATGGCCGAGTCACCAACTGGCGAAGGCCGTGCCATTGATCGATGTCTTGTCCGAGCCGCTGTGCACGTCGCGCATCCCGGGATGATCCGGGTCGGTGGAATCGACGACGACCCAGGTCGCGGCCGACTGGGTGATCGGATCGACCGGAATCGCGCGAAGGTAGCGCTTGTCGACCAGCGACGGCAGCGCCTGAGGATATCCCCCGCGATCGCCGTAGTACTTGTCGATCGCATCGCGCATCACCGACAGATCGTGCCGCAATATCGTCTCGCGCGAGCGCTGCAGCGTGTGGTAGTAGCGCGGTACCGCGATCATCAGCAGCATGCCGATGATCGCGAGCACGACCAGGAGCTCGATCAGCGTGAAACCACGGCTCCGGGGTTCACCAGTCACGGTAGGGAACCCCGTTCAGTCCCTTGCCGGGTGCGAGCGAATGCACGTCGTAGACGTCGTCGCCCGGCTCCGGCGCATCAGGCGGGCTCGCATAGCTGCGCAGACCCCAGGTATCGGCGTTCGCGACGCTTCCGTCCGGAAAGAACGGATCGCGCGGAATGCGTCGCAGAAAATAGATCATCACCTTTTTCTCGCTCTTCTGATTCTCGACTCCGTCGACGAGCGTCTGCAGCGTCGGCGGGTAGCCGCTCGCGTCCACCTTGACCGCAACCCGTCCGTCCGCGGTCGCTTCCTTGTAGGCGTCGATCGCCGTGCGGATCTGGCGCAGCGCCGCGCGCAGCTCGGTCTCCTTGCTGCGCTGTGCGGCGAGCTGCGCGAGAGGCATCGCCGCGGTCGCGAGCAGCCCGAGAATCGCCACCGTGATGACGAGCTCGATCAGCGTAAAGCCGCGTGCCCGCATCCCCGCCGCCGCTACGGCGCCTCGATCGTGAGTTTGAGCGGCGCCGCCGCCGCATTCGCGGTCAACAAGCCTCCGGCGCCGACGGCGGAGACCTGCGCCACCACGTCGCTGGCGCCGCGCGGCGCGAGCGCTTTGAACCGCAGCAGCATCAGGCTGCCCTCGCCGGTGATCGGATCCTCGCTGGCTCGCACGTCGATCTGCGCCCCACCGGATCGAGCGTCGACCTTGGGGCTGCCGGCGCTCGCCGGCACGATGTCTCCGGTTGTCGCGCTGATCAACTGCAGCGCGGTCGGATCGAAACGCATTTGCCCGTGCAGGTGTTCGATGCCGCGGTCGGTGCCGAGCCGCACCGTCACGGAGAACTCATCGCCCACCTTGACCTGGTTCGGGCCGTCGAGCGTGACCACCGGCTTCGGCGGTGGCCCGGAAGGCGCGGCGCGCGCAGCCTGCGCCGCGCGCATCTCGCGCATCACCGCGGCGCGCGACGCGGGGGCCGGGCCTGCGGCGGTGGCGGCTGCGCCGCCCGAGACGGCGGCCGGCGCCCCACCGTAGACCGAGGCAACGACCGGTGTCTGCCCGCCCGCAGCGTAGGCGCCGCCCGCGCCGCCCGTCGAGCCCGCGGCCGGCCCCGTGCGCTTCGGCATGCCTTCGGCATAGCCGTAGGGCTCGGGCTGCTGTG
>JAJXYR010000024.1 GCA_021780475.1 Pseudomonadota bacterium
GCTCACCCGCGCAGGTCTGGTGGATGAGTCCATCTACTGGGAACGTATCCGGTATTTTCTCGAGCGGGTCGTGCCGGTGGCGGCCGCATGCAAGGTGCGCATCGCCTGTCACCCGCATGACCCCGGGCTCCCGGCGGAAGGTTATCGCGGCGTCCAGTGCGTGCTCGGCAGCGTTCCCGGACTCGAGCGGTTCCTGTCGATCGAGGAGAGTCCGTACCACGGGCTCAACTTCTGCCAGGGAACGGTTTGTTCGCAACTGGCCGACCCGGCCGGTGAGATCTTCGACGTGATCCGACGATTCGGCCGACGCGGCAAGCTGTTCAACGTGCATATCCGCAACATCCGCGGTCGCCGCGGCGATTTCGTGGAGACTTTTCCCGACGACGGCGACATCGACATGCTGCGTGCGGTGCGAACCTATCGCGAAGTCGGATACGACGGCATGCTGATGCCGGATCATGTGCCGCTGCTGCCGTTGACGGACGCCGGTGATCCGTACGCCTACAACTACGGCGCCTCGAATCCCGCGGCCGACGGTCATCGTGAATCGTTTGCTTTCGCCTACGGCTATTTGCGCGGTCTTCTACAAGCCACCGAGCCTGCCCGAGGAATCCAGTCCCCATGACCGACACGTCCCCCGCCGAAATGGCGTCCGCGCTGGGCAAAGGCCTGCTGTCGTTTCCCGTCACCACGTTCCACGCAGACGGTTCATTCGACCCCGAGGGATATCGGGAGAACATCGCCTGGGCGTGCAGTCACGGGCCGGCCGGACTGTTCGTCGGCGGCGGGACCGGCGAGTTCTTCTCGCTGACGCCCGCGGAGGTCGCCGGGGTCGTCAAGATCGCGGTCGCCGAGGTCGGCCGCCGGCTGCCGCTGATCGCCCCCTGCGGTTACGGAACGGAAATGGCCAAAGAACTCGCGCGGAGTGCGGAGGGCGCCGGCGCCGACGGGCTGTTGTTGATGCCGCCGTATCTGACGGAATTCGAGCGGGATGGCATCGCGGCGCACGTCGAGGCGGTATGCCGTGCGACCCGATTGGGCGTGATCTTCTACAGCCGCGCGAGCGCAACCATCGACGAAGTGACGCTTGCACGCCTGTGCGATCGATGCCCAAATCTGGTGGGATTCAAGGACGGGGTCGGCGACATCGAAATGATGACGCGAATTTACGCACGACTCGGCGGCCGGCTCACGTATCTCGGCGGCCTGCCGACCGCGGAGACCTTCGCGTTGCCGTACCTGGAACTCGGCGTGAACACTTACTCCTCGGCAATCTATAATTTTCTCCCGAAATTCGCGCTCGACTTCCACGCCGCGGTGCGTCGCCGGGATCACACGGCGGTCTACGCCGCGCTGCGCGAATTCGTGCTGCCGTACATTGCGATTCGCCACCGTCGCAAGGGCTACGCGGTTTCGATTGTGAAGGCCGGGATGCGGCTGGTGGGTCGCGACTGCGGTCCGGTGCGCCCGCCGCTCACGGATCTGACGCCGCACGAGATGGACGAGCTCGCCGTGCTGGTTTCGGGCCGGAACTGAAGGTCGCGCGATGAGCGAATCGAATCGCACCGGCTTGCCGCGCCGCGGCCGCGTGCGCTACCTCATGGTCTTCATGTTGTTCGCCGCCACCACGGTCAACTATGCGGATCGGGCCAGTCTGTCGATCGTGGGTCCGGCGATGCAGGCGCAGCTGCACATCGACGCGATCACGCTGGGATACATCTTCTCCGCGTTCGGCTGGGCCTACGTGATCGCCCAACTGCCGGGCGGGTGGCTGCTCGACCGTTTCGGCTCCCGCGCGGTATACGCCGGAAGCATATTGATCTGGTCCCTTTTCACGCTGTTTCAGGGCATGACCGGCCTGTTGACCGGCGGCCTGCTGGTGGGGGCGCTCTTCACGCTGCGACTGCTCGTGGGATTCGCCGAGGCGCCCGCCTTCCCGGGCAACAGCCGCATCGTCGCCGCCTGGTTTCCCGGCGGGGAGCGCGCAACGGCCGTGGCCATATTCAACTCCGCGCAGTACTTCGCGACGGTCCTGTTCGCGCCGCTCATGGGCTGGCTCACGCACGACTACGGTTGGGAATACGTGTTCGTGCTGCTCGGCGGCTCCGGGATCCTGCTGTTCGTCGCGTGGATGAAGACCGTGTACGCGCCGAGCCGCCATCCGCGAGTCGGCCGGGCCGAACTCGACTACATCGCCGCCGGCGGCGGACTCGTCGACATGGATCAGGGGCGCGGCGTCTCCCAGCCGCTTCGCTGGGATCACCTGAAACTGCTGCTCAGCCGGCGGATGCTGATCGGCATCTATCTCGGTCAGTACTGCGTCGGCGTGCTGACGTATTTCTTTCTAACCTGGTTTCCCGTCTACCTGGTCGAGCAGCGCGGCATGTCCATTCTCAAGGCGGGAATCGTGATCATCCTGCCGGCGCTCTGCGGCTTCGCGGGCGGGGTTATCGGCGGGGTCGCCTCGGACGCATTGTTGCGCCATGGCGTGTCGATCTCGCTCGCGCGCAAGGCGCCGATCGTCGCGGGCATGCTGCTGTCGACCAGCATGATCGTCTGCAATTTCGTCCACGCGAACTGGATCGTCGTGCTCATCATGTCCCTCGCATTCTTCGGCAAGGGGCTCGGCTCGCTTGGTTGGGCCGTCGTCGCCGACACGGGACCGAGGGAGATGACCGGCCTCTACGGTGCGCTGTTCAACACCTTCGGCAACGTGGGAGCGATCACGACCCCGATCGTCATCGGCTACATCGTCGCGGCGACCGGCTCCTTCGCGGGCGCGCTGGTCTACGTCGGCGCGAATGCGCTGCTCGCGGTGATCGCTTACACCTGGATTGCCGGGCCGTTCGAGCGAGTCCATTTCCCGGATGCCGGTCCATGAAGCCGCCGGAGTCCGGGGCCGGCGCGCCGCCCCGCACGGTCCGCCACGCCGATGCGGACAACGTCGCCATCGTCGTCAACGCGGGCGGGCTGCCTGCGGGGACGGTGTTGGCCGACCGAGTGACGCTGGTCGAGCACGTTCCGCAAGGCCACAAAGTGGCGCTCTGCCGTCTGCATCGCGACTCGCCGGTGCGGCGTTATGGCGCCACGATCGGTTACGCGACGCAGGAAATCGCCGCCGGCGGCTGGGTTCATGGCCAGGTCATGAGAACGCCCGACGCGCCGGCGCTCGATGATCTGCCGACGGGCACGGCGCGGCCCGCCGCATCTCCGCTCGAAGGGTACACGTTCGAGGGCTATCGCAATGCCGATGGATCGGTGGGCACCCGCAATATCCTGGCGATCACGA
>JAJXYR010000036.1 GCA_021780475.1 Pseudomonadota bacterium
CTCGGCGAGGATGTCCCAGGCCTGCGCGTCGAGGTCCTCGAACTGGCCGGTGCCGACGGCCCAGAAGAAGGCCCAGCAGGCTAATCCGACCAGCACGAGGCTGATCGGTATCAACACGAAGATGATGCCCATCAGCCACCGCTCCGCGGGCGTGCGACCCGCAGTGAGTTGAGCACCACGAGAATCGAACTCGAGGACATGCCGACCGCGGCGAGCCACGGCGGAACCCAGCCGAGAGCCGCGACCGGCATCGCGGCGAGGTTGTAGGCGACCGCCCAGGCGAGGTTCTGGCGGATGATCGTCCGCGCGTGCCGCGCGACCCGCAGCGCCTCCGGCAGCGCGCCGAGCGAGTCGCCGACCAGAATGAGATCGGCGCTCGCCTGGGCGAGTGCCGAGCCCCTGCCCATGGCGATCGAGACGCCCGAACCGCCGAGCACGGGGGCATCGTTCACGCCGTCGCCGACCATCGCGACGAACTCTCCCTGCGCGGTGAGCGCTCGAACCCGTTCGAGCTTGTCGGCCGCCGTCTGCCTCGCGCGGTACTGCTCGATCCCGCAATGCTGCGCGAGGCGCCGCACCGCCGCGGCCGAATCGCCGCTCGCGATCTCGACTTGGTAACCGGCGGCGCGCAGCTCCCCGACGACGGCGCGACTCTCCGGACGCGGCGTCTCGGCGAGTTCGAACGCGCCGAGCACGCCTTGCCGGTCGCCGAGCAGGATCGCCTGATCACGCGGCGCCAGCGCGCCGGCGTCGGCCGGGCCGCCGCCCGGCGGGGTCTCCGGCGCTGTCGTACCGCGCACGAAATCTTGCTGGCCGATCCGATATCGCTCGCCGTCGATCGTGCCTTCGATGCCCCGGCCGGCTTCGTAGTGCACGTCCGCAGCGACCGCCACCGCGTGGCGCCCGCGCGCGAACGCGCGCGCGATCGGGTGTTCGGATGCGGCCTCGAGCGCCGCCGCGATCCGTAGCGCGCTGCGTTCATCGCCGCGGCGGGTCGGCGAGAACCCGGCGACTTCGATGCGGCCGTCGGTCAGCGTGCCGGTCTTGTCGAACACGATCCGGGTCACCTTGGCCAGGGCTTCGATCGCATCGGCCCTTGCGACCAGCACGCCCCGCCGTGCCAACGCGGCGTTGGCGGTCGCAACGACCACCAAGGTCGCGAGCGACAGCGCACAGGGGCAGGCAGCGACCAGGACCGCGAGCGTCGCCGGGAATGCGCGCGCCGGATCCACCCGCAGCCACATCACGGCCACCAGCGCCGCCCCGCCCAGAACCGCGACCAGGAAGCGCCCCGCAAAGGCATCGGCGGCGCGCATGATCCGCGGACGCTGCGCCTGCGCGTGCGTGAGCAGCGTGACCATCGCCGCGAGGGTCGTATCGGCGCCGGTCGCGGTGATCCGCATGCGCAGCGGCGCATCCAGGTTGAGCGTGCCGGCGGCGAGCGCATCGCCGGCCGCGCGGACCACCGGCACCGACTCGCCGGTGAACATCGACTCGTCGATGCGGGCGCCGCGGTCCTGCAATTCGCCGTCCGCCGGCACGACCTCCCCGGCGCGCACCAGCACCCGATCGCCGACCGCCAGGCTGGCGGCCGCCACCTCCTCGATGCGCTCGCCGTCCTCGCCGCCGAGCAGGCGATGCGCGGTCGCCGGCAGCAGGCGCCCGAGCGCGTCGCTGATCCCGGTGCTGCGGTGACGCGCGGCCATCTCGACGTACCTGGCGACGCTCAGGAAGAAAACGAACATCACCACCGAATCGAAGTACACCGCGCCGGACTGATGCAGCGCATCCCAGACGCTCGCCGAGTAGGCGAGCAGCAGTCCGGCGGCGACCGGCACGTCCATGGTCACGCCGCGGGCCGCGAGCGCGCGGTAGGCGCCTTGGAGGAAGGGCCAGCCGGCATAGAACAGCACCGGCGTCGCCACCAGCATGCTGACGATCTGCAGAAAGGCGCGGACGGAGTGATCCATGCCGTCCGCGTCGCCGGAGTACAGCGACACCGCGAACGTCATGACCTGCATCATGCCGAGTCCGGCGACGGCCAGGCGCTTCAGATGGGCTCTGCGCTCGCCGCGTGCCTGCTCCTCGACGCCGCCGCCGGTGACCACGTGTGGGCGGTAGCCTAGCGCCGCGATCGCCGCGAGGATGCGCGCGAGGGTGCTGCGGGACTCATCCCAGACGACGAGCGCGCGGCCGGTGGCCGCGTTGACGCTTGCGCGCAGCACGCCCGGCGTCTGCAGCAAGGCCCGCGAGACCAGCCAGTTGCAGGCGGCGCAGGTCAGGCCGTCGACCAGCACGACCGCCGATCGGCCGTCCGTCTCGCGGCGCGTCAGCGAGGCTTCAATCCCCGGATCGGCATAGGCGGCCCACTCGTCGCCGGAGTCGGCAGGCCGGGCGCCGGGTGTGGTGCGGAACCGGTAGTAGTCGGCGAGTCCAAGCTGTCCGATGAGCTCGGCCGCCGCGCGGCAGCCGGGACAGCAGACCGCAACGTCCCCGCCGCGGACGCGCGCGAGGAACATGGGCCGTCCCGCGAGCGGCTCGCTGCAATGAAAGCACCCCGTGGCGGCGGCGGCCACGATGCCTCAGCGCTCGGGCGGCTGGATCGAATTGGTCGCGTGATGCACCGGCGAGGACGACGACACCGGCGAATGCGGCACTACCGGATCGGGGTGCTCGAGGATCAGCACGTAGGTGACGATGCAGGCGATCACGACCGATACCGGCAGTCCGACCACCAGCCACATGAACGGATAGCGGTACCAGGGCAGGCTCACGGACGGCGTCGGGGTGTTCATCGTGTCGATCTCGCTCAGGGTTCGGAGAAAAAGCGCGCCGGGCTCTGCGCCATCACCGTCGGCGCATCGAGCGCGCGCACCACCATGGTGAAGTCGTGGCCGCCGTGTACCAGATCTTCCGGCACGCGCACGCGCACCACCACGGTCCTGACCTCTTCGGCGGCGACTCGGTGCGTCGGCGAGTCGCCGTCGACGCTCACGTCCGGCAGACCGAGCGCGCTCACCTGGAAGACGTGCGGCTTCTGGTCCTTGTTGATGATGCGCACCGTGAACACGTTCTCGACGCGGCCGTCGTCGAGTTCACGGTAGAGCGTGTTGCGGTCGCGCAGCACGTCGATGTTGACCGGCACCCGGCGCGCGACCGCAACGGCGAATCCGCCGATCAGCAGCGTGAGCCCGAGGCCGTAGAGCACGGTGCGCAGCCGCAGCACGTGTGGCTTGCCGCCGTCCATCTCGGCCTGGGTCGAATAACGGATCAG
>JAJXYR010000224.1 GCA_021780475.1 Pseudomonadota bacterium
GCGGGCGTTGTCATGCGAGGGCTCCCTGGGTCTGGCCACGAGAAGTTCGGTCTCGGAAATCCGAGCCGAACGCAGCATCGACACCGCCGCGTAGATGATCACGGCGATCACGAGCCATCGCATCAACGTCAGGTGCTCGGCGATCCGGGTGACGAGCGGGAAGGCGAACAGTGTGCCAATCACTCCGCCCGCCGTGAGGCCAAGCGCGCAGCCGTGCGAGAATCGTCCGGACCGTATGAAGCCGATGCTCGCCACGGGGATCAGCACGCCGTCGCTTCCGATCATGATGGGGTACGCGGCGATCGGATTCATGCCGAGCAGTCCGAGCAGTACCATGCTCGGCGCATAGTTGCCGATGCCGATGCACATCAGCGCGCCCAACACGAAGTTCACGAGGACCGCAATGACGAAGCGCCAGCCCGACAGGCCCATTGCGTGTCCGGCGGGCGGCAGGACGCCGAGCGCGGTCATCGCGAAAAACACCGCGGCGATCAGCAATGCCACGCCCATGAACAGTTGAATGGCCCGCCTCGGCATCCGACTGACCAGGCCGGCACCAATCCACGCCCCCATGCCGGAACTGAGTACCATGCTCGCGAGCAGCACGGGTTCAACCGCGACGGCACCAAAGAAGAGCAGCGAACCGATGAAGGAAGGAACGCTGCTGCCAACGTTGAGTGTGCCCGGGATCAACTCGTCCGCCGGGCGTCCGCGCAACTTGAACAGGGCGGTGATTTGCGCGTAGGAGCCGATGCCGAGCGTGTCGAGAAAGCTCGTCACGCAGCCGATGACGCCATCCCCCCAGGCGGGTCGCTCGCCGAGTCTGCGTCGCCTTGCGACGATGATCCACGTGACGGCCGCCGCCGCGTTGATGAGCACGAGGACGGTGTACAGGATGACGCGCGCAGTCGGCATGTTGCCTCGCCGGTATCAATATATTTGCGAAAGGTCGATCCTACCGCATGATCGAGGTTCGCCACGCATCCGCGCAAACACCAATCGGGAACCGACGGGGTTCCTTTATGCGGGACGGGTCACGATGGCGGTTTTCTAGGCGGTGCTGATTCCGGGAGTCAACGGTCGGGCGCGACCCAAACGAAAACGGCCATCGATCAGATTGCGAAGGTGCGTCGGAATCGAACTGTAGTAGTGGCGGACGCCATTCTCAGGAACGCGGTCCGCGCAGCCGGCGCGAGTGCCCTGAGATCCTGGACTTTGTCCGCCACCTCGATCATCGCTGCCGTCATCTGCGTGGGCAGCAGCTTCTCGAACGAGTATTCCTTGATTTTCGACATTACGCCGCCGGTCGTCTCGCCTCGATCGAGCCGGACAGCGTCAGGTCGCCGATCGAAGCGTAGATGTCGCGTTCCGTGACCGCCAGGTCGATGTTCATGCGCCGTTCCAGCTTCGACGCGAAGCCGCCGATCAGTTCGAGATCGATCGCGTGAATTTGCAGTTCTTCCAGCCGATGGATCCGTTCCCCGCTCAGGCGGGCAAGCCACGCTTCCACACCCTTGTGCGGATACACCACGACTCCGCGCGCCGCCTTTCCGGCCTTGTGCAATCGCGGCGCCTCCGGCATGCCGATGTCGATCCACGTCATCAGTTGTCCCGTCAGGTCGCGCACGGCGATGGCCGGCTCGTCCGGATCCGCGAGGCCCTTGGAGAATGCGGTGCCGGGCGCGTATTCCAGGCAATACGCCCCCATGTCGTCTCTTTACACAGGCTCGCGATCGGCCCAATTGAAAGACAGGGCTCAACATTTCAATTTGATGACAGGCACGCGGATACTTTTTCGACCGGTCGGCCAACTGCCTATCATCGGATTCTTCGCGTTTCGCTGGTTGCGTCGGGCGCCATGGAGGGCCGTCACCGTTCTGATCGTCCAGGCGCTTGCATGGGCCTCGGCGGCAGTGCCGGTGCATCTGCGGGCATTCCCGTATGATTGGGGTTCCAAATCAGGGGCTCCCAATGTCCAAACCGATTGACGCGCGCACCCGCGGCGCCGCCGCGGAATTCGACCTGGCGGTCGTTGGCGCGGGCATTGTCGGCCTCGGCTGCGCGCTGGCGGGGGCGCGGCGCGGCCTGCGCGTCGTCGTCATCGAACGCGATGCGCGAACGAACGGCGCCTCGGTTCGAAATTTCGGCCTGGTCACGATCACGGGCCAGGATCGCGCGCAGATATGGCGGCGCGCGCGCCGCTCGCGCGAGATCTGGCTCGACGTGGCCGCGCGCGCGGGGATCGAGGTGGCGCAGCGGGGCCTGTGGCTCGCGGCCCGCCGGCCCGAAGCGGCGGCGGTGCTCGACGCGTTCATGCGCACCGACATGGCGGAAGGGTGCCGGATGTTGGGCGCGGATGCGGCGCGGCGGCACTGCGCGGATCTGCGCACCGAGGGGCTTGAAGCGGTCCTCGAAAGTCCGCACGAGCTGCGCGTCGAGTCGCGCGACGCGCTGCCCGCGCTCGCGCGTCACCTCGAGCGCGACCTTGGTGTGTGTTTCCGCTGGCAGACCGCGGTGCACGCGGTGCAGACGCCCGTGATCGAAACCTCGCGCGGACCGTTGAGGGCGGACTCCGCGGTCGTGTGTCCCGGCGACGATCTGACCACGCTGTTCCCGCGGTTCCTCGCCGACGCCGGCATACGCCGATGCACGCTGCAAATGCTGCGCCTGGAAAGCCCCGGGTTCCGCCTCCCGGGGACTCTGATGTCGGACCTCAGCCTGTTGCGCTACGGAGGGTTCGCATCGCTGCCGGAGGCCGCAGCGCTGGCGGTGCGTCTGCGCACGGAACAGTCCGAACATCTGCGCCACGGCATACACCTCATCGTCGCCCAGGGCGGCGACGGCAGCCTGGTGATCGGCGACAGTCATCTCTACGATACGTCGATCGAACCGTTTGCGGACGAACGCATCGCCGCGTTGCTGTTCGACGAGTATCGCGCCGTCACCGGACGCCCTCCGCCCGCGGTGCGCGAGCGCTGGAGTGGCACCTACGCCTCGGCCGAACGAGGCTGCATACTCGTGGAGACACCCGCGCCGGCAACCCGCCTCGTCATGGTCACGAGCGGTGTCGGTGCATCGACCGGATTTGCCGTCGGAGAGGAAGTGATCAATGACTTGTACCAATGAAGGGTTCTCGATGATGACACCAGCCAAACACTTCGATCTCGTCATCGTCGATGAGCGGGAGCCGACGGATCCGGCGAGGATCGATGCGGCCCATCACCGAATTTCGCCGGCATGAGCCCGCCCCGGATGCGCCTCGCCGCGGTTTGCGCCCTCCTGGCGGCGTTCTGCGCCACCGGGTGCGCGCGCGGTCCCGACCCCGCCGTGGTCACGATCTACAGCGCGGACGGATTGAAGGACGGAACCCCGAATTGGTTCGATACCGAGTTCGATGCCTTCACGCGGCAGACGGGCATCAAGGTGCAGTACGTCGAGGCCGGCTCCGGGGTCATCGTCAACCGGGTGCTGGCCGAACGCTCGAATCCCCAGGCGGACGTGCTGCTGACGCTGCCGCCGTTCATGCAGAAGGCCGCCACGGCCGGAGTCCTGCAGCCGGCCGGCCTGCGCGTCGCCGCCGGTGAACAGGCGGACGGCGCGGCGCCATGGTACGTTCTAGCCAACGACTATACTTGCTGGATCTACAACACCAAGGTGCTGCCGCAGCCGCCCGCGAGCTTCGACGGGTTGCTCGCTCCGCGCTTCAAGAATCGGATCCAATACTCGACGCCCGGGCAGGCCGGGGACGGCACCGCGGTGATGCTGCAGGCGTTCAAGCTTTACGGCGGGAAAAAGGGCGGCTTCGGCTATTTGCACCGTTTGCAGTCGAACAACCTCGGCCCATCCTCGTCGACGGGACGCCTGGCCGCCTTGGTGAACAAGGGCGAATTGTGGCTTGCGAACGGCGATCTGCAGATGAGCTACGTGCAAATGCGCCAGAATCCGAACATCGGGATATTCTTCCCGGCCGGCCCCGACGGCACGCGCCAGGCGATGTCCCTGCCGTACGAGATCGCGCTCGTCAAAGGAGGTCCGCATTCGGCCGCCGGACTCAAGCTCATCGCCTTCCTGCTCGACAAGCCCGCGCAGCAACGGCTTATCGATCTGGCCGAAATCTTTCCTGCGCGCACCGACCTCTCCGTCGATGGCGCCGCGGCACGAGCGCTCACGCGGATGCTGCGGGGCGTAGTGCCTTGGTCGCCGGATTGGAACCAGGTCGCGCACGACCTGGAAGCCGACGTCGGCGTATGGCACCAAGTGACCGGCAGTTGACCGCGCCATGAGCGACCCGCAAATCAGCGTGCGCGGCGTGTCGGTGCGTTTCGGGTCGCACGTGGCGCTGCACGACGTGGATTTGGACGTCTCCGCCGGCGAGGTGGCCGTGCTGCTCGGCAGGTCTGGATCGGGCAAGACGACCTTGCTGCGCGCCGTCGCGGGGTTCACGCACCCCAGCGAGGGGCGGGTGTATCTGGATGGCCGCGACGTCACGCTCGCGCCGCCACACGCGCGCGGTCTGGGAATGGTGGTGCAGAACTACGCGCTGTTTCCGCACATGCGCGTGGCCGACAATGTCGCATTCGGCTTGCAGGCACGCAGGCGATCCCGCCGCGAAATCGACGAGACGGTGCCGCATTTCCTCGAGATGGTCGGCATGTCCGCCTTCGCGCAGCGCTTTCCGCGCGAGTTGTCCGGCGGACAACAGCAGCGCGTCGCGATCGCGCGGGCGCTGGCGATCCGGCCGCACGTGCTGCTGCTCGACGAACCGCTGTCGGCGCTGGATGCGCCACTGCGCGCGGAGATGCTCGAGGAGCTGCGCGGCCTGCATGCGAAGCTGCCGGAGATGTCCATCGTCTATGTCACCCACGACCAGACCGAGGCGATCAGCCTGGGTCACCGGATCGTGCTGATGCGCGACGGCCGCATCGCGGCCGAGGGATCGCCGCGGTCGCTGCACGATGAGCCCCCAAACCGCTATGCCGCGGAATTCTTCGGTCAGGCGAATCTGTTGCCGGCCGCCATCGAGCCCGGCGACGCGCACGGGCGGCTCGTCCGGGTGTGCGTCGCACGGCAGGTGGTGCGCGCCACCCGCACGGCCGCCTCGCCGGCCGCCGGGAACGCGCTGCTGTGCATCCGTCCGCACGACCTGCGCGCGGCCGCGGGCGGCGGTCACGGCGGGGACGACAACCGGCTGAGCGGCCGCGTCCACTCGGTGCGCTGGCTCGGCGCGACCCAACGGGTGATGCTCGGCATCGACGAGGTGTCGATTCGCGTCGACCTGCCCGGCAACGTCGAAGCACCCCGTCCAGGCGACCCTCTATCCCTGTCCTTCGATCCAGAACGCGCCGTGCTGCTCGCGGACACATGAGCGCCGCACGGTCCGCAGGCGCCGCATGGCGCCCCTTCTGGCTGATATTTCCCCTCGTGGCTCTCGGGGTCGCGCTCGTATACCCCCTCGGCCTGATGGCCGCCGAGGCCTTCGTGACGCCGGACGGGGGTCACGGACTCGCCGGGTTCATCGCCGTCATTGGCGGCGGATTGTTCCTGGGCGCGCTGCAGGACACGGTGCGGATCGCACTCACCGCGACCGCGCTATGCATGTTCCTGGGCTTCGTGCTCGCGGTCCTGATCCATTTCGTGCCATTTGTCGGCGCGCGCGCACTCAGCCGCCTGATCGACGCGTACCTGGCGTTCCCGTCGTTCCTGATCGCGTTGTCGCTGACGTTCCTGTACGGCAACGCGGGGATATTCGGCGCGGTGGGCACCTCGTCCGGCTCGAGCTTCCTGTACGGCTTTTGGGGCGTCGTGCTGGCCGAGGTCAGCTACTACACCCCGTTCGTGATGCGCCCGCTGCTCGCGGCATTTGACACATTGGACCATGCCCAACTCGAGGTCGCGAGCAGCCTGGGGGAGACGCCGTTCGGCGTGCTGCGGCGGGTCGTGTTGCCGGCCGCGCTGCCGTCGCTGCTCGCCGGCGGCAGCCTTTGCCTCCTCCTCACCATCAACGAGTTCGGCATCATCCTCGTCATGGGCGTGAAGGACGTGACCACGCTGCCGATGCTGATCTACGGCAAGGCAATCGAACAATTCGACTACCCTGGCGCAAGCGTGGTGGCGCTCTGCAATGTCGCGCTGTCGCTGTCGCTGTATTTCGGCTACCGACGCATGCTCGACCGGTTGCCGGCGTGAACGGTCTGTCTTTTTCCGCGGGTTCGCGCCGCTGGTTGGCGGCACTCGCCGGGATGCTGGTGCTCGGCGTGTTCGGATTGCCGCTGTTGATGCTGCTGCTCGCGAGCGTCGCCGGCCGGTGGAATGGGGTGCTGCCCTCGCATCTGACGCTCGAGCACCTGCGCGGCGCGCTCGCGGGCGACGAACGGCTCGCGCTCTGGCACAGCCTTGCGACCGGTGCGGCGGCGACCGCGTTCGCGCTGATCCAGGGCGCCTGGGGCGCCATCGCGGCGCGGCGCGCGCCGGCCCGGGTGCAGCGCTGGGTCGACGCGGTGTTCCTGGTGCCGATCGCCATCCCATCGGTGTCGATCGGGCTCGCGCTGTTGGTCGCCTTCAGCCGGCCGCCGTTGTTGCTGAACGGCACCGTCAGCTTCGTGATACTCACCCACGTCGTGCTGATCACCGCATACGCGTACCTCAACGCCAAGGCCGGGCTCGCGCGGCTGCCGCCGCATTTCGAGGAAATGGCGGGTAGTTTGGGCGCCCCGCCGCACATGGTGCTCGTGCGCGTGACCCTGCCTCTGCTGCTTCCGCACCTGCTCGCGGCGGCGGCGCTCGGCTTTGCGTTGTCGATGGGTGAACTGGGTGCGACCATCATGCTCTACCCGCCGCGTTGGGTGACCGCGCCGGTGGAGGTGTTCGCGCTGACCGACCGCGGACTCATCTTCTCCGGTGCCGCCGTCAGCATCGTGCTGCTGGCGTGCACGTTCGCCGCCTTGTTGCTGCTCGATCGCCGCCGCCCGCGCGCCTAGGGGAGCCGCCCGCGGCTCGGCCGACGGCGGCCCGTGTTTACTGACCCAGAACGTCGGACTCTCGTAGTCCTCGCCAAAGAAATCGGGTCAACGATGCTCCGGCGCGCACCGTGCGAATTCATGAAGCATTACCATCGCGAGCGCAATCATCGAGGAAGGATTGCGTTCGTCGACTGGACGGTGGCCGGAATCGGAGCCCGCGTCGACCGCCTGGCAGATTGCCGCGAATTTGCGCGCCGGCGGCTCTGGTTCGACCACCGACAGCGGGGCATCATGGCCCTCGCCATGTCATCTTTCGCTCTCGTATGGCTCAAGCGCGACTTGCGCATCGCCGAACTGCTGCGCGAGGCGGATCCGAACGCACGCAGTTTCGCGCAGCTTCGACGGTCTGCGGGAGCCGACGTTCGATCCCAATCGCTTCGAGGCCTGGCGCGCCGGCCGGACCGGTTACCCGATGGTCGAGGAGCCGCAATGAAGCGCGCTCCGGCGCAAGGCCATCGGGGCAACAAGTCCTGTTTGTCGAGCAAGCCCTGCGCGGTATGCGGCCGTGGCTGACGTTGAAGCGCGGCGCGGTGCGTCGCTGCGCCATCTGGTGCTGGTGCTCGGCGATCAACTGGACGCGACTGCGTCGGCCTTCGACGGCTGCGACCCGGCGCACGACGCGATCTGGATGGCGGAGGTCGAGGAGGAGGCGACCCATGTATGGTCGGCGCGCGCGCGCATCGCGCTGTTCCTCAGCGCGATGCGTCACTTCGCCGAGGCAAGACGCGCGGAGGGTTGGACCGTACATTACCAGCGACTCGAGCGCGCCGGGGCGGCGTCCTCGCTGGCCGATGAGCTGCGGCAGTCGATCGACCGCCTGCGCCCCGCGAGCCTGCGTCTGACGGCGCCGGGAGATCATCGTGTGCTCACGTCGTTGCGGGCGACGGCCGCCGCCGCGGGAGTGCCCCTGGAAGTCTGCGCCGATCGGCATTTCTACGCGAGCGTACGCGAATTCGCCGCGCACGCGCGCGGACGGCGGCAGCTTCGGCTGGAATATTTCTATCGCGAACAACGCCGCCGTCACGACGTGCTGATGGAAGACGGCCGGCCGGTCGGCGGCCGATGGAATTTCGACGAGGATAACCGCAACGCCTTCCCGTCGAGCGGACCCGGCGAGGTCCCGCACTCGCCGCGGTTCGCGCCCGACACGGTTTCCACCGAGGTGCTCGCGCTGGTGCGCGAGCGCTTCGGCGCGCACCCGGGAAGCCTCGACGAATTCTACTGGCCGGTGACTCGGGAGCAGGCGCGGCAATCGCTGCGCTCATTCGTGCAGGAGCGTCTGACCGACTTCGGTCGCTGGCAGGACGCGCTCTGGCCCGGCACGACCGGACTGTGGCATTCACAGCTCTCCGCCGCGCTCAATCTCAAACTGTTGCACCCGCGTGAAGTCGTCGATGCCGCGCAGTCCGCGTGGCGCGAGGGCCGCGTTCCGCTCGCCAGCGCGGAGGGATTCGTGCGCCAGATCCTCGGCTGGCGCGAGTACGTGCGCGGCATCTATTGGACCCGGATGCCCGACTACGGCGAATCCAATGCGCTCGCTGCGCAGGCGGATCTGCCGCGGTTCTATTGGACCGGCGAGGCGCCCATGGTCTGCCTGGCCGACGCTCTCGAACAAACCCTGCGCCATGGTTACGCCCACCACATCCAGCGATTGATGGTCATCGGCTTGTATGCGCTGCTGTTTGGGGTCGATCCGCGCCAGGTGCATGCCTGGTTCCTCGCGATCTACGTCGACGCGGTCGAATGGGTGGAGCTACCGAACGTGCTCGGCATGAGCCAATTCGCCGACGGCGGTCTGATGGCGAGCAAGCCGTACATCGCCAGCGGGCAATACATCCGGCGCATGAGCGGCGGGGCGTACTGCGGCCGGTGCCGATTCGATCCGGCCGTGCGCACAGGCCCAAAGGCCTGCCCCTACACCCTGCTCTACTGGGACTTTCTTCTCCGCCACGAGACGATGCTCGCCGCCAACCCGCGCACCGCGCTGCAGGCGCGCAATATCTCCCGAATGAGCGACGCGGAACGTGCGACGATCCGGCGCGAAGCTGATATCTGCAGACGCGCCCAGTCTTGAATCCGCCCGCCCGGCGGGTAGGATGTCGGCACCATCACGAGCATCACCACGACGCGAGTCCATGCCGAAATCCACCATCGCCGCGCTGCAGCTCGGCACCTCGCCGCAGGGCGGGGCGCACACGCTCGCGCGAATTCTGTCGTTCGAATCCGAGATCCGCGCATCCGGTGCGGCCCTGGTCGTGATGCCCGAGGCGCTGTTGGGCGGCTATCCCAAAGGGGAGATCTTCGGTACGCGCCTCGGCTACCGGCTCCCCGAGGGACGGGAGCGATTCGCGCGCTATTTCGCCGAAGCCATCGACGTTCCGGGAGCGCAGACCGATGCCCTCGCCGAGCTGGCGACTCGATGCGGGGCCTCGCTCGTCGTGGGCGTGATCGAGCGTGATCGAAGTTCGCTGTATTGCACGGCCCTGTTCTTCGACCCGAACGCCGGCCTGGTGGCGAAACATCGCAAGCTCATGCCGACCGGCACGGAACGCCTGATCTGGGCGCAAGGCGACGGATCGACGCTCGCCGTCGTACCGACGGCCGCCGGCGTCGCCGGCGCGGCGATCTGCTGGGAGAATCACATGCCGCTGCTGCGCATGGCCATGTATGCGCGAGGCATACAGATCTGGTGCGCACCGACCGTGGACGAGCGAGAGATCTGGCAGTGTTCGATGCGGCACATCGCTCACGAGGGACGTTGCTTCGTGGCCAGCGCCTGCCAGATCCAACCGTCGCCACGGGAACTCGGGATCGAGGTGCCGGGCTGGGATCCCGACCGGCCGCTGATCAACGGCGGCAGCGTGATCGTCGGACCGATGGGCGACGTCCTCGCGGGCCCGCTGTACGCAACGAGCGGACTGGTCATCGCCGAGATCGACACCGACGAGCTGATCCGTGCCCGCTACGACTTCGACGTCGTCGGTCATTACGCGAGACCGGACGTCTTCTCGCTCTCGGTCGATGCACGAGCGAAGCACCCCGTGTGTTTCGATTCCGCGGTCGATCAGAAGTAGCCGGTCGCGGCGCGGCAGCACCACTCAGCCGTTGTCTGAGCGGCCTGCGCGCCGCGAAGTACGCCATGCGATCGATGCTGACCGCGTGCGGAATCCGCTCAGTCGAATTAGCGGCGTTCGCTGGATCCCTGGGCGTGCCGCGCCTTCGCGCCGCCGGCGTGCCCGGAACTGGACGGGGTACCGCCCGACGGAGCAGAGTTCGACGTCCCCGCGCCGGACGACCCACCGGAACTCGCGGCTGCACCGAGCAACCCGCTGCCGCTGCCGGTAACCAGCGGATTGCCATTCCCGCCGGCGCCACTGGCGTTCGCCGATCCTGCGAGCGCGCCAGCGCCGTTCCCGGTGCCCGGCGCGCCACTCGTCGTGCTGCCGCTCGCGTTACCCGCCGCCGAGACCGCGCCGGTAGATTGACCGATGCCCGCGGCACCGTTCGCAGCGCCGGCAACCGCCTGGCTCGCGCTCACAGTCGGCAGCGACGGTCGCGGTATGGTCGCAGCTCGCGGCGTGGCGAATCCGCCCTGTCCTGCGAGATCGCCGCTGCCGGTCGGCCCGTCGATCCCGCCCATGCCGCCGAGCTGTCCGCCGAGCATGCCGCCGCTCGCACCACCGCCGGCGCCAAGCATGCCCCCGACCGCCCCTGAACCGCTGCCGAAGATGCCGGCCTGCGCCGGCGCAGTCAAAACCAGTGCCGCCGCAACTGCGGCGCCCGCCACCCATATCTTGCTGTTCATCGTCGTGCTCCTGTTTCGCCGCGGCCATCCCGCGGCTTCTACTGGTCATACGACGGAGCGCACGGGTTTCGTCCCCGTCCCGCGAGTTTTTTATTTGGCGCCGAGCAGACCGTAACCGTAGATCGGATCCCGTCCGGTCGGGCCGAGATCGACCGCGCGACGGATCAACGCGGCCAACGCCGCCGCGGCCGCCGCCGGGTCAGGCGCAGACATCCGGGCGGCGAACAACGCGGCGACGGTAGGCGCGGCGAACGAGGTGCCACGAACCAGGGTCGATCCTTGCCGCAGATTCGCCGCCTCAAGCTCGGCCCCTTGCGCGGCGAACGTCACCTGCGGGCCGCGCTCCGCTTCGAGCAGCACGCGCCGCTCGGCATCGACCGCCGTGACGCCGACGACCTGCGGATAGGCCGCCGGATACAGCGGCGGGGCGGCCGGTCCGTCGTTGCCGACCGCGGCAACGATCACGTATCCGCGGGCGAGCAGCGCCGCGACCACCTGCGCGAGCAGGAGATTTTTCGGCCCGACCAGGCTGATGTTGATCACCGGTACGCGGTTCTGCGCGAGCCACGCGAGTGCGGCGACGATCGCATCGACCGAGCCGCCGGTCGGTTGGCCGCAATAGACATCGGCCGCATAGAGATCCGCACGGGCGCGACGCACCAGAAGTGACGCGACCGCCGTGCCGTGGGCGCCCGGCTGCGCTGTACCGCCGCATCCCCACGGATGCACGGTCGAGTCCCGGAACGCCGGCTCTGTCGCATTGACCCCCGAGTCGACCAAGCCGACACGAATCCGAGAGTGCGGCGCGGCGCCGGTGGTTGGCGGCATCTGCGACGCGCTCACCGGCGCCGCGGTTGGCGCTTCTCCGCCGCGTAGATAGATGTGATCGTAATCGAGCGTCGCCTCGGGCACGGCTGCGCGCAACTCATTCAAGGCCGCGCGGGTCGAGCGGCGTGCCGGTATGCGCAGCACGACGATGCGCAGATCGAGCGAATGCAGTTCCTGTTCGCTCTCGACGGCGAAGCCCAGTGCGAGCGCGCGGGTGAGTGCGTCCGGGGTGGGAAAAGACGCCAGAATCTCGTCGCGCACGATCGGCTCGCCGGCCGGGTCCGCCTCGATCAGCCGGCGGTGGGCGCGGATCAGACGGCGAATTTGCAGATGCCGCAAATCGATGCGCCGATCGAGCCCGTCCGGTTGCAGTTGGTCGATGGTCTGTTGCACCGGACCAATCGGCAGCGAGGTCATCGGTAGCTGGAGGCGCAGCTGCGCCGCAGCCGGCGCCGCCAGCACCCAAATCGCCAGCAGTCCCCATCGTCCCCTACTCACGGCACTCTCCGGGCGCACGCGGCTCGGCCGCAGCTTGTACGGATCATAGTCGGTGCCGGGCGAATTTCTCTACAATGCATGGACTAAAACCCCTGGGGCGAACGTCTACACCATGATGACGAACGGGACGCCGGAAAACGTCCACCGACAGATCGTGGACTTGCTGCCGCGGCTGCGACGATTCGCGCGCAATTTGACGCGCAATCCGCACGACGCCGACGACGTCGTCCAGATCGCGGTGGAACGGGCGCTGGCGCATCTGTCGCAGTGGCGCAGCGACTCACCCCTGGACCGCTGGATGTACAAGATAGTGAAGAACGCCTGGTTCGACGAATTCCGCTCCCGCAAGCGGCGCGACGAGGTGTTCCTCCCCGAAGACGCCGGTGATAGTGCAACGGACCAAGATCCTGGCGACGCGCTGTCGATTCGCGCGGCCGTCGCGCGATTGCCTGAGGAGCAGCGTCTCGCGGTCAGCCTCGTGCTCGTCGAGGGTCTCTCGTACCAGGAAGCGGCGGACGTGCTCGAGGTACCGGTCGGCACGCTGACCAGCCGGCTTGCACGCGCGCGTCAGGCCCTGCAAGCGGCGTTGCGAGCTTGAGCGAAAGGAAACCGATATGACGATCTCCGACGAAATGCTGATGGCCTTCGCGGACGGCGAACTCGATGCCGCGGCGGCTGCCGCCGTCGAGGCCGCGCTGCACGCCGACCCACGCCTCGCCGCGCGGGTCGCCGAGCACCAAGCGCTGCGCGCGCGTGTGCAGGCGGCGTTTAGCGAGGAACTCGAAGAACCCGTGCCGCGGCGCCTGATCGACACGGCGACGCGTGCGGTGGCCGCCACCGTCGACGCGCCGAAGATCCTGCCGATCGATGCGGCCCACATGCGCCGTGAGCGCTCCCGGTGGCGCGTACCGATTCCGCTCGCGATGGCCGCCAGTCTCGCGTTCGGCCTTACCATCGGCTTCCTCGCATGGCACTCCCCGGTCCCGCTCCTCGGCGAGAATGCTCAAGGTGCGCTCGTTGCCGATGGCGGCCTTGCCCGCGCGTTGTCCGACCAACTGGCCGGTCCGGGGGGGGCGGGCGGCGTCGACATCGGTCTTAGCTTCCTCAGCAAATCGGGTGGTTATTGCCGGACCTTCCAGATTGCGAAGGCGCTCGCACCAGCGGGACTCGCGTGCCGCAGCGGCAAGGACTGGCGCATCGACGTGCTGACGCAATCGAGCACGGGTCCGGGCGCGCAGACGGGGTATCGCATGGCCGGCTCGAGCCTGCCGCCTGCCGTACTCACGGCCGTTCAGTCGCGGATCGTCGATCAGCCGCTCGATCGAGCCGGCGAGATCGCCGCGCGCCGACGCGCTTGGCGGGCCCCGGCGCGCTAGGAATCCGGGCGGCTGAAACGCCGCCCGGGATTCGACGACAAAATCATCGCGCTATACGCCCGCGGCGCAGCGAGCCGTTGCGGTCGTGGAGCAGGGGGAAATTGTAGGTCTCGATCGAGCGACGGCGCTCGAGGCTGCGGGGCTAATGTGATCCACATCCTGAAAGGCGGGAAAAGAACGATGCTACACTCCGCGGACGAAAAACTCGCGGGTAGGGTGCATTCGTGGTCGCATTCGTCGTGATTCTCGCGTTGGCGGTCGTCGCGATCGCCTACGTCGTCGGCATCTACAACGGACTGGTGAACCTGCGTGAAAACGTCAAGGTCGCTTGGGCCAATATCGACGTGCTGCTGAAACAGCGCCACGACGAGTTGCCGAAGCTGGTTGAGACCTGCAAGCGCTACATGCAGTTCGAGCAGGAGACGCTCGAGAAGGTCATGCGTGCCCGTGCCTCGGTCAGCCAGGCAAGCACCGCGGGCGATGTGGCTGCCGTCGGCGCCGCCGAGCAGCAGCTGCGCGCGGGCGTCGGCCGGCTGTTCGCCGTGGCCGAGAACTATCCGCAGCTGAAAGCCGATGAGACGTTCAAGCAGCTGCAGAACCGGATCACCGCGCTCGAAGAATCCATCGCCGACCGCCGCGAGTTCTACAACGATCAGGTCAATCTGAACAACATCCGCGTCAAGGTGTTCCCGGACGTCATGATCGCGCAGAGATTCGGATTCCAGCCCGCGCAGTTGCTGAATTTCACGGCCGATGAGAAGCGCGACGTGGACATGGACGCACTGTTCAGCGGTACCTAGGAATAGGTCGGGCCATGTCCGGCGATCGGGTCGAAATGTGGGTCGTCATGCTCGGCTTGGCGGTCATCGCAGCTTATTCCTTTTGGATCGCCATCAAGGCGTGGTCCAAAAATCGCATCCTCGAGGAGACGCCGACGTCGCGCATCCGTTCCGCGGCACAGGGCTACGTCGAACTCGGCGGACGCGCCGTGCTGCCGCCGCAGGCGGCGACCCGGGGTCCGTTGACGGGCATACCCTGTGCTTGGTGGCGCTACAAAGTCGAGGAGCGGCGCGCCACCGGCCGATCGCGCTCGTGGTGCACGATTCAGGGCGCCACCAGCGATTCGACCTTTCTACTGGATGATGGCACCGGGCAATGCCTCGTCGATCCCCGCGGCGCCGAGGTCTTTCCGACCGACAGCGATGTTTGGTACGGGCCGACGGAGTGGCCGCAGGTGCGCGTGCCGAAAGGCACCGGGGTCTTCGGCTGGCTGGTCGACGCCTGTGTGACCGACAAATACCGCTATACTGAGCATCGCCTGCAGCCCGGCGAGCATGTGTGCGCACTCGGCGCATTCCGCAGTGTCGGCGGTGCCGGCGTCGGGGATTCCGATGGCGAGGTGGCCGACCTGCTGCACGAATGGAAGCGGGACCAGGCTGCATTGCTGGCGCGCTTCGACAAGGACCATGACGGGAGCCTGAATGGCGAGGAGTGGGAAAAGGCGCGTGCCGCGGCGCGTGAACAAGTCCTGGCGCAGCGCGCCGCGGCACCGGTGCCGCCGGCAGTGGACGTGCTCAGCGACCCCGCCGACGGTCGCGCCTTCCTGCTGTCAGCGTCGGACGGCGAATCGCTCGCACAGCGATTCCGCCGACGCGCGCTTGCGGGGGTCGGCGGATTCGTGGGCAGCAGCGCCGCGCTCGCCTGGATATTGACCCACGTTGGAACGTGAGGCGTTCGATCAACGGATCTTCGAAGTGGGCACGACGCCAGCGGTATGGAGGGAGCGGGCATGAAGTATCTGCGGGCGATCGTGTTGACTGTGACGGCGGTCCTGGCCGCACCGGTGTGGGCGGGGCAATCACCGACCGATCCGGTCATGTTGTTCGGTGCGGCGCCACAGCGAGCCGGGATGACCTTGAGTCCGGGAGGGCGGCTGCTGGCGTGGCTGCGGCCGGCCGGTTCCGGACCCGAGGTGGTGGTCTACGATCTGCACGCCCGAACGATTCGGCGCACACTGCAAATGCCGGACCTGAGCATCCCCGGGCTGATGTGGGAAGACGACGGCACGCTGTTGATCGACACCGTCCAGACTCACCGCCTCCCGGCCGATGCGAATCTGGATTGGGGACGGGCGATCCGGCTGAGCCGCATGCTCGCGGTCGACATCGCCAGCGGACGCGGCCGCTGGCTGCTGGCGGATCGGTTGAACGGCGGTTCGGGATACTTCGACACCGCGGCCGATCTGCTCGCCTGGGATATTCCGCAGAAGCCGCACACGGCGATCATGGCGGCCAGCGTCTTCGATGCAGGTCATTACCGGCAAGGCACCGGCACGATGATTCATAACACACGCGGGGACTCGGGCATCGTGGGAGCCCTGTTCTCGGTGGACACGTCAACCGGGAAGGATCAGCCGATCGCGTACGGCGACGGCTTCACCAGCCAGTGGGTGGTGGACTCGAACGGCAACCTGCTGGCCCGCGCTGACTGGCAGTTGCATCAATTCACGCTTTTTGCCCATCAGGGGAGCGACTGGCGGGAGATCTATCGCCGCATCGACCCGGTCGAGCCGCGCCTAGCGGGTGTCGATCAGGATTCGCATTCGATACTGGCGATCGTTACGGGCCGTGACGGGCGGCAGTATCTCGCCGCGATCCCGCTCGACGGCTCGGGACCGAAGCGCATGTTGCCGGGGGTGCAGCAGCAGGTGCTTGGGGTCGAGATGTCCCGGTATGCGGAAAAGCTGACATCGGTGTGGGTGGGGCGCTCCGATCCACACCGGATCTGGATCGACACCGCGGCGCGATCGCGGTACGAGTCGATCGCGCGTGCGTTTCCGCGCCGAGAGGTACGCGTCTATGACGAGTCGCGGGATGGCGGCAAGACCCTGGCCGAGGTCCAGGGGCCGAGCGAGCCACCGATCTACTATCTGATCGACTTCTCCACGCACCACGCGGACGATGCGGGTGAGGCCTATCCCCAGTTGGCGCACGTTGCGCTCGGGACGGCCAGTTCCGTACGGTATCAGGCTGGCGCCGGCCTCAGCGTACGTGCGCAGGTGATTCTGCCTCCCGGCGGCGGCAAGGACCTCCCGCTCGTGGTGCTGGCTCCCGGCGGGCCGGTGGGAAATGACCCCGAAGACTTCGACTGGTTCGCGCAATATCTGGCGTCCCGCGGCTATGCGGTGCTCAAGCCCCGCATTGCGCTGCATCCCCTCCCGACCGAGGGGGGGGTGATTTATTGGGGCGGCGTATCGCAGCGCTACGCCCTCGACGGCGTCGGATTCCTGGTGCAGCAGGGCATCGCCGATCCTCATCGGGTGTGCATCGTCGGTGTTGGGTACGGCGGTTATGCGGCGTTGTCTGGCGCTGCCTTCTCACCTGCCGCGTATGCCTGCGCCGTGAGTGTCAACGGCATTTCGGATCTGCCGCGGCTGCTCGGGCAACAACAGAATGTATTCGGCGGGGCGGACTCGGACCATGCCGCGTTGGCACTCTGGCGTACTTACATGGGGCCCTTGCATGACCCGAAGCTGGCCGAACAGTCTCCCCTTGGCGCTGCAGGCAAGGTGGACGCGCCGGTGCTGCTGGTTCACGACGAAAATGACGCCGTCGTACCCATGATGCAGTCACAGGAGATGCAGCGTGCGCTGGAGAAAGCGGGCAAGCGCGTGACCTTCGTCAAGCTGGATGGCGGGGATCATGAGCTGGTGCATGCGCAGACGCGCATCGCGGTACTCAATGCCGTCGGCGGCTTCCTCCAGAAATTCCTGCACTGACGCGCCCGATTTCTGTCCGCCACCAGTTCCGCATGGAGACCGCGCTTTGCCGCTTCGCCGGGCACCGCGCCTTCATCACCCAGCCGGATAAGCTGTTCGAGAACGTGCACCGCGAGGAGAAGCGAGTCGCGGATCGTTGAGTCGGGCTGCCGGGAATGCGATGCGGCAATGGTCCGCCCGGAGGCGGTTTATACCTATTTGCGCGCGGAGCACTCTTTGAGATAGAGTACTCTGCAATGGACATCGACAAGAACGAAGCAGCTCTGGCGCTGGCCGCGATCGATGCCGCCGGCGCCCGCAGCGCGCAGATGCAGCGCTACCGGCGATTCGCGCCCTTCCTGATCCTATGGGGGGGCATCTGGCTGGTGGCGAACAGTCTGACCGACCTCGCCCCGCCGCAAGTGAACACGATCTGGATGGTGCTGACCGTGGCCGGCGCGGCGCTGAGCTTATGGTTGGGATGGCGTCAGCATGCTGCGGCGGCGCAGGTTGGCGAGCCCCGCGGCCGCCAGAACCAAGGCTGGCGCGTCACGCTCTGCTTCGCGGTGACCATCGCATTTCAGATTGCCGCGCTGGCCGTGCTGCCCGCCGCGGACGGACGCCAGCAGGATACGTTCCTCTCGATGTTCTGGACGTTCCTCTACATGGCGGTAGGCGCCTGGGCTGGCTGGCGCCTATTTGTCATCGGGTGTGTCGGTACGTCCCTGATCCTCGCCGGCTACTTCGGCATTCAAAGCCACTATTTCCTCTACATGGGATGCGTCTCCGGCGGCGCGCTGATCACCGGCGGGTTCTGGCTGCGCCGCCTGTGAACGAGTTGATCCATCAGCCGACGCGCCTGCATATCATGGCCACGCTCAATGCCCTGCGCACCGGGGCGAAACTGGAATTCATCGAACTGCGCAAGCTGCTGAACGTCACGGACGGCAACCTCGGCATGCATCTCGCGACGCTCGAGAAGGCGGGGTATGTCGAGATCGAGAAAGTGTTCGTCGCCAAGAAGCCGCGGACACGCATCTCGCTGACCCGCGCCGGACGCCGCGCCTTCGAGGCACACGTCCAATACCTGCGGGACATCCTTCATGCTTGACGTCGAGCAGCTCTCGAAGCGCTTCGGTAGCCGAACTGCGGTGGACGCCATCAGCTTCGGCATCGGCCGGGGGGAGACCGTGGGACTGTTGGGGCCGAACGGCGCCGGCAAGACCACGACGATCGCCATGATCAGCGGCATATCGAAGCCGGACGGCGGCGAGGTGCGCCTGGACGGAGTGAGCGTCGTGCGGGACGCCGATGCATTGAAGCGCCGCGTGGGTCTGGTGCCCCAGGACTTGGCCTTGTATGAGGAGCTGTCGGCCTGGGCGAATCTGCAGCTCTTCGGCGGGCTGTACGGTCTCGGCGCCAGGCAATTGCGGCAACGCGCCGAGGCCGCGCTCGCGCTGGTGGGCCTGGCCGACCGCAGCGGCGAGCGCGTCGGCAGCTTCAGCGGCGGGATGAAGCGGCGCCTAAACATCGCCGGCGCGCTGCTGCATGATCCGGATCTGCTGCTGCTCGACGAGCCGACGGTGGGTGTCGATCCGCAGTCGCGTAACGCGATCTTCGACAACCTCGAGGAGCTCAAGCGCCGCGGCAAGACACTGCTGTATACCACGCACTACATGGAGGAGGCCGAGCGCCTCTGCGATCGGGTACTGATCCTCGACCACGGACGGATATTGGCCGACGACACGGTCGCCGGTTTCAAGCGGCAGTACCTGAATCTGGAGGCCGCGTTCATGCGGCTCACGGGCCGGGCGCTGCGCGACGGAGCGGGCGCATGAATACCACCGCCATGCGGGCGCTGATCCGCAACGACCTCCGTCTTTATCTCGCCGACCGGCGCGCGATGATCGTGGGCGTGCTGGTGCCGATTCTCATCGCCGGATTTTTCGGCTACGTCTTCGGCGGCGCCGGCCGGAGCGAAGGTCAGGGAAAAATACCGGTTGCGGTCGTCGACGAGGACCATAGCAGCGTGTCCCGCGCCATCGCGGCGGATCTCACCGCTGATCCGCTGCTGGCAGTCAGTGCGCTGGGCCGCGCTGCTGCGCTCGATCAGGTCAAGAGCGGCAAGCAGAATGCCGCGGCGGTATTCCCGCGTGGTTTCGGCGAGCGGACCACCCGATCGCTCTTCACCGGCACGGACAAGCCGCAGGTGGTGCTGCTGGTGGACCCCAGCCAGGTCACCGCGGCGCGCGTGGTCGAGGGACTGCTCGCGCAGTACTCGATGAAGGAGATCTCAAAGGAGGCCTTCACCGGTTCCTACGGCCGCAAGGCCATCGACCGCTACCTCGAGCAGCTCGAACAGCTCAAGCCGACGCCGCTTCGCACGGACATGCGGACGCTGCTGCTGGCCGCGCGCAGGCTGAACGATCAGAGCAACGCCGGCGTCCCCGCCGACGGCAAAACGCATGGCTTCGGACTCAGCATCCCATATACAGTGGCCTCCACCCCGGTCACGGCGCGCGACAATGTCCCTTACAATGGCTACGCCCATTCGGTCGCGGGCATGGCAATGCAATTCATTCTGTTTGCGGGCATCGATGCCGGCGTCGTGCTGCTGCTGACCCGCGAGCGCGGCGTCTGGCAGCGTCTGCGCTCGGCGCCGCTGCACAGGAGCGAGTTCATGTTGGCTCGCGCGCTGGCCACCACGCTCATCGGGCTGTTTCAAGTGACGGTCATCTACGTTGCGGCAATCGTGCTGTTCAAGGTGCGCATCGACGGCAGCTGGCCCGGCTTCATCGCCGTGGTCATCGCTCTTTGCCTGCTGAATGCCGGATTTGGGTTGATGCTGGCGACACTCGGTCGCAACGCGTCGACCACCCGCGGCCTTGCGATGATGGCGACGCTGCTGCTGGTGATGATCGGCGGAGCGTGGGTGCCGACATTCGTGTTTCCGCGCTGGCTGCAGGAGGCGTCGCGCTACGTGCCGACGCGCTGGGCGGTGGACGGACTGGATGGCGCCACCTGGCGCGGCCTGCCGTTCGAGGCCGCGGTGCTGCCGACCGTAATCCTGATCGGCAGCGCCGCGGCGTGCCTGCTGGTGGCGATCTGGCGGTTTCGCTGGGAGGAATAGGGCGGGTCGCCCGGGGGAGAGACAGATCGACCTCGGCGCAGTCCCAAGCCACCCGGTCCAATGCAGTTGAGTGTCGCGAGCGCTTCGCATGCCCCGCGGAGCCACGAAGGCGGGTATGATCGCGCCAAGGGCCTCGCAGTCGACGAAGCCGGAGCTGCATCCAGGCGGGGAAGGCAGGAGGGCGTGTGCATGGTAAGACTCCTGTTCGGATTGGCGGCGGTGGCCGCCTGCGTGAGTTGCGCGACCTCCGGCCTGTCCTCTGACCGAGATAGAACTTCGGTCGAAGCCTTCAACCGTTCCTTGAGCCAGGCGACCTCACGGATGGACGACACCGCGATGCTTGCGCTGTGGGAGGATGACGGCATCAGCCTGCTGCCCGCTGCGGCGCCATTGGTCGGCAAGCCGAAGATCGAGCAGTTTCTGGCCGGCATTTCCGCGCAATTCCCCCATGCGCACATGCGGTCGTTTGACCTACAGTGCTTCGACATCGAGACCTCCGGGGATTGGGCGTCGGAATGGTGCCGGGAGCACCAGGTCATTCTGCTCGCCAAAGGCAGGCCGGTCTTCGACGGTCACGGCAAAATGCTGTTGGTTCTACACCGCGGCCACGACCATGTGTGGCGCATACACACCGAGATGTGGAATCAAGGTCGCACCTAGGCGGTAAGGCTTCCCGGCGGTTCGGTGCGGCCATCACCAGGGCCACGGCGCGATCATCCCCAAGCCCCGGGCCGCGGCCTGGCGCCAAAGCATTTCCGCCACGGTCAAATCCTGGAGAGCCAGTCCCGTCATGTCGAAGATCGTGATGTCATCCGGCCGTCGAGCCAGTTCCACCTTGCCGGTCAGGATGTCACCGAGTTCGATCGAAGGGTAATCAGCATCCCATTGGCCTTCGCCGATCGAGCGTGACTGTTCACGATCGTCGCAAAAGAGGCGCGATCGGCTCAGCAGACCCTCGGGAAGCTCGCGTTTGCCCTTCGTGTCGGCGCCAACGCAGTTGACGTGCGTGCCGGCTCGGACGGCTTCGAGCGAGAACAAGGGACCGCCGCCGGGCGTCGCGGTCACGACAATTTCACTGGTACTTACGGCGGCATCGGGGTCGTGAGAGTGGGTCAACGCGCAAGAGTCTCCAAATGCGCTTTCGAACGCTGCGTCCGGCTGCCCGTTGCCGGTGAGGTACAGGACCCGTTGAATCCGGGCCATATGGCGCAAGGCAAGGGTGAGCTGAATTCTAGCCTGCGTGCCTGTGCCGAATAGACATAGGGACCGGCTGTCGGGCCGTGCAAGCAGCGTCAAGCCCAGCGCGCCCGCGGCGCCGGTACGGGCCGTAGTCACGGCGTTCCCATCGATCAGGCACAGCGGCCGGCCCGTGCCGGGGTCGAGCAGGAGAATCGTCGCCTGGTGCGGCTCCTTTCCTGCCTGTCTATTTCCAGGCCAAAAGCCCGCCGCCTTTAGCCCGAGCAGATTCGCGGTCGGCACATCGCCCGATTTGATGCCGAAGACGCCGCCCGTGTGGAGTCGTTCTCGTACGACCGGAAATACGCGCCCCTGGCGCATGCTGTGGAGCGTGAAGGCTCGTTTCACGGCCTCGAACACCGCCGCGGACTCGAGGAGTGGCTCGACGCTTCCGGCATCGAGAAGCAATAGCGGAGCTTCGTCCGGCAATGTATTACCCCTCAACTATCCCCGCCGCCCGCCGGCTATCGCCGGCGCAGAATCAGCTCAATGCGTGGCCGGCCAATCCGTAGACGCGTGGCTCGCGGTCCCTTCGGTTGAGGAACCTGCGTCCTTTGGACATGGTGGTAACGGTGTCGCCCACATCGAGGCCGCTTTGCTGAAGAAACTCGATGAACGCGCCATCCATCTCTCGGGTATCCACGCGGACGAACTGTCCTGCCAGGTTCCTTAAATGCGCCGTTGTCAGATGGATCGCATCCTGGTCGTTCCGCGCGACCATCGGACCGATCACTCGTCCGCGCCCAAACTCGCGACACATCGAATAGCCGACAATCTCGCCACCACGACGCAAAGTGACGATTGAGGAATCTTCGGCGAGCAATGCGAGCACTTTCCCGCGGTTTGATCCAAATGCACGCATATCCAGATCTCTTATCTCACCAACATTGCCTTCCGCGAGCGCGCCCGGTTCACCATCCAGCGGCGGCGTGGCCGGCAGTATCGGTGGGACCGTCCCCTGGCGCATATGCACAGTCGCTTCTTTCGTGAATCCCAGGGAAGCGTAAAGACGATCGGCGGCACGAGTTGCATTGAGCGCCAGGTCGCGGTCGCCGCACTGCTCGAATACCTGCTCCATGAGCCATCGGCCACCACCTTGCGCCTGGATGCGGGGCGTCGTGATCACCACGCCGATGGTGGCAAAGTTATCTTCCACGGGAAACCACATCGCGCTGCCGAAGACGCGGCCGATGCCATCGACGGCGACGACGCCGCGGCCGGCACGGCGCAGGATTTCCCAATCCTTGGGTCGATGTGGCCAGCCTACGGACAGCGACAGGCCGTGAAGGAGGTTCACATCGACATCCGCAATGTCTTGCGCGACGAGTTCGAAGAAAGGCAGGCGGACGGTTCTATTCATGTCTTTCTTACTATTGCACGGATGAGCCTGTAGATTTCGTCGCCACGCGGGCATGATTCGAAATATTCGGCCGAACTATTGCGCCAATCGGCAAGGAACGCCGAGTCCGGTCATTCTACTGCCGATGCCGCTGGCACGGGTACATGCGAGTCGGAGACTGCTGCGACCCGAATCAGGCCTGCCGGGCAATAGGTTGCGGTGGCCAATGGAATTTTCTTCGATTCGCCTCGCTTCGAACAGCCGAATGTTTCGAAAGCAGGTCCACCTGCGCCTCACGTTGCTGGTGGGCGAGGCATAAACTGCATACGTCACGATCGGCCTCGGACGAGCACTCCTCGATATGTTGAACACCGAATCCGCCACAGACCCTTGCCATTCGAGCATCGTATGGCAGACCGCGCGCATGACCATCGAGGCCGATCCCGATTCGCTCCGCGTTGCGCGTCGAGAGCAGGGTCCGGGGATGCTTGACGTGGCCCGCGTGAATGAGTGCAAGGTCGCCGACAGGAGCACGCCGTACTGGTGGGAGGCGGCGCCCCCAACGCCATTGAGCCCGCTGCCGCTCGCCAAGAAGCTCGACGTCGTCATTGTAGGTGCCGGTTACGCCGGGCTCGCAGCGGGGTTGACGCTGGCGCGTGAGGGCCGGTCGGTGGCCGCTTTCGACTCGATGGATCCCGGCGAAGGTGCTTCGACTCGCAACGGCGGCGTTACCAGCGGAACCATTCGGCCGGATTACGCCACAATCGCCAGGCGCTTCGGCGAGAAGAAGGCGATCGCGATCGAGAGCGAAGGCAAGGTCGCTCGCGAATTTCTCTATGATTTCATCAAGACCGAAGGGCTCGAGTGCGATCTCCAGTTGGTCGGCCAGTTCAAGGGTGCGATCGGTTACGGGCAATATGAGCGGGCCGCGCGCAGCGCCGACGCGCTGGCAAGGAGACTTGGAATCGAGTCTTACGCCGTGCCTCACGCCGAGCAGCATCGCTACGTTGGCACCGCGTTTTATCGCGGCGGCATCGTGCGGATGGACATCGGCGGACTGCACCCGGCCAAGTTCCATGCCGAGCTTCTGCGGGTGGCTCTTGGTTCTGGACTGACGGTCCATTCGAAGACGCGCGTGATTTCTCTACACAAACATGGGTCGGGGTTTCGCGTGGTGACGTCGGCCGGTGCGGTACAGGCGCGGCAGGTTCTGGTCTGCACCAACGGCTACACCGACGGGGCTGTTCCTTTCCTCCGTCGCCGGCTTGTCCCGGTGCGCGCCCGGATCATCGCCACCGAGGAGATCGCGCCCGAACTAATGGCGCGAGTCCTGCCGAAGCGGATGATGATTGCTGAAGGGCGCCAGCTAGGCTTCTATTACCGCCCGTCCCCCGACGGCAAACGGATTCTTCTGGGAGGGCGTGACAGCTCGCGCGTCGGCGATCCGACGGCGCCGACGATCCTTTTGCGCAGGGGACTCGTGAACCTCTTCCCGGAACTCGAGCACGTTCGACTGTCGCACAGTTGGTTCGGAAATGTGGCAATGAACCGCGACATGCTACCTCGCATCTTCGAGAAGGCCGGAGTGGTGTATGCGACTGGCTTCTGCGGTTCCGGAGTGGTCTGGGCGCCTTGGGTCGGTACGCGCGCGGCCCACAAGTTGATGGGGAAAGGCGATCACGCAGCTACGGCATTCGATTTCCGGCCGCCCGCCTCCATCCCGTTTTATCGCGGTGATCCGTGGTTCATGCCGGCAATCATCCAGGCATATCGGATGCAGGACAACATTGCGCTGTTGCGCGCCAAACGTTGAAATCAGGTCTGGAAAACATGACAGAGATGAGCACCCGCCGAATGCAGAAGGAAGATCTTGCCGAGGGCCTGCGCCTCACGCAGGCGCAGTCGTGGGCGTACCGGCTCGAGGACTGGCTCCTTCACTTCCATCTTGGAAGAGGTTGGGTTGTCTGCGATCCGGGCGGACGGGTGCTCGGCACCGCGTTCTGGTGGCCCTATGGAGATCAATTCGCGACCGTCGGACTGGTGGTCGTCGATCCGCATCAGCAGGGCAAGGGGATCGGACGCAGGCTGATGAATGCCGTGATGGAGGATGCCGGTGCGCGCTCGCTCCAGTTGGTGTCCACCCGCGCGGGAAGGCGGCTGTATGAGCAGTGCGGGTTTCGTGAGCAGGGAGCAATCTGTCAGCATCTGGGTGCAGCGACCACCACCACGCTCCCGCTCAAAACGGGGGGCGCCAGCCTCAGCGCGGTGACGAGCGCCGACCTCGAAACCATTGCACAATGGGACGCGATGGCATTTGGCACCGGCAGGACGTCAGTTCTCGCCGCTGTGCTCGCCGGGGGCGAGGGCGTTGTCGCCACGCGCCACGGACGGCTCGCGGGCTATGCGCTGGCGCGCGACGCTGGTCGAGGCACGACCATCGGGCCGGTGGTGGCGGAAGATGAGACCTTGGCCATCGAGATCGTTACGCGCCTGATACAACGACGGAGCGGGATCATGCGGCTCGACGTGCCCGAGGATGCGACAGTGCTCAGGGGATGGCTCGAGTCCATCGGCATCGCGTGCGTCGATACCGCCGCCGTGATGATCCGCGGCACGTCCCTGCCACGGCGCAGCGCGGCGCGCGTTCTTGGCCTCGTTTCACAAGCGCTCACCTGACCATGAGCATCCTCTATCGTTCGGATGCGGAACGCGGGCGGACCTGGGCCAGAATTTTCGCCGCGGAGGCACCCGACCTTCCGTTCCATATATGGCCCGACACGGGCAATCTCGAGGCTATCGAATACCTCGTCGCATGGCAGCCCTCAGCGGAGTTTCTGCACTCGCTTCCCAGTCTCAAGCTGCTTTTCTCGATCGGTGCCGGGGTGGACCAGATCGGCCTAGAGCAGGTGCCGGACACGGTCTCCGTGGTGCGGATGGTGGAGCCTGGAATCGTGAGCGGGATCGTCGAGTTCGCGACGATGGCGGTGCTCGCACTGCACAGGAACGTGCTCCACTATCAGCGGGCGCAAAGGGAGGCGGAATGGCGGCACTTGGATGTGGTTCCGGCGGCGGAGCGGCGTGTCGGTATCATGGGACTCGGTGTCCTCGGCCAAGCGGTGCTGCAAGCACTTTCGCCATTCGGCTTTGCGCTTCGCGGCTGGAGTCGTACTCCGAAGCAAATCCCGGGCGTTGACTGCTACTCGGGATCCGATGCCTTCGAGGGCTTCCTCGGCGGATGCGACATCCTGGTCTGCCTGCTGCCGTTGACGGACGCTACGCGCCGCATCCTCGACCAACGACTCTTCAGGTGCCTGCCGACGGGGGCTAGGCTCGTCAATCTCGGCAGAGGCGGCCATCTCGACCAGAGCGCCCTGCTCGAGGCGCTCGATTCCGGGCGGCTCTCGGCCGCCGTTCTCGATGTATGCGAACCAGAGCCATTGCCGGTCGGACATCCGTTCTGGCAACATCCGAGCATCATGCTCACACCGCATATCGCCGGAGTGACGCAGCCCGTAACCGCGGCCCGGATCGTACTCGAGAACATCCGCAGACACCGCCGCGGAGAGCCCCTGCACAACGTGGTCGATCGGGCCGCCGGGTATTGAGCACGAGTACCGACGTGCGCATCACCGGCTCGCGTCGAGGCGGGCAGTCCCGAGTTGCCCCAGCGTGGCGGGTGCGTCTTCGAGCCAACCGCTGCGCATCTCCGGCACGCAGGAGACGAGCAGTCGCGTATATGGATGAGCCGCCGGGTCGTCCAGTCGCCGGAGGGGGCCCGAGTCGACGACCTGCCCGGCATAAAGTACGGTCACCTCGTCGCAGATCGCGCGTATCGCGGAGACATCGTGACTGATGAATACGTACGAGAGTCCCAGTTCGCGGCGTAATTCCGCCATCAGCTCGAGGATGGCGGCACCGACTGCAGCGTCCAGTGCCGACGTCACTTCATCACACAGAATGAGTGCCGGTTCGGCGGCCAGCGCTCGCGCAAGGTTGACCCGCTGCTTCTGTCCGCCGGAGAGTTCCGGTGGACGGCGTGCGGCCATGGATCGGTCGAGATGTACCAAGTCGAGCAATCGGGCAATGCGTTCGTTGCGCTCGGTACCGTGCATCCCGAAATAGAGCTTCAGTGGACGGCTGAGGATGTGCGCCACGGTATGTGCGGGGTTGAGCGCGGCATCGGCATGCTGAAAAACGATCTGTATGCGACGCAATTGCTTCCGGGGGCGCCGCTCCATGCGCGCCTCCAGCAGCTGGCCCTCCAGTCGAAGGGTGCCGAAGGCGGGCGCCACGATGCCGGCCAGCGCACGCGCCAGCGTCGACTTTCCGGAGCCCGACTCGCCGATCACGCCGAGCGCCCCCCCGCGTTTCACGACTAGCGAGACATCCCGTAGGGCGATAGCGGAGGGGAAACCCTCGGCGTCGACTTTGCCGTAGCCGGCGGTGAGTCCGTCCACGGAAAGCAATGGCTCCAGCGGTTCACTCAGATCACCACGCCCGCTCACCCCCACACTCGCGGCGATGGCCACCTCGCGCCGTAACGCGCAGACCGCCTCCCGGCCCGTAGCCGCGGCAACGAGCGATCGAGTGTAGGAGTCGGTCGGGGTGCCGAGCACTCGCATGGTGGGCCCCGACTCGCGCACTTCACCGGAATTGAGAACCACCACTCGGTCGGCGAGCTGAGCGACGACCGCCAGATCGTGCGATACGTAGAGCGCGGTTGTGCCGCGCTCTTGGATCAGGCGTTTGAATTCCCGTAGCACTTCGACCTGGGTGGTTACATCGAGAGCGGTTGTCGGTTCATCGAATATGACGAGCTCGGGATCCGACATCAGTGCCATGGCCGCAAGCAAACGCTGCAACTGGCCACCGGAAACCTGATGGGGATATCGCTCCCCAATGCGGTGCGGATCGGGGAGCGCGAGGGACCGAAAGAGCTCCACGGCCTTCTCTCGTGCCGCGTTCCGCGTCATGAGCCGGCCGACAACCGTGGTCTCGGTCACTTGATCCATGATCCGCCGCGCCGGGTTGAACGCGGCGGCGGCGCTCTGTGCGATATAAGCGACCCGTCGACGCCGATGATCGAGGATCTGCCGGGACCCGAGTGCCAACACGTCGGTGCCCGCCACCTCGATCGAGCCGCCCGCTATCCGGCAACCGGCTCGGGTATGACCGAGGAGCGCCAGCGCCACCGTCGTCTTGCCCGAGCCCGATTCCCCTATGAGAGCGAGCACCTCTCCTCGGGGGATCGTGAAGCTGACATCCTTGACGAGTACAGCAGCCCGGTCGGCCGCATCGGAGGTGACGACCCGGAGATTGGAAACGCGAACCTGGTGGGAACTCAAGCGTCATCCCCTCGCTGCGGCAGTGAATCGATCAGCAGGTTTACCCCGATCGTGAGCGTCGCGACAGCGATGGCCGGCAGCAGCACCGCGGGGGCACCGTTGTCCAGACCAGACAGGTTCTCGCGGATCAGCGAGCCCAGATCGGCGGCGGGCGGCTGCACGCCGAGACCGAGGAAGCTGAGCCCGCTCAGCATCAAGACGATAAACATGAATCGCAGTCCAAAATCAGCCAGCATCGGGTGGATCATGTTGGGCAGCATCTCAACGCAGGCGATGTGCAGGCGACCCTCGCCGCGTACGCGGGCGGCCTGAACGTATTCCTGTACACTGAGATTGACAGCGAGCGAGCGGGCGATGCGGAACGCGCCGGCCACATAGCTCAAGGCGGCCGTGAGCAGCAGAAATGGCAGCGACGAGCCGAATGCCGCAACCATCACCAAGGCGAAGATCGTACTTGGAACACATATGAGAGCATCCAGCAGACGGCTGAGAATCTCCTCCACCCAGCGACCGCTGATCGTCGCGAGAAGTCCGAGCACCGTCCCGCTGGCGCTCGCCATCACTGCGGCGGCCAGCGCCAGTCCCACTGTGTACTGGGCACCGAAGATGACCCTGCTCAACATGTCCCGGCCCAGATAATCCGTTCCCATCGGAAAACGCAGGCTCATTGGCCCAAACACCTTGTTGCTGACAACCGCCCCTGGTGCATGGGGCGCGATCAAGGGTCCGACCAGAGCGACGGCCACCCAAAAGAGCACCATCACGAGACCGATGCGGCCGGAAAGCGGCAGGCTCTTACGCTTCCTACCGGTGACGGTCGCGGCGGCACCCGGCTTGGTCGCCGGAATTTCCGAGCGCGTCTCGGGAGTGACGAATGGGCTCATTGCCGGCGCAGCTTCGGGTTGGAAAGTATTGCGCAGACGTCGGCGATCAGCACCAATCCGAGATACGCGGCAGAGAAGATCATCGCGCAGGTCTGGAGTACGGGCATGTCGCGGTAGCTCACGGCATCGACCATGAGTCGGGCGATTCCCGGGTAATCGAAAATCGTCTCCACGATGATTGTGCCGCCGAGCAGAAAGGATAGGCTGAGCGCGATTGCATTGACGATCGGCCCGACGGCGTTTGGCAAGGCATGCGTGAGTACGATGCGTGAGGTGCTCACGCCCTTCAAGGCCGCCATTTCTGCGTACGGCTGCCTGAGCTGATCGACGATCGCGGCTCGGGTCATGCGTGCCATCTGCGCGACCACCGCGAAACATAGCGACAGTACCGGCAGCGTATAACCGCGCAGGAATTCCCGGAGGCTTGGGTGGTCGAGCTCGAACGTCAGCGCCGATACCCAGCGTAGCTTCACCGCAAAAATCAGTACGCCAACGGTCGCAACCAGGAATTCTGGAACCGCCACCATCGCCAGCGCCGTTGTGCTGAGAGTCCGATCCAGCATGGAACCGCGATACATGGCCGCGAGAATGCCGAACGTGAGTGCGATCGGGACCGAGACGACAGCTGTCGCCGCCGCAAGCAGGAGCGACTCGGGCAGGCGCTTCGCGATCAGCGCGCTGACCGGCAATCCGTCCGAATACGAGTAGCCGGGGTGTCCGCTCAGCAGGCCGCTCAGCCAGTGCAGGTAGCGCAATATCGCCGGCTCGTCGAGTCCAAGCTTGAGCCGAAGTGCCGCGACCGCCGCAGGCGTGGCATTCTGGCCGAGCGCCGTCTGGGCCGCATCTCCAGGCAGGAGTGAGGTGATCGTGAATACGATCACGGAGACAAGCAGCAGCGTCAGCGCCGCAGCTGCGAGCCGTTTGAGGATGAGCCGCAAGATCACCTGCATGACAAATTCAGGATTCGAGCGATGGCCGCCGTCGGTGCCATTAAGTTAGTCATCGAGCCAGACATGCTCGGCAAAGTTGTAACCCATGAGCCCTCCGATCGGGATGGGAAAGTAGCCCTTGAGGCGTCGGTCACAGGCGTCGATGAGGTTGATGAACGCCGGGATGCCGACGCCGCAACTCTCGTGCACCCGCTTCTGCATGTCCCAATACATCTGCTTGCGCCGGGATTCGTTGCGTTCAGATCGGGCGGAGAGCAGCAGTGCGTCGAATCGTGCGTCCCGCCATCCCGATTCGTTCAAGGGCGAGTCGGATTGGAAAAATGTGCTGAAGAGCATATCGACGGTGGGGCGCGGATTGATGTTGCCGAAGGTGAGCGGATGCTTCATCCAGCAGTTCGACCAGTAACCGTCAGCCGGCACACGGTTCACCTGAAGTGCGAGTCCGGCACTTGTCGCAGACTCTTGCACAAGCGTCGCGATGTCCACCGAACGCTCCGCCGCAGGCGATGCATACATGGCAAGGTGTGTTTGGCCAAGACCGGCCTTGCGAAGCAGGAAGCGACCCTTGTCCGGATCGTACTGTCTCTGCGGAATGTCTGGACAGTAGTAGCGGCTGCTCGGCGGCACTGGCTGATCGTTGGCGAGCACGGCATGACCGAGAAAGACCGCCTGCAGGATCTCATCGCGATTGAGCAGGTATTTCATCGCCAGGACGAAGTCCGGGTCATTCGTCGGTCGGGAATCCTGCCGCATGACTAAATCGGTGTAGAGCCCGGATGGCGTCTCATGGACCGTGTATCCGGAGGATGAGCGGATGCGCTGCACGGAGCGTGGGTTTACACCGTTGATGAGCTGCAAGTCGCCTGCCAGCATTGCGTTGACACGCGAGGACTCATCGCTGATCCCGACGAGCTCGATCTGCTCGAGATAAGGCTTGCCCGGCTTCCAATAGTTCGGGTTGCGGCGGGCGAGGGTGCGTACACCCGGATTGAAGTCCACGCAGCTGTATGGCCCCGTGCCTATCGCGGTGCGAAAGTCGGCAGCACCGTATTGAACGATGAGAAAATGGGAATCCGCAAGAATGACTGGCAGGTCTACGTTGGGCGCGGACAGCCGGATTTGAACCTCGAGCGGGCCGGTTGCCCGCACGTCGGCGATTTGACTGGCGATCGCCAACACCTGCGAGCCGGTCGCGGGATCCTTCAGGCGCAGGAGCGAGTACACGACGTCTGCCGGGGTCAACGGTTTGCCGTCGTGGAATTCCACGCCCGCGCGCAATTTTACGGTCCAGAGCGTGGCATCGTCGCTTTCGATCGACGTTGCCAGGCCCGGTTTCGCCTCGAGCCGAGAATCGAACTGTGTGAGTCCGCTGTAGATCATGTAGTGGCGCGTGTAGTCGGTCGACAGCGCACCCCTTGCGGGATCCAGCGTGTCGGCAATCGAGCTCAAGACGCTGGCTACACGGATCCGTCCACCGACCCGCGGGCCTTCCGCCCGAGCGACGCTGAATTGGCTGGTGGCGGCAAGCGCGCCGGCGGCTGCGAACCCGCGCAGCACCTGCCGGCGCGACAATCCTGCATCTTGCGCTGGAGCTTTCGTGGTCGGGGAGTGGTTCATCGAGCTTGCGCCGCCGAAGGCTTTCATTCTTTGTATCTTGCAATTTCCGGCAACGGGATGCCATAGCGCCCGCGGGCTCAGTGAGGTAGAAATCGCTCTTTTTACGACCCCCGCCAGCACGGAGTGCTGCGCATCGCGAGCCGAGCGGTTCCTGCCCCGGTCGGCCACCAAATACAAAGAAGCGTTACCGGAGGTGAGCATTGCGAAGATGCTCGACGCGATTTGATCAGGAGAACTTCCGAGCGACGACACCAAGCTGCGCTACGCAAGCCGGGATTGTCCTGACCGAGCACGTATCCATTTCCCCGGAGCCTAATAGCTGTCCCCTCTCCGGCAGATCCTGATAAAGTGGCCCGTACCGGGGCGGTGTTTCTCAGCGCGAACTTGTCGAGCCTCGCGGATATCGCAAAAGCCCATCAGGACGGAGTACGGGCCCGAGTGAGACGCCCCGGCGACAGCTCTGCACATCCTTCAGGTAAGCCCGATATGACGGCCGAAAAACTGGATCGCATAGACATCAACATCCTGGCGCAGTTGCAACGCAACGGCCGCATCACCAACATCGAACTGGCCAAGAGCGTGGCGCTTTCACCGAGCCCTTGCCTGATGCGCGTCAAGCGTCTGGAGGAAGCGGGTTACATCACCGGCTACAACGCGCGTCTTGATCTGAAAAAGCTCGGCGAGATGATCACGGTGTTCACGGAAGTCACCATCAATGACCATCACCGCGAGGACTTCATCCGATTCGAGGCAAACATACGGGCTATCGAAGAGGTCATCGAGTGCCACCTGGTGAGCGGGGGATACGATTATTTGCTGAAGTTTCTCACGCGTGGCGTCGCGCATTACCAATCGGTGATCGAGGACATACTCGAGCGCGACATCGGCGTCGCGAAGTACTTCAGCTACATCGTCATCAAGTCGCCAATCGAGAAACTTCACTATCCGCTGGCCAAGCTGTTCCGCACCGAGCGCTGAGTAACGCGGAGGAGAAAGTTGCTCCATGCGATGAATCTGGTCGCCCGAGTCGCGCAACAGACGAAGGTCCCGTATTGGGGGAAGTATTTACGCAGCCATGCTGCGGGCGTCCGGGAAATGCGTACAAAATTTCATGGCCTTGGCGCTAACCTGACTTCCAATGTCCGCAATTGCCGCAAACAACCGCCCGCCCAGACAACGGGTCATCGCCGTGCCCAAGCCGCTCAGCTTCGTACACCGCTGGCTGGGGATCTGTGTGGGCTTCTTATTCGCGCTATGGTTCGCGAGCGGTACGATACTGGCCTTCGTGCCGTTTCCTACGCTGAGCGACACCCAGAGGATCGTGGGAAGCGAGTTGATCGATTTCGCCAAGGTGCGGGTCTCGCCGGGCGCGGCACTTGCGGCCGCGTCGGGTGCTTCCGTGGAGGACGTACGTCTCATCGGTGTCGCGGGGAAGCCGCGATACCTGCTGTCCATCCGCGGCGGTCCCGTCCTATCCATCAGTGCACGCTCCGGAAGACGGCTTGGGCTGCTGACACCCGAGGGCGCGCGCCTGCAGGCGGCGTCCTTCAGTGGCGGTAGCGTGGTTGGACTTCGTGGGCCATTCAACTACGATCAGTGGACGGTACATGACCAGTACGATCCATATCGACCGTTTTACTTGGCGCAGGTCCAAGACGGGCGCGGCACGGAGACCTACGTCTCGGCGCGTTCCGGGCAGGTGTTGCAGCGTACGGAGCGATTTCAGCGCGATTGGAACCAGGTGGGGGCCGTCGTGCACTGGGTTAATGTCGTCGGACTGCGGCGGCACAAGACGCTTTGGACCTGCGTCATGCTCACCCTCGGACTCGCCTGCGCGGCGCTCGCCTTGCTCGGCACTGGGTTGGGCGTCGTGCACCTTATCAATGCGCGGCGCATGCGGCGCAATGGGTTCTCGCCTTTCCGCGGCTGGTTGCGGTGGCACCATCTTGGCGGGATCGTCACAGGGGTCATGCTGCTCACCTGGGTCATCAGCGGGTGCCTAATGCTCGATGCCGGCATGATATTTCCTTCTTCTGCGCCCACGGTCCAGGCGCGTGACGCGATCCGTGGGATGGCGCTGCAGGCCGTCGCGGCGGACTTTCCGCTCTCCGTCCTTCAGACGCTACCACCGTCCCGTCAGGTGGAGATCTCCGCGATCGCTGGAAATCCGCTCCTGATATTCTGGGATGCACTGGGACACTCGCATCTGGCCATTTGTTCTGCACGGGGAGGCCTGTCGTTCGTCGCGCACCTGCCATCCGCCTTGCTGGGTGCCGCAGTCCAGCGGGTCTGGCCAAAAATTCCCATCAAGGCGATCGCGCCAATCGGGGTCAATGACCCCTATCGTATGGTATTGCATCCCCTGCCTCGCTCGACGGTTCGCATCAGGCTTGCGGACGCACAACGAACCTGGGTCGAGATCGACTCCGCGACCGGACGAATCGTCTCCGTTGCGGATTTTCGCGGCAGGGCCGCTCGCTGGTGGGTATACGGGCTTCATGATCTCGATTTTCCCTGGATCGATCGCGCCGGTCCCTTGCGTCTGGTCCTTATCGTGCTCGCGAGTGCGGTGGGGTTCGCGTTTACCATGACCGGTGTGGTGCTCGGGGTCAGGAGACTGAGACGGTGACGCCATGAAACATCACATTGCGGAACTCGCCGCGGAAATGTCCGCGGTTCGCCGAGATATTCATCAGCACCCCGAACTGGCGTTCAAGGAAGGTCGCACGGCCGCGGTGGTCGCCCGGCTGCTGCGCCAATGGGGCATTTCAGTGCACGAGGGCGTCGGGCGTACCGGCGTCGTCGGCGTGGTTTCCGCGGGCGACTCGGACAGGGCGATCGGGCTGCGCGCCGACATGGATGCGCTTCCGATCCAGGAGACTTCGTCCGCTGCGCACTCGAGTGTGAACGCAGGCGTGGCGCACAGTTGCGGGCACGACGGTCACACCGCCATGCTGTTGTGTGCCGCCCGCTATCTTGCCGAGACGAAGCGATTCAACGGCCGAGTGCACCTGATATTCCAACCCGCCGAGGAAGGCGAGGCCGGTGCACTCGCCATGATCGAGGATGGGCTTTTCGAGCGCTTTCCCTGCGACGAGGTGTACGCTCTGCACAACTGGCCCAGTCTACCCGTCGGCGTGATTGCCACCCGGCCCGGACCCATCATGGCGGCTGCGGATCGGTTTGACATTACCGTTTGCGGTGGAGCCACCCACGCCGCCCAGCCGCATCGAGGCGCCGACACAATACTGTGCGCGGCCAACATCATAACGAGCGCGAACACGCTGGTGGCACGCCGAATAGATCCGGCAGCGAACGCCGTGGTGTCGGTGACGTGCGTGCACGGCGGATCATCGCATAATGCGCTTCCGGCGAACGTCCGTCTCACCGGCACCGTACGGACCTTCGACCCCCTGGTGCAGGACATTCTCGAGGGGGCGCTGCGACAATGCGTCAAGCACATTGCCGGCGCGTTCGGCTGCACCGCCACGATCGAATACAAGCGCTACTACCCGGCCACTATCAACGACGCCGGTTCCGCCCAGTTTGCGCTCGACGCGGCCCGCGCCATTTCCGCCCAAGCGCTGCTTGCAGAGGCGCCGGCCGCCACATCAGAAGACTTCGCCTTCATGTTACAGCGCGTGCGCGGCGCCTACATTTGGCTCGGCAGCAACGACGTCGCACATGACCGGCCGCTGCACGATCCGGCTTTCGACTTCAACGATGAGATCCTGCCGATCGGCGCCGCATTGCTTGTATCGCTTGCGGAGCTTCGGCTGAAGGCTCTCGGCAAGCCTTGATCCGCGCGGTGGCGTCCCGCCTGCGGCATAATATTTCAATTGATCGCCAAGAACGCAACGACGTTCGTCCGCCGCCGCATTCTGCGGGACACGCGGTCAGTGTGGCTTCGCTAGGATGCATCCGTAGATCAAGCGGCATCCACGGAGTTCGTCTCGCATCATGATTCAGCCTTCCCTGAAGGATCTCGACCGAAAACATCTCGTGCACCCCGTGGTGAATTTCCGGGAGCACGAGAAGCGTGGCCCGACCGTTCTGGAGTCGGGGCGGGGCGCATATCTGCGCGACAGCGACGGCAACGAGCTGCTCGATGCATTTTCGGGCCTCTGGTGTGTCAACGTCGGTTATGGCCATGAGAGCATCGTGCGCGCCGCGGCGGAGCAGATGGCGAGGCTTCCGTATGCAACGGGCTACTTTCATTTCAGCTCGGAGCCCGCAATCAGGTTGGCCGCCAGACTCGTGGAGGTCGCGCCCCGCTCACTGCAGCGCGTCTATTTCACTCTCGGCGGCTCGGATGCCGTGGATTCCGCCGTTCGCTACATAGTGCATTATCAGAACGCGCGCGGTGCAACCGAGCGCAAGCAATTCATTGCCCTCGATCGTGGCTATCACGGCTCCTCCGCCACGGGATCCGGCCTCACCGCCCTGGCGGCCTTCCATCGCTACTTCGATGTGCCCCGTCCGAATCAGCATCATATTCCCTGTCCGTATCCCTACCGCAGTCCGGTCGGCAGTGATCCGCAGGCGATCATTTCCGCTTCCGTGGCGGCGCTGCGCGCCAAGGTGCATGAGATCGGTCCGGAGCGGGTGGCGGCGTTCTTCTGCGAGCCGGTGCTAGGCTCCGGCGGCGTCATCGTACCGCCGCGGGGGTGGCTGAAGGCCATGTCGGACACATGCCGCGAGCTCGGCATCGTCTTCGTGGTTGACGAGGTCATCACCGGGTTCGGGCGCACGGGCCCGCTGTTCGCCTGTGAGGCGGAGAACGTCGAGCCCGATTTAATGACCGTGGCCAAGGGGCTGACGGCGGGATACCTTCCGATGGGCGCCGTGCTCATGTCGGAAGCGATCTATGAAACGATCGCCGACGGTGCGACCGAAGGTGCCCTCATTGGACACGGACAAACCTACTCCGGGCACCCGGTCAGCGCCGCAGTGGCGCTCGAAGTCCTCAGGCTCTATCACGAAGGCGGACTCCTCGCCAACGGCATCGCGCAGGCGCCGCGCTTCGAGGAGGGCCTGCAGAGTCTGCTGCGCCATCCGCTGGTCGGCGACGCGCGCCAGCGGGGCCTGCTCGGGGCGCTCGAGCTCGTTGCCGACAAGGCGAGCCGGCGAAGATTCGCTCCGGCGCTGCGACTCAGTGAGCGGGTCACGCGCACGGCATACCGCAACGGCCTGATCTTCCGGGCGTTCGGGGACAACGTGCTCGGGTTCGCGCCCGCACTCTGTTATGGCCAGCGCGAGTACGAACTGCTCTTCGAGCGCCTCGAACTCACGCTCGATCAATTGCTCGCCGACCCGGAAGTACGAGCGGAGGTGGTCTGAAGTGGCTGGCAGTTGGAAAATCGCGGTCATTCCGGGAGACGGAATCGGCAAGGAAGTGATGCCGGAGGGCGTGCGCGTGCTCAAGGCGGCCGCGCGGCGGTTCGACATGCACCTCGAACTCCTCGAATTCGACTGGGCGAGCTGTGATTACTACGCGCGCAACGGGACGATGATGCCGGCCGACTGGAAGGCGCGCCTCGACGGCATGGACGCGATCTATTTCGGAGCGGTGGGCTGGCCGGACAAGGTGCCGGATCACATTTCGCTCTGGGGCTCCATTCTGAAGTTCCGGCGGGATTTCGATCAATACGTCAATCTAAGACCCGTACGTGCCTTCGATGGCGTGCCATGCCCGCTCGCCGGCCGCACCGCCGGCGACATCGACTTCCTGATCGTGCGCGAAAACACCGAGGGCGAGTATTCCGCCGTCGGCGGCGTGATGTTCGAGGGCACCCCGCGCGAGGTGGTCGTGCAGCAGTCGATCTTCACCCGCCACGGCACCGAGCGGATCCTGCGGTATGCCTTCGAGCTGGCGCGCGGTCGAAGCCGGCGGCACCTGACGGTGGCCACGAAAAGCAACGGAATCGCGGTGAGCATGCCTTGGTGGGATGCGAGGGCGGCAGAGTTGGCGCGGGACTATCCCGAGGTCGTATGGGACAAGCAGCACATAGACATTCTATGTGCGCGTTTCGTGCTCCAGCCGCAGCGGTTCGATGTCGTCGTGGCCTCGAATCTGTTTGGCGACATCCTGTCGGACCTGGGGCCTGCATGCACCGGCACCATCGGCATCGCGCCGTCGGCGAATCTCAATCCTGAGCGCGTATTCCCCTCGCTCTTCGAGCCGGTGCATGGCTCCGCGCCCGACATCTTCGGCCGCAACATCGCCAATCCAGTCGCCATGATTTGGTCGGGCGCACTGATGCTCGACTTCCTGGGAGGCGCCGGCGGGGCGGCACGGGAGGCGCACGATGCGATCGTTGCCGCGATCGAAGATGTGCTGAGCCGTGGTCCGCGCACGCCGGATCTGGGAGGCACAGCCTCGACCACCGATGTTGGACGGGCGATCGCGGCACGAGTGGAGGGCGGTGTATGAGCGCGTCGACGTCAATCCGGCCCGATCTGCTGAGGGATCGGAACTTCATAGGCGGTATCTGGTGTGCCGGGCGCGAGGACGCCTGGCTCGAGGTCGTTGATCCGGCCACGGGCGCAGTGATTGGTCGTGTCCCCGACAGCGGAGCGGTCGATGCTGATGAGGCGGTCAAGGCGGCCAGCGAAGCGCTGCCCTCATGGCGGGCGACGACGGCGCGCCACCGCGCACAACTCCTCAAGCGCTGGCACGCACGTATGCTCTCGAGCGCGGAAGACCTTGCCAAAATAATCTCCCTGGAGCAGGGAAAGCCCCTTGCCGAGGCGCTCGGAGAAGTCGCGTACGGGGCTTCGTACGTGGAGTGGTTTGCCGAAGAAGCGGTTCGCGCTTACGGTGACATCATTCCTGCGGCCGCGGAGGGCCGAAGGATGATGGTGGTGAAGGAGCCTCTCGGGGTGGTCGCGGCTATCACGCCCTGGAATTTCCCGCTGGCGATGCTGGCCCGCAAGGTCGCGCCGGCGCTCGCAGCCGGGTGCACGGTCATAGCGAAACCGGCCGAGGACACCCCGCTCACCGCCCTGGCGATGATGCGGCTCGCCGAGGAAGCCGGCCTTCCCGCCGGAACCGTCAACTTGGTGACCGCCTCGCGCGGGAATGCGGCCGTTACGGTTGGCGCATGGCTCGCGGACCCGCGCGTGCGCAAGATCACCTTTACCGGCTCGACCGCCGTCGGCAAGGGATTGGCCCGCGGATCGGCCGAAACGCTGAAGAAGTTATCGCTCGAACTCGGCGGAAACGCGCCGTTCATCGTCTTCGACGATGCCGACGTCTGCGCCGCCGTGGATGGACTCATGCGGGCGAAGTTCCGCAATGGTGGCCAGACCTGCGTAAGTCCGAACCGCGTCTACGTTCATGACGCAGTGTACGATGAATTCTCCCGGCAACTCGCTGCGCGCGTCGCTGCATTGCACGTCGGCCCGGCGTCGCTCGCGGAATCCGAGATCGGGCCGATGATCAATTCCAGGGCGGTCGAAAAGATAGACAGGCACGTGCGAGACGCCATCGTGCGTGGAGCGACGGTGTTGACCGGTGGCCTGCGCCTACGCGACCAGATCGCATCCGGCCCGAACTATTATGCGCCCACGGTGCTCGGCGAAGCGAATGAACAGATGACCCTGGCCTCGGAAGAGACCTTTGGTCCCGTGGTCGCGCTCTTCCGCTTCCACAGCGAGGAAGACGTGGTCCGCCGTGCCAACGACACACCTTTTGGACTCGCCGCGTATTTCTACTCACGGGACGTGTCGCGCATCTGGCGGGTAAGCGGGCGGCTGGAGACCGGCATCGTCGGTATCAATGAAGGCGCCTTCGCCAGCGAGGCCGCGCCGTTTGGCGGTATCAAGGAGTCTGGTTACGGCCGCGAAGGGTCGCGTTACGGGCTGGAAGAATACCTCGCCACCAAGTACCTGTGTCAGGGCTCGCTCGCATGAGCGCAGACCGATCCCAATTGCCGTTCGTCTCAACTGTCAGAACCATGGGGAAACCACAATGAATCACTTCACCTTGCCGAGCCGTCGGCTTCGCTCGATACCGGTCGTGGCGTGCTCGGCGGCCACGATTCTCGGCGCCTGTCTGATGGCGCCCGCCGCCAGCGGCCACGCCGCTTGGTTTGCGCAGCGCGGAGGCAGGCTGGCATTCATCTTCGGGCTCGGAGCGGATGATGTCGACATGGTCAAGCGACTGCCGCTTGTGACCAGTGTCGATGGCTACGACGCCTCCTGGAAAGCCGTGCCCACACGTCTGGAGTTGGACGGTCCGCTGGCCGTGGTGAACAGCAAATCCACTCTGGCGGTCGTGACCGCGGCGATGGACTACGGCATCTGGAGCAAGCCGCCGCAGGGTGACTGGGTTAAGAAGGGCCGCGATGAGGTCCCGAATGCGACCATCAGTGAGAAAAACTACAAATTCGCCATCCACATCATCGGCGCTCTGGACAAGCCCATTCCGGCGCTGCCGCATCAAACGCTCGAGGTGGTGCCAGTCGGATCCGGACTTCCCACGCTCATGGGACGACCCCTCGAACTGCGCGTTTTGCTGCATGGCAAACCAGTAGCCGGTGCACGCGTCCTGCGGGACTTCGTCAATGACCCGGATGGCGACGCCATGACGACGGGTTCAGATGGAAGGGTGACCATACGCGTGCGCAATCAGGGACTGAACGTGATATCGGCGACATACGACGGACCACCCGAGAATCCGAAGAAGGAAGACCACGTCGAATACGAAGCGACGCTTTCCTTCGTGTTGCCGCACAAGCCGGAATGATCCGTCCGAAGACAACCAGCGGAATGTGCACCGAGGTCGAGTAGATGAACCAGTTCAGTCCGAAATACATCACGTTCGATTGTTATGGAACGCTGACGAACTTCCAGATGGGGCCTCTGGCCCGGAGGATCTTCGCGGACCGCATCCGTCCGGAACAGATGGATGCATTCACGGCCGATTTCACGGCCTACCGGTTCGACGAAGTGCTGGGCGACTGGAAGCCGTATCGGGATGTCTTGCGCGAGGCGGTTGAGCGTACGTGCCGAAAATGGGGGGTCTCGTGCCGCGATGAGGAGGCTCTGCAGTTCTACAATGCGATTCCGACCTGGGAACCCCACCCCGATGTGCCGCGAGGCCTTGCGAGGGTCGCACAGGCGATCCCGCTCGTGATCCTGTCGAATGCGTCCAATGATCAGATTCAGGATAACGTTGCAAAGCTGGGTGCACCATTCGCGCATGTATTCACCGCGCAGCAGGCCCAGGCCTACAAGCCGCGCCTGCGGGCCTTCGAATACATGTTCGACCAACTCAACTGCGGACCGGAAGAGATGATGCACGTCTCCTCGAGCTTCCGGTATGACCACATGTCCGCAAGTGACCTGGGTTACGGCGCGCGCGTTTTCGTCGCACGCGGCCATGAACCGTCCCTGATGCCGCATTACGCGACGCATGAGATCAAGGACATCGGCGGCCTGGCTGGACTGGTCGGTCTCTAAGCACGGGACAGGCGACGAACCAGCGGGGCGCCCCGGCGCGCGCCGCGCTGCGACGAACTCCTCGGGAGAACCGCAATGATGGGCATTGACGGCAATCGGTTCTATGTCGACGGTAAGTGGCGGCGGCCGGACGGTGGGTCACGCATTGCGGTTGTGGATCCATGTTCGGAGAATGTCATCGGCCACGTTACCTGCGGTACAGGGGCGGACGCGGAACGTGCCGTGTCGGCCGCTCGTCGCGCGTTCACCAAATTCGCCAACTCGTCTGTCGACGACCGGCTGGCACTCCTCGGACGCATCCACGTGCTGCTGGCCGAACGGGCCGAGTCCTTTGCGCAGGCGCTCGTTTCGGAAATGGGGGCGCCCGTCGGCTTTGCACGAGCATCGCAGGTGCCGCTCGCCATCGAACACGTGCGCGTGCAGACGGATGTCCTGCGCCATTACTCGTTTTTAAAGATCGAGGACGGGATGGCGATTGCCCGCGAGGCGATCGGCGTTTGCGCGCTGATCACGCCTTGGAACTGGCCACTTTATCAAATTACCGCCAAAGTGGCGCCGGCGATCGCGGCCGGTTGCACGATGATTCTCAAGCCGAGCGAACTCACCCCCTTTAGCGCCTTACTCTTCGCTCAAGTGATGCACGATGCGGAAGTTCCCCCCGGGGTGTTCAACCTCGTGGTCGGCACGGGTGAGACCGTGGGCGCGACGCTCGCGCAGCATGACGACGTCGACTTGATCTCGATCACCGGATCTACGCGCGCCGGTGTGGCGGTTGCGCAGGCGGCGGCATCCTCGGTGAAGCGCGTGGTCCAAGAACTCGGCGGAAAGTCGCCGAACGTATTCCTCGATGACGCCGATTTCTCGATCGGCGTGCCAAAGGGCGTCCAATCTGCCATGCGCAATGCCGGACAGTCGTGCAGCGCGCCGACGCGGATGCTGGTTCCGAAGGAGCGCCTCGCGGAGGTGGAGGAACTCGCGGCCGCTGAAGCGGCGAGATTCGTGGTCGGGGATCCGAGCGATCCGATGACGACCATGGGACCAATTGCGAATGCGGCGCAATTCCGGCGTGTTCAGGCAATGATCGAAGCCGGAATCGCCGAGGGGGGGCGCCTAATTTGCGGCGGACCCGGCCGGCCCAAAGGGCTCGAGCGCGGCTACTTTACCCGCCCGACCATTTTCTCGGACGTCATGCCGCAGATGCGCTTAGGACGGGAGGAGATATTCGGCCCGGTGCTCGTAATCATGCCGTATGAAAATGAGGAGCATGCAATCGAACTGGCGAACTCGACGGAGTATGGGCTGGGTGCCCACGTTCAGTCATGCGATCCGGAACGGGCGCGGCGCGCTGCCCGACAGATCCGATCTGGACAGGTCCATATCAACTACCCGAAGTGGAGCGGCTTCGCGCCGTTCGGCGGCTATAAGCGCTCCGGTAACGGTCGGGAATACGGGGTCTTCGGGCTCGAGGAGTATCTCGAGACGAAGGCGATTCTCGGGTACTGATGCTGGCGCTTACGGTGGTTGGATGACCATGAACCAGGGATTGAATATTGCCGCCGCTGTCGCCCGCAGGTCACGCCGTACGCGCTATACAGTCAATCCATCGGATGAGGTTTCAGTATGAAGTCAATTCGAGTGAAGAAAGTCATTGATCTGCGTGACTATGCTGCCTCGGCAAGGGCGACGAACGACTGGCTGACCGGCCGGGCCGCGCCGGTATTTTCGGATCACGGTGCGCTGGTCACGGCATTTGCGCCGAATGGCGGCGGCCGGGTGACATCGATGCCGGCCGACGAATTCGTCATGGCACTCTCGGGTGAGCTCGCTTTTCGCGGGAGCGGGGATACCGTGGTCATCGGGGCGGGTCAGAGTGCCGTTCTACCCGCGGGCCTGAGCTTTGAGTGGCGTGCCTCGGGGGCGACGAAGGCCGTGGTGATGGCTTGCCCAACGACATCAGTGCGCACCATGGACGTCGTGCCGATCGACGCCGACGCGTCACTCGTCCCGTCCAGCCCCCCGCTCGCGGAACTCCTCGTAGGACCGACGCCGGCGTGTCGCAATCATGCGGATTTCCGCTCGGTCAGCGGCGAGTTCGTCTGTGGAACCTGGGATTCGACGCCGTACCATCGCCGCCCGATGGTGTACCGGCATATTGAGCTGATGCACCTCCTGGATGGGGCCGTCACCTTGGAAGACTCCGGTGGCTCGGTCTCCTTTTCCCGAGGGGATACGCTTCTGTGCGCTCGCGGCGCGGAATGCGCGTGGATCAGCGAGGTCCACGTGAAGAAGGTTTATGCAACCCACCGTCCGGCCTGAGGCTCGCTTCGTGGGCACCACAGCGCATTCGCTCGATGACATTGAGACGCCCTCGTTGGTGCTCGACGTTACGCGGATGGAACGGAATATCGACCGGCTGACGCGGCGGTTGACCTCCTTCGGGGTTTCCTTTCGCCCACATGTCAAGACAGCGAAGTCGATCGATGTCGTGGAGCGGCTACTTGGAGATCGTGCCGGTCCGATCACGGTTTCCACTCTGCAGGAGGCGGAGTACTTCGCCGGCTGCGGCATCACGGACATGACCTATGCCGTCGGGCTGGCACCCGGAAGAATCGCGCGCGTCCAGGCGCTCAATGCGCGCGGTATGAATCTCAGCGTGCTCATCGATTCGCCCGAGCAGGCCCGCGCGCTCGTCGCGGCGGCGCACTCGACCCGCGGCACGCCGGGGGTGCTCATCGAGATCGACTGCGACGGACATCGAGGCGGAGTCCGGCCCGACGACCCGCAGCTACTTGCAATCGCCGCCGTGTTGCGCTCGGGCGGTGTCGATCTACGGGGCGTCTTGACGCACGCGGGTGAATCGTACTCATGCCGTGGAGGGATGGGTCTTCCGCAGGCCGCGGAAGCTGAACGTGTGGCGGCGGTCAGTGCAGCCGAGCGTCTGCGCGCGGCGGGGCACGAGGCGCCCGTCGTCAGCGTCGGTTCGACCCCCACGGCGCACTTCGCGCAGGATCTCTCCGGGGTCACCGAGGTGCGTGCCGGGGTGTTCGTATTCTTCGATCTCGTGATGCACGGCATTGGCGTGTGTGCGATCGACGATATCGCGCTCTCGGTATTGGCGACGGTGATCGGGCACAGGACCGAAAAGGGCTGGCTGCTCATCGACGCCGGATGGATGGCGTTGTCTCGTGATCGCGGTACCGCGCGGCACCCGGTCGATCAGGGCTACGGGGTCGTCTGCGACGTTGAGGGGCGGCCGGTAGGCGATCTGATCGTCTCTGATGCCAGCCAGGAGCACGGTATCGTCAGCGTGCGACCCGGCAGTGGCTCGCGTCTGCCTGATCTTCCGATCGGGACCCGGGTGAGAATTCTCCCGAATCACGCCTGCGCCACCGGAGCGCAACACGACTGTTACCATGTGGTACGTCCAGGCAGTCGTGAGCTGTTCGCAACGTGGCCGCGCATGAGGGGTTGGTGAGGGCGATGAATCCTTGGCTGGATGGAACTCGCGGTGCAGGCGCTTCACGGTTCAACGCGACCCTCGCTTGGGGATGACTCTGATGAAAATGACGTCTTATTGGCTTGATTCGGCGCCGTCGTTTACCTCTTCCGCCGCGGGCCCCCCTCACGGCGATGCGGATGTCGTGGTCGTCGGCGCGGGGTTCACCGGTCTCTCCGCCGCCCTTGCGCTCGCCCGCAAAGGTGCTCGCGTGGTCGTTTTGGAGGCGGGCACCATATTGAATGCTGCTTCCGGCCGCAATGGTGGCATGTGCAATAACGGCTTCGCGCAGGATTTTCATGGACTCTCGACCCGGCTCGGACTTGACCGGGCAATCGGCCTCTACCGGGCTTTCGACGCCGCCGTTTCCAAGGTCGAGTCGATCGTCACCGAGGAGGGGATCAAGTGCGATTTCAAACGGGTCGGCAAGCTCAAGCTTGCGGCGAAGCCGCAACACTATGAGAAGCTTGCCCGGTCACAGGAACTCCTGGCACGGCATGTCGATCCTGAGACGCGCATGCTCCCGCGCGGCGACCTGCACACGGAAATCGGTTCTGATCGCTATTACGGTGGGCTAATCTTCGAGAAGAGCGCCGGCATGCACATGGGCCGGTTCGGTCACGGACTGGCCGAAGCAGCAGCGCGGCGCGGGGCCTTGATCTACCAGAATGCCCCGGTGACCGGATTGCGGCGACTCGCCGGTCAGATGCACGATGTGTGCACCCCGAGCGGGACCGTACGCGCGCAGCAGGTCCTGCTTGCGACGGGCACTTCAAGGATCGGTCCGTTCGGCTGGATTCGCCGCCGAATCGTGCCGGTCGGCGCATTCCTGATCGTCACAGAACCACTACCCGTCGACCTCCTTGACCGGCTGACACCGCGTCGACGCATGACGACGGACACACGGAATTTCGTCAACTACTTCCGCGTCACGCCCGACAGTCGTCTGCTCTTCGGAGGGCGGGCACGCTTTGCGGCGAGTAATGCGGCTTCGGATCTAAAGAGCGGGGTGATACTGCGCGAGTCGATGATTGCGGTATTTCCGGAACTGGCCGATGCGCGCGTCGATTACTGCTGGGGAGGCATGGTCGACATGACGCGCGACCGCTTGCCGCGTGCCGGCGAGCGCGATGGCGTCTACTTCTCGATGGGCTATAGCGGTCACGGCACTCAGATGGCGACCTACATGGGCGCGATCATGGCCGAGGTGCTGGACGGCAAACCGGACCTCAATCCCTGGCGCGAATTCGACTGGCCGGCGATTCCAGGTTATTTCGGATGGGCATGGTTTCTCCCGTTGATCGGCGCGTACTACCGATATCAAGATCTCGTGCGGTGATCGGCGACACTTGATAATGTCAGCACCGCTTCTCCAAATTGAATCGAGCTCCGAGGCGCCGGCGTCTGCCGACATCGTTATCATCGGTGGAGGCATCATCGGCGCGTTCACGGCCTATTACCTCGCCCAGCGCGGATTCAGCGTCGCGCTTCTCGAGAAGGGTCGAATCGGTGCTGAACAATCGAGCCGTAACTGGGGCTGGTGTCGTCAACAGAACCGCGACGCGCGCGAGCTCCCGCTGGCGACGAAGAGTCTCGAGCTCTGGGAGCGCTTCGCGGCGGAGACCGGGGAAGAAACCGGCTTCCGGAGGTGCGGCTTATTGTATCTCAGCAACGACGATGAGGAATTGGCAACATGGGCGCGGTGGCGTGATTTCGCGCGCACCGTCGGCGTCACGACGCATGTGCTGAGCGGTGCTGAGGCGACAGAGCGCGGAGGCATGACCGGACGCCAGTGGCGCGGAGGCGTGTTTGCGCCGACGGACGGCATTGCCGATCCAGCCAGCGCGGCCCCTGCGGTGGCGCGAGCAGTCATGAAGCTCGGAGGTTGCGTGCTTCAACGCTGCGCCGTGCGGGGCATCGAAACCGCAGCCGGCAGGGTTGCGGGCGTCATCACGGAACGGGGCGTGATTCGAACGCGCATCGTCGTCCTATCAGCGGGTGCGTGGGCTTCCAGCTTCCTTCATCAGCACGGCATCCGTTTCCCCCAGGCCACGATACGCCAAACGGTAATGGCGCTCGCCACGGGTCCCGAGCCGATACCCGATGCGCTATATACCGCCAACGTGGCGTGCACTCGCCGCGGCGACGGAGGACATACGATCGCAATCAGCGGGCGCGGTCGAATCGACCCCACGCCGCAGTTGCTGCGGTTTGCAACGGATTTTCTGCCGATGTTCGTGCGGCGTTGGCGCAAGCTGTCGCCGGGTGGATTTGAGGGCGTGCGAGCGGGTCACGAGAGGTGGTCACGCTGGAGCCTTGATCGACCGACGCCTATGGAGCTTGTGCGCATTCTGGATCCAGCACCGGATCTAGCCACCGCAAGGCTCACGCGCGAGCGCGCCGAGACTCTGTTGCCTGCTTTCAAGGGCAGGGCGGTCACGGCAATATGGGCCGGATTCGTCGATACAACGCCCGACGGCGTGCCCGGAATCGGGGAACTTTCGCAGCTTCCAGGTCTCGTCCTCGCCGCGGGATTCAGCGGGCATGGCTTTGGAATTGGGCCTGGATCTGGGCACTTGGTGGCTGACCTCGTTTCGGGCGGCCAGCCCTTGGTGGATCCAGAGCCACTGCACCCGCGTCGGCTCGAAAAATCTTCATGGGGAGCGGTCTCCGACTTTTGATGAGTTTTCCTCTGTCTGGTAATTGAACCGAACCGCCGTTGGAAATTTCCCCTCGGACGTCGAAGCGCACACGGCGGCCATCGTTCCAATCGCCACTCCGCGAGGGCGAAATTTGCTGCGGATATGCCGGATGGCACGGAATTACCGCAAAGAATTCCCGCGTAAATTGGAACCTTCCGCCGGGACACTTCGCCCACAATGGGTTTCTGGAACGTACGTAACACGCACATCGGGAAGAATAACGCGGGGAGGCCGGCCCGGACCGGAAGGCAACTGGGGCCGCGGATGTCGGGTAGTGCGGAGTTCTGGAGGCGAGATGGGCGGGTCGCGGCTGGTTATCGGCCGGCGGGCGCGCGTCGAAAACTTTGTGTCGCGCAATGTCGGGAGGGATAAACCGTGTCGATGCTATCCTCAATACGCAGTTCGATCGTGATCGCCGTCGCCTGCGGCTTCGGTTTCGCACCGGTGCTCGCAGCGGATACCGGTTCGACGCTGAACCAGGTGGTGGTCACCGCGCAGAAGGAATTCTATCGGGGTGACACACCTCTCGAGCAACTGCCGCAGAGCGTCGCCGTGGTTTCGGACAGTCTCCTCAAGGTGGAGGGAATCACCAGGCTCGACGATGCACTCTCGCTGGTAAGCGGCATCGCACCGCAAAATAATTTTGGCGGCCTGTGGGATGCCTACGCCATCCGCGGCTTTGCCGGTAACGAGAACCTTCCGAGCGGGTACTTGGTCAACGGTTTCAACTGGGGACGCGGGTTCGTCGGGCCGCGTGATATGTCCGACGTCGAGCGCATAGAAGTCATCAAGGGCCCGGACTCGGCGCTGTTCGGCCGGGGCGAGCCCGGCGGCACCGTCAACATCGTCACCAAGAAGCCGCTCTTTCACGAGCAGGGCTACGCGGCGCTCTCCGGAGGCAGCTTTCAGGATTACCGCGCCGAAGGGGACTTTACCGGGCCCCTCACCTCATGGCTGGCCGGCCGCATCAACGGTGCCTATGAGAACTCTCACAGCTTTCGGAACACCGTGAAATGGGACAAGTATGTCGTGACGCCTTCGTTCTTCGCGCGACTCGGCGATCGTACGACGCTCTCTTATGAGCTCGAGCTGATCAGGCAGGCGATTCCCTTCGACCGCGGTGTGGTGGGGCGCAACGATCAGCTGGGTATCGTGCCGATCTCGACCTTCCTGGGCGAGCCGGGGAACGGCCCCACGGTGGTCAACGTGATCAGTCATCAGCTTGGCTTGCAGCACGACCTCCGCCATGGCTGGACGCTGCAGCTCGGATTGGGGGCTCTCAGGAGTTCGCTCCTTGGCACCGGCGAGGATCCTGAGCTGGCCGCCTCTCACAACCCCTTCCTCCAGGGTGGCGACATCCTGGCGCGGCGGCGTCGATCGCGCAACTACCATAGCAACGACGTCGTGCCTCGCGGGGAGATCTCCGGCAAGATCTCGACGGGGCCGCTGGTCCATCACGTCCTCTTCGGCGCCGATTACGATCATCTCAGGCTCGATGAGGCGCTCAACCAGTACCGGCCCCCGTTCGTCACGCCGACGACGACCATCACGCAGCTCAACGGCGTGAATATCTTCGACCCGGTGTACGGAAACCTGCCGCCGATGAAGCCGTTTACCAATACGCTGGAGACGGACAAGGATTGGGGCGTCTATGCGCACGACCAGATCGATTTTGGGTCGAAGTGGAATCTGCATGCGGGCGTACGCTACGACGACTTCAAGCAGTCTCTCCTCGATCGGATCGCCGCATCGACCTCCCAACAGAACGTCACATCGGTGAGCCCGGACGTCGGTCTGGTGTTCAAGCCGATCGACAACATCGAGCTGTACACCAGCTACGGGAAAGGCTTCCGGCCCAACACGGGCCAAGACGCGCACGGCGCGGCGTTCCAGCCCGAGATCACCCGTTCCTATGAGGCTGGCGTCAAATTCAAGACCTCCGGGGGCTGGCTGAACGGCACCGCCGACGTGTTCAAGACGGACAAGACGAATGTGCTCACAAGCGATCCTGCGAATCCGGGATTCTCCCTTTCGGTCGGTGCCGCCGAGAGCCGCGGCGTGGAACTCGATCTCAATGGACGGTTGCCGGCGAAGTTCAGCTACCGGTTCTCATATGCCTACGTGGATGCCTACTTCTCCAAGCCGCTGCTCGACCCCGACTTCGGCAGGCCGCTACCGGCGGGCACTCCCCTCATCAATGTGCCGAAGAACAGCGGCAGCGTCATGCTGGCAAGGGATTTCAACGTCGGTGAGGCACTGGTGAATGGCGGCGGCGCGGTGACGTACGTAAGCAGTCAGCTCGGCGAGACCGGTACGACTTTCTATCTACCCTCCTATACCTTGGTGAAGGTGTTCGGCGCAGTAAATCTCACCGAGGCGCTCCAGCTCTCGGCGAACGTCGACAATCTGTTCAACAAGACGTACTACCTCAACTCTTACGCGCAGCTCTGGGTGACGCCCGGGGCTCCGCGCACATTCAACGTCAAAGCGACCTATCGATTCTGAGTCGAACCCCGCGACGGCGGGCACATCCGAGTGCCTGCCGTCGATTGGACAATGCGCCCGACCCCGGTCCCATCATGACGCGCTCCACCGCATTACTGGGCACCCTGGCTTTGTCGGGATCCAACATACCGCAGCCGTTGTGCCTGATCGAGACTTCGCCCAACCAAGCGGCCGGCGCCGACGTCGTCGTGATCGGCGGCGGAATCGTCGGTGTGTTTGCCGCCTACTACCTGGCCCGGCGCGGGCTGTCGGTCGCCTTGGTCGAAAAGGGCCGCATCGGCGCCGAACAATCCAGCCGCAACTGGGGCTGGTGCCGTCAGCAGAACCGCGACGCGCGCGAATTGCCGATGGCCACCAGGAGCCTCGAGCTCTGGGATCAGTTTGCAGCTGATAGCGGCGAAGACACAGGCTTCACGCGCTGCGGCTTGCTGTACCTCAGCGACGACGAAGCCCAGATCGCCGGCTGGGAAAAGTGGCGCCAAACCGCGATGACGACCGGCGTGACGACGCACATGCTGAGCGGCCGCGAGGCCTCGGAGCGTGGCCAGGCGACCGGCCGCGCGTGGAAAGGCGGCGTATTCTCCCCGAGCGACGGTACGGCCGATCCGGCCAAGGCGGCGCCCGCGGTGGCGCTGGCCTTCATGAAACTCGGCGGCACCGTCCACCAGTACTGCGCCGCGCGTGGCATCGAGATGGAGGGTGGCCGGCTCAGCGGCGTCGTGACCGAAGTCGGGACCATCAAGACCCGCACCGCTGTCCTCGCAGGCGGTGCGTGGGCGTCCTCGTTCTGCAACCAGATTGGCGTGCAGTTTCCGGTCGCAACCATACGCCAATCGATCGTGCGTCTGGCGCCGGTGGAGCAGCGACTGCCGGATGCCGTGACCAGCCCACGAGTCGCGATCACCCGGCGCCCCGATAACCACTACGTCCTGGCCATCAGCGGCCGTGGGCGCGCAGACCCCACTCCGCAGCTGCTGCGCTTCGCCCCGAAATTCATCCCGATGTTCGCCAAGCGCTGGCGCAACGTGCATCCCGGCGGTCTGGAAGGAATCCGTTGGGGTCACGAAAGCCGCGCGCGATGGAAGCTTGACGCGCCCACACCCATGGAACGGGCGCGCATTCTCAATCCCAAGCCAGACCCGGCGGGTGTCCGGGAAATCCACCGCCGCGCGGTCGATTTGTTTCCTGCGCTGCGCGAAGCCAGCATCGCCAATACCTGGGCTGGCTACATCGACAGCACACCCGATGGCGTACCGGGCATCGGTGAAGTGCCTCAGCTGCCCGGGTTCATTTTGGCCGCGGGCTTCTCCGGTCACGGCTTCGGCATCGGCCCGGGCGCCGGCCACCTGATCGCCGACCTCGTCACTGGGGCAAGGCCGCTTTTCGATCCGGGACCCTTCAAACCGGCCCGATTCCACGGCTCGGCTTGGGGCAAGGTCGCCGAATTCTAGCGAGTCTGCCGCTAACGCGACGGTCAATCGACAGGACAGCGTAAAGCTCCGGGTGGCGCCTGGATTGAAGTGGATTTTGCTTGAACAGGCTGTGAAATCGGCATTTACGTAACTGGAGATTTCATAGACTGATGCCGGCCCCAAAACGTGGAGTCCTCATGACGTTCAAACCCAAATTCATCAGCTTCGACTGTTACGGCACGCTCATCAACTTCGAGATGGGCCCGACCGCGCACCGTCTGTTCAAGGCACGTGTTCCGGCCCCTCGGATGCCGGCCTTTCTGGACAGCTTTCGAGCCTACCGACTCGACGAAGTCCTGGGCGATTGGAAACCCTTCTTCGATGTCGTCGAGAATTCGATCCGGCGGGCATGCAAGGCTCACGGCGTCGAGTACAGCCCATCGGACGCCGTCGCGCTATACGATGCCATTTCCACCTGGCAACCGCATCCCAACGTTGTCGAGGTTCTTGAGGAGATCGCGCCGCACGTCCCGTTGGTGATCCTCTCGAACTCGATGGTGGACCTGATACCTGCGAGTGTCGCCAACCTCAAGGCGAAGTTTCACGCGGTCTACACGGCCGAAGAGGCGCGCGCCTACAAGCCGCGCTTCCAGACGTTCGAATACATGTTCGCTCGGCTTGGAAGCACGCCTGACCAGATGATGCACGTCTCGTCGAGCTTCAGGTATGACCTGATGACGGCATCCGACCTGGGCTTCATGGCGAAGGCATTCATCGATCGCGCGCATGAGCCGGGTTCGGAAGGGTACGGCGTCTGCCGGTTGACCGATATTCGCCAGCTTCCCGGCCTGATCGGTCTGTGAATGCGTTGAGCACCACCGCGCCAGGCCTCCCGTCCGCGGCTGTGGAGGCCTTGGTGCGCAGCATCTACGGCATCGAGAGTTCCACTCGGTCGCTGGCGGGCGAGCGGGACCAGAACTGTCTGGTGCTCGCGTCGGATGGCCGCCGCTACGTTCTCAAGATCAGCAATCCATCCGAGCCGGCCGAGGTCGTCGAATTCCAGACTGCCGCGCTAGACCACATCGCGCGCGTGTCGCCGAACCAGCCGGTACCGCGCGTCGTGCGGACCTTGGAAGGACGCACGTATGGTACGGCAACGCTCGCGGAGGGGTTCCAAACATGCGTGCGCATGCTGACCTACCTGGACGGCATACAGATCCGTGAGACGGCGCCAACCGCCGCCCAGCGGCGCTCCATGGGAACAGGACTCGCTGCGTTGAACCGCGCACTGCATGGTTTCGCGCACTCCGGCGCGGCGCACGACCTGCTGTGGAATGTGGCCACGGCTCACCGCCTGGCCGACAAGCTCGATGACATCATCGACGAGAAGCGCCGCGCGCTCGCCGGATTGTTCATGACGCGCTTCGCCAGCCACGTGCGGCCGCGCCTGCAGTCGCTGAGGTCTCAGGTGATCCACAACGACTATCATCTTTACAACGTGCTGGTCGCACCCGAGGATCCGGCGCGCATCGTCGGAATCATCGACTTCGGCGACATGGTTCACGCGCCGCTCGTGGGCGAAGTCGCGACTGCCGCCTCATTTCACATGGCCGGCGGACCCGATCCGTTCGAGGGGCCGGCCCAATTCGTGGCCGCCTATCACGCCGCGCTGCCGCTCATGGATGCCGAACAGGAGATCGTTGCCGATCTCATGGCGACTCGCCACCTCATCACGGCGCTGATCTCCGAATGGAGGGCCGCACGCTACCCCGAGAACCGCGCATACATCATGCGTCACAATCCGGCGGCCTGGGAGGCTCTGTCGCAAATGGCGGACTTATCCCGCGCCGCGGCGCGGGATCGGTTGCTGGTCGGGATAAACACTGGAGTCAGACAATGAATGGCACGACGGATCTAAACATGGTCAACGCCTACATTCCCGGCCGAGCCGACGTGGGCCCGGCCACCGCGAAGATGATCGCGCGTCGTGACGCCTTGCTCGGCCCGGCCTACCGCCTGATGTACGAGCGGCCGCTTCACATCGTACGTGGTGAGGGCGCGTGGCTGTTCGACCCCGAAGGACGACGCTATCTCGACGCCTACAACAACGTTACGTCGCTCGGACACTGCCATCCTGCGGTGACCGAGGCGATCTGCCGACAGGCGCAGACGCTGGCGACCAATACACGCTATCTCCACGACACGATCCTGGAACTGGCGGAGCGTCTGCTTGCGAGCGTTCCGCAGACGCGGCTCGCCCATCTGATGTTGACCTGCACGGGCAGCGAGGCCAACGATCTAGCATACCGGATTGCCAAGGTCCGCACCGGTGGCACCGGCGTGATCGTCACCGATACCGCCTACCACGGCATCACCGACACCGTGTCTAAATTCTCGCCGTCTCTGGGCGTGACGGTCGATCTCGGCGCACACGTGCGCCTGGTTCCCGCTCCGCGCCTGTATCATGCCGAGGGCTGCGACCTGGCCGGGCGCTTCGCAAGCGACGTCGAAGCGGCCATCGCCGACCTGCGGCGTCACGGCATCAAGCCGGCCGCGCTGATCGTTGATTCGCTGTTCACCAGCGACGGCATCCTGCCTGGACCAGAAGGCTTGCTGCGAGGCGCGGCCGACGCAATCAAGCGGGCCGGTGGCCTGTTCATCGCGGATGAGGTCCAACCCGGTTTTGGCCGCACCGGCAAATATCTTTGGGGTTTCCAGCGTCACGGTGTTCTTCCCGACATCGTTACGATGGGAAAACCAATGGGAAACGGCCAGCCGATCGCGGGCCTGCTCGCCACGGCCGACGTTCTGGCGGAATTCGGGAAGCACTCGCGTTACTTCAACACCTTTGCAGGCAATACCGTCTCCTGCGCAGCGGCGCTTGCGGTGTTGAATACGATCGAGCAAGGCCGGCTGGTGCATAACGCCGGCAGAGTCGGGGCGATTCTGCGCGATGGAATCGCCGCTCTCGCCGGTCGGCACGAGGCCATCGGCGATGTACGTGGCGCAGGGCTTTTTGTCGGGGTCGAGCTCGTTGCCGACCGGGCGTCGCGGTCACCGGATCGCACGCTCACCAGTCAGGTCGTCAATCGTATGCGCGACAAGGGCGTGCTGATCAGTGCGTGTGCAATGGGTCACAACGTGTTGAAGATCCGCCCGCCATTGGTGCTCTCGGAGGATCAGGCCGGTCTCGTCATCCAAGCGCTCGACGAAGCCCTCGGCGAAAGTCGGACGGCCGGCGCGGGATAGCTGCGGGTGAATGCGTCTGAGGCAAGGAGCGGCAACGAGTCGTCTACGAGATGCCGCGCCCCGTGGTCTTACCCCGCCGCCAAGTGGCCGGTGGAGTGCCGAATTCGCGCCGAAACGCGCGGCTGAACGCGGTGTCGGTCCCATAGCCGACTTGGGCTGCGATCGATGAAAGCGGTGCTTGGCTTCGGCTCAAAAAATTGGCGGCAAGCAGCATGCGCCACTGCGTGAGGTATTGCATCGGTGTTGTGCCGACGAGTTCCAGGAATCGCTCCGCGAGTACGGAGCGCGAACTGCCGACGCGATGCGCCAGGTCTTCCAACGTCCAGGGCTCGGCGGGCGCCGCGTGTATTTCCCTGAGCGCAGCGCCGACGACGCGGTCATTGACACCAGCGAGCCAACCGCGCTGCGACTTCGGGCTTCCCTGCGTAAAGAGGCGCAATACCTCGATGAAGAGCACCTCCGCAAGCTTGCAGAGCACGGCGTTCGCTCCGGGGTGGGGTGAGCGGGCTTCCTGTAAAGCATAATCCAGCGAAGATTCGAGCCAGCCGCCGCAACGGGAATCCCGCACGTTGACCTGGATCGGGGAGGGAAGCCCCCCGAGCAACATTCGTCCCAACCGCTCATCGCAAGCCATGTAGCCGCAGATCACGCGGGTTGCGGCACCGCCGCCGCCATAGGTGAGCCGCGTCGGACGGCGCGTCAGGATTTCCTCCAATGGCCGGGTGGGGGATACGGCGGGAAGACCGGGCTGGGAGCTCATGCGGTGCGCCTCACCACTCGGAAAGATCGCCACGTCTCCCGCCCGCAGATGGGTTACCGATCCGTCCGCCATCTCGACGAAGCACTCTCCTTCGGGAATGAAGTGAAAAATGACCACGCGTTCGGCGGATGGCTCCAGGATCCTTGCGGCCGACGCGGCGCTCGGCGACCGATAACACCAAGGTGCCGTGAACCGGGCATTGATAAAAATGGCACCGGTCATGCGCACGACATCCAGAGTCTGCGAGAGCGCGTCCATTAGCGCGCGACCACGATCTCGAGCCCGATCTCGTTCTTGCGAGCAAGCGCTCGTGCGACGGGCGAACAACCGCAGCCCTGCCGGGCTAGATCTTCGAGTACGGCGCCTTCCGCGTTTCCAGCGAGCTTGACCCGTAGGCGAAGAACCGTAGGTGCGGCGTCGACGGGGTGACCGTCCGCTTCGTGCATCCCAAGGACGCCACGCCCGTCGGAGCGACTCTCCGCCGTGACCTCGAGCACGCGGAGAGTCACGCCGCGCAGTTCGGCTGCGATCGCGATGCAGGTCGCTGCACACGCGGCAGCCCCAGCACGCGAGTACCAGCCGGGTGTGATCTCGGTGCCGGTGCCGCCAAACTCGACCGGCATGTCGGAGATCACCGATCGACCGCTCGGATGGGTGGTCACGACGCGCAGGCCTTGCTGCCAAATCGCGGTGGCAGGCGAGTCCGCGTGCACCGCGGAGCCGGGCCGGCGTTCGTAAATGGCCCTGACCCGCTCGAGGGCCGATGCAGTCTCACTCTTGGCCATGCGCCGCTCCTCCGGTACTCAGGCGCGCCGTCGGCCAGCGCCGGACGCTCGGCTAGTCGTGCAGGACGGCGGGTCATGATCGGTGCGGTCGGCCGGCATACAATCGGTTCCTACGACTAAGGAGGTGGGCGATGAGCACAGCATTCGATCTCGAGGCCATCAAGGTGCGCCAGCAAGGCGCTTGGTCGAGTGGAAACTATGCCGTGGTGGGGGTCACTCTGCAAATCGTGGGGGAGCAACTGGCCGAGACCTGCGATATCAATTGGGACGAACGGGTGCTGGATGTTGCCGCCGGAAACGGCAATGCCACCCTTGCCGCGGCACGACGCGGTGCAGCGGTGACGTCCTCCGACTATGTCGATGCGCTGCTTCGGCAGGGCGCCGCGCGAGCCGGAGCCGAGGGACTCAAGATACGCTTCGAGCATGCCGACGCGGAGGCACTGCCATTCGCCGACCGTTCCTTCGATGTCGTGCTGTCGACCTTTGGCGTGATGTTCGCCCCGGACCATGCGCGCTCCGCCGGTGAAATCGCCCGCGTCTGCCGCCCCGGCGGTCGCATCGGTCTCGCCAACTGGACCCCGGAAGGGTTCATCGGGCAAATGTTCAAGATCTTGGGAAAACACGTGCCGCCCGCCCCCGGCGTGCAGTCGCCGTCGCTATGGGGAACGGAGAGTCATCTCCGCAAGCTATTTGGCGAGGCTATCGATAGCCTCGCCATCACGCGCCGTATGTTCAATTTCCGATACCGCTCGCCCGAACACTTCGTCGAATTCTTCAGGACCTGGTACGGACCCGTGCACAAGGCGTTCGAGGCGCTGCCGCCTCGGGGCGCTGCCGCGCTTCATGAGGATTTGCTCCAGCTGCTGCGCGAACGCAATCGTTCGACAGCTTCCCTGGTCGTCCCAGGCGAGTACCTCGAGGTCGTCGCGGTCCGGCGTTAGGCGCAACGTCTGGCAGCGAGGGTGGAGGTCGTTCAGCCGCGCCGCTCGGAGCCCCCCCCCCGTGTCAATGTGACAGGCAAGGTTCCTTCGAACTTCCTGCGAAGGTCGATCCAATTGCCGAAAGGCGCTTGGTCCAGGTAATTACGTCGCACCGTCCCGATCAATCTCTCGACGAAAGGAGCTTGTCGTCGGGACCTGTGTTGTCGATTTGATCGGCTCCGACTCGAGGGCCCGGAGGGTGGCGGGCCATGAGCCTGCACGTCGGTGTCCGCCGTGGCCCGGTGGCTGCGAAGCCGGAGCGACTCGCAGCGGAGCTAGTAACCATGGAGGAACTAGCATCTAAAAAGTTCTCGAATTACACTATACAAATAACGTAGATGAGCCAATATCCCATGGCGGCGCTCGATCGGACGGATTCTCGACATCTGGATGCACCGCGGAACGCGTGCCGGCGCGGTATCAAGCTCCGGGACTGGCAGGGAGATGTTTGGCGCCGCTCGAGCGTGAACGCGTCGTTCTCAATCCGAAAAAAGGAATCTACGGCCGCCACGTCATGGTGCGGCAGGACTTAACAGGGACTTTGGGGAGAGCATCAGATCGTGGCAATCAAAAGTACCGTCCTCAGGAAATCCGCGAACCACCGAGCCGCCAATTTTCCGGTGAAGCTACGACAGGACG